>JBEICT010000243.1:0-4919 GCA_040383865.1 Flavobacteriales bacterium | reverse complement strand
CGCGCAGGGCTTCCGTTTCGTGGAGGCCTTGAACATGTTGGGCTACCTCTTCGCCGGACTGCTGCTGCCCATCTTCAGCCGCATGCTGAAGGCCAGGGAGGATGTGGCGCCCCTGACCCTGCTGGCCTGGCGCCTGCTGCTGGCGGGCTCGCTGGCGGTGGCGGTCTTCGGTGCCTTCAACGCGGGTGCCGTGCTGGACCTGCGCTACAGCGAGGATACCACCGCGGCCGCCATGCCCTTTGCGCTGCTGCTGTGGTGCTTCGTGGCGGTGAGCACCACCTACGTGTTCGGTACGCTGCTCACCGCCGCCGGCGATCTGCGCTTGCTGAACCGCATGGCCGCCGCCGGGGCACTGGTCAACATCGGCCTCAACCTCTGGCTTATCCCGCTGTGGAAGGCCGAGGGTGCGGCCTGGGCCAGCCTGGTCACCCAGGTGGGCACGGCCCTGCTGCAGGTGGTGCTGGTGCTGCGGTCGCGCAGGCTTCCTGGTGTGGGGCGCGTGGTGCTCGGCGCACTGGTGTATGCCGTGGTGCTGGTGGCCGCTGCCTGGTGGATGGGTGGTACGGCAATGGGCCTCGGGTCGCAGGCCATGGCCTTTGGCGCCTTGGCGGTGGTGGCAGCAGTGGCCACGTGCCTTCTGGATGTGCTCTCGCTACCGCAGGTGCAGGCCTTGTTGCAGCGCGGGCGATAGGTGTTCTTCGCTGTTCAGTGCATTGCGAAGGGCGAGGCCAGGGGCCTTGGCTCAGGGTATCAGGTGTACCGTGCCATCCAGGTACGCTGTGGTGGGCGGCCATACTATCGGCCCCGGCCCGCCGTTAATGGCCCGTCCGCACGGACCGAACCCTTACTTTAGGCCCTCTTTTCAGCGGAAACGCACATGCAGCAAGCAAACTCGGGACAAGGCCCGGCATCGTTCGACCTGGTCCTGTTCCTCTGGGCCCGCAGGCGGCTCATCATCGGTATTACAGCGCTCGGTCTCGTGGCAGGTGTGGTGGCGGCCTACGTCATCACCCCCCTCTACCGCAGCGAGGTGATCATGTTCCCCGCCATCACCAACTCGGCCTCCAAGGCCCTGCTGAACGAGCAGACCACCGGCCGCGACGACATCCTGGCGCTCGGCGACGAGGAGGACAGCGAGCAGCTGCTCCAGATGCTGAACTCCGACAAGGTGCGCGACCGCGTGGCCCGGAAGTTCGACCTGATGGAGGTGTACAAGATCAAGTCGGACAGCAAGCACAAGAACTCCGAACTGGCCGAGGCCTTCAAGGACCACATCAAGTTCGAGTACACCAAGTTCAGTAGTGTGCGCGTGGAAGTGCTGGACCCCAAGGCCGAACGCGCGGCCGATATCGCCAACTACATCGCCGACCAGGTGGACAGCGTGTGGAAGGACATGGCGCAGGAGCGGGCCGAGAAGGGGTTCCGCCTGGTGGACACGAAGGTGAAGCAACTGGAGGCGGACATCCGGCAGATGGCCGATAGCATGCGCATCCTGCGTGAGCTCGGCGTACACGACTACCACACACAGACCGAGCGCTACAACGAATACCTGGGCGCGGCCATTGTGAAGGGCGACCAGCGTGCCGTGAAGGAGTTCGAGGAGCGGTTCAAAGTGCTGGCGCAGTACGGTGGGGCCTACGTTACCCTGCAGGACCGCCTCTTCAACGAGACCAAGCGCCTCAGCGTGCTGAAGATGAAACAGGAGCAGGCCCAGGCCGACCTGGAGAGCGACCTGCCCCACAAGTTCGTGGTGAACCGCGCCCAGCCCGCCGACAAGAAGGCCTATCCCATCCGTTGGCTGGTGGTGGCCATCAGCGTCATTGCGGCCCTGTTGCTGGCCCTGCTGCTGATCGTGGTGCAGGAGAACGTGAAAAAGATCCGCAACGCATGAGCAGCGAAGTGAACTTCAGCGGCTTCCTGCCCGTTCTTCAGCGCCAATGGCGACTGTTCGTGGTGGTGGGCCTTACGGCGGCCACGCTGTCGGGCATCTTCAGCGGCCCCACCTTCATCAAGCCCAGGTACATGAGCACCGCCACGGTGTACCCGGTGAACCTGAACAGCTACAGCATCGAGACCCGCACCGACCAGCTGCTGCAGCTGCTCGAGAGCAACAGCATCCGCGACAGCCTCATCAGGCAGTTCGATCTGGCCAAGGTGTACGAGGTGGATACCACCGCGAACGGCGGCTACTTCGCCCTCTACAACGAGTTCAACGACCGTGTGGAAATTACCAAGACGCGGTTCGAGAGCGTGCAGATCGAGATCGTGGACGAGAAGCCCGTGCGTGCCCGCGACCTGGTGAACGGCATGCTGAAGCAGGTGAACCTGCTGGCCCGCCGCCTGCAGCGCGAGAAGTCGAAGGAGGTGCTGCAGATCGCTGAGCGCGCGCTGGCCCACGAGCGGCACAAGCTCGATTCCGTGGAGGTGCGGCTGGACACCCTGCGTCGCACCAGCGGCATGCTGAGCTACGATGCACAGGCCAAGGAACTGACCAAGGGCTATGTGCGCATGCTGAGCAGCGGCGCCTCCCAAGCGCAGAAGGACGCCGTGCTGAAGATGATCCGCGACATGGAGGAGAAGGGCGGCGAGTTCCGCCAGCTCACCGAGCTCAGCGACCTGTTCCGCGGCAATTATGACCGCCTGCTCACGGAGTATGAGAAGGTGGTGAACGATGTGACCAAGGAGCTGACCTACACCAACGTGGTGGTGTACCCCGAGGTGAGCGACAAAAAGGTGTTCCCCGTGCGCTGGGTCATCGTTTCGTCCGTCACGTTCTCGGCCCTGTTCCTGTGTTTCGTGCTGTTGCTGTGGCGTGATGATCGCCGCACGCGCGCCTGAGCCCGGCCCATGCTGCACGCGCTGAAAGCCCAATGGATCGCCGCCACGTGCGTGGTCTTCGTGCTGCTCAATGCCGTGCTGGTGGCCAACGAGATCTACTGGCTGAACGCGCTTCCCGCCGTGCTGTTGGTGGTGTGGGCCATGGTGGCCGCCGTGGACCGCCTGGTGCTCTTCATCGCCTTCGCCACGCCGCTTTCCATCAACCTGGAGGAACTGGACCTGGGCGGCATCGGCATCGCGCTGCCCACCGAGCCGCTGTTGGTGGGCCTCATGCTCCTCTTCCTGTTGAAGATGGCCCTGGAACGCGACGTGATCGATCCGCGGGTGTGGAAGCATCCCATCACCTGGGTCATCGTGGCGCAGCTGGTGTGGATGCTCGTATGCATTGTGCCAAGCAGCATGCCCATGGTGTCGTTCAAGTACTTCACCGCGCGGCTGTGGTTCGTGAGCACCATGTTCTTCCTGGCCACGCGCCTGTTCCGCGATGAACGCAACTGGCACCGCTTCATCTGGGCCTACCTCGCCGGCCTGGCCATTGTGATCACCTACACCGTGATCCACCATGCGCAGTTCCACTTCGCGCACGATCCCGCGCACTGGGTCATGAGCCCCTTCTTCAAGGACCACACCAGCTACGGTGCGCTCATCGCCTTCTTCATTCCCTTCGGTGTCACGGCGCTCTTTCTGCCGGGCTACACGCGCACGCGGCGCGGGGTGGCGGTGTTCATGCTGGCGCTGCTCGTTACGGGCCTCATCTTCTCCTATACCCGTGCCGCATGGCTCAGCCTGGTGGGCGCGCTGGCCCTCTTCCTGGTGCTGAAGCTGCGCATTCCCGTGTGGGCGTTGCTGGCGATGGCCCTGGTGACCGGCGGCCTCTACTATGTGAACAAGGACCAGATCACCATCGCGCTGGAACGCAACCGCGAGGAATCATCGGACGATCTGGGCGAGCACGTGCGCTCCATCTCCAACATCAGCAGCGATGCCAGCAACCTGGAGCGCATCAACCGCTGGAACTCGGCCATGCGCATGTGGCAGGAACGGCCCGTGTTCGGCTGGGGGCCGGGCACCTACATGTTCCAGTACGCGCCCTTCCAGGCCAGCGAGGACCGCACCATCATCAGCACCAACTTCGGTGTGCAGGGCAACGCGCACAGCGAATACCTGGGCCCCCTCAGCGAGCAGGGCGTGTTCGGCATGTTGCTGATGCTGGCCCTCATCGTGGTGACCACCTGGACAGCACTGCGACTCTACTACCGCCTGCCCGATGGTGCCGACCGCCGCATGCTCGCCGCCACCTACCTGGGCCTGGTCACCTACTACCTGCACGGCGCGCTCAACAACTTCCTCGATACCGACAAGGCCTCGGTGCCCTTCTGGGCCTTCACCGCCATCATCGTGCTGCTGGACCTGAAGAACCCGGTCAAAGGCAACGGGATTGTTGCAACCCCTTGATTCGCTCGTTCACTACTTCAACCTGCACGTCAGCACCGCGATGTCGTCCAGGTAGGGCTGGTCGGCGCGGTGGGCCTCGTAGGCGCCTTGCAGGGCCTCATTGATGTCCTTGGGCGAGGCGGCGTGCAGGTCGCGCAGCAAGTGGTGCAGGCGCTCGGTGCCGAAGTCGTTGCCGTGCGCATCTTCCTGTTCCACCAATCCGTCGGTGTAGCACAGCAGGGTGCTTCCGGCGGGGATGTCGGCCTCGCCCACTTGCAGGAAGGGCAGCTTGGGCATCATGCCGAGGGCGATGCTGCCGGTGTGCAGGGGGGTGATGCCCGCGCTGCTGTGCAGGAGCGGGTCGTTGTGGCCCGCGTTCACGTAGCGGATGCGGCGGGCCTTGAGGTCGATGTGGCCGATGAAGCAGGTGATGAAGCGCTCGCCACGGGCATTGGCCCACACCTTGGTGTTGAGGTCGTGTACCAGGTCCACCAGGTCGGTGGCGTGGCGCACGGCGGCGTGCAGGTTCGCCTGGAAGTTGCTGGTGAGCAGTGCGGCGGCCATGCCTTTGCCGCTCACGTCGGCCACGCAGGCCACATAGGTGCCGTCGGCCAGTGCGATGAGGTCGTAGTGGTCGCCGCCCACCT
>JBEICT010000242.1:0-4937 GCA_040383865.1 Flavobacteriales bacterium | reverse complement strand
GGGACACCTTCGGACCGAAGCATGAACCTGGCCACCGCATCGGTCCGGGGTTCGCCCACCACGCGGTCGCCGGCCTCCAACATCGGACGCACCTGTGCCACCAGCCGCACTACTTCCTGCTCGCGTGGCACCCTGTCCACAATGACCCGTGCACCCGCGAACCCAAGACCGATGAACAACAGAACACTTGCGGCCGCCGAACGCTCCCGTTTGCCCAACGAAGGGAACACCCTTTCCTGCAGGAACTTCAGCAGGTAGAACAGCGCAATGGCCGAGCTCAAGTGGAAAATGAAGAGGGTATAAAGCCATTTCCGAGGCTGCCCCACATCGGCAATGACGAGTACCATGGGCACTGCTCCCAGGAACATGGCCAATAGCAAGGTCCTGAACTTGGTGGAGATATAGGCCGCGTGCACCAGACCTGCGAAACCCAATAGGGCCACCCAAATGGTGGCGGTCTCCGAGAGGTACACCCAAACGTTCAAGGCGGCATCAGCGTGACCTGCCGCGAATCGGCCCCAGTTCCGTTCGGAATGATCGCCGTGCCGGAAGACCTGTTCCACTCCCTGGTCCATGATCACCGGCAAATAGAACAGCACGGCCAAGACCAAGGTCAACATGAACGATAGGCCCAACCGCAACAAGCGTCCGTCCAACGAACGCTCATAATTGACCAACAGCGAGAGCAGCACCCAGATGTAGACCATCAGTATGCCGTACATGGCCGTTGGCACGGACCATATCCCAAGTGCAGCGCACAGGCCCATCACCAGTCCGGAGACGAGGTTGTCCTCCTTGATGAAATGCCTGCCCGCCAGCAACGCCATCACCATGAACAACCAGGCCAGGCTGAAGCCACGGGAAAGGGCCGAGTACTCCACCAGTCCACCGGAACCGGCCACCAACGCCAAGGCCATCAGCGCGATGTAGCGGTTGAACATGGCCCTGACGAACAGGTAGAACAACGGCATGACCAGCACTCCGGCGAGATATGCGGGGAGCCTCACGGATATCGACGACACGCCGAACAGCCCTGTACTGGCCTTCACCAGCAGCGTGTGCAGAACATGGTTGGTGTAATGGCCCATGTCCCCGACAAGCTGACCGACCGGTAGGGTGGCGAAACGCAAATACCCCATGGCCTCGTCGGCCGTAATGGGCTGGAACAGCATCCAGGCGCGCAACAAGGCACCACCGATCACCAGGAACGCCACCCAACGCTTGTGCGGTGTGGAGGTCCGTTTCATATACCGTTCCCGTACATCCTTCAGGTCGGCAACGAACCGCTGCCATACGCTACCCTGCAGCGGGCGTGGGGCCGAACGTGACCTGCGCCCTTTGCGAGATGGTTCGTAGTGGCTCTCCGACATGCCCAAGCTGCGGTTATTCGAACACGTCCGTGAGCAAAGCCCCTACCGGTGCACCTGTTTCATGGAGACGATGCTGTCCACCACGAACTTGCTGTGACCACGCCATGGCAAGGAGGCCAGGTACTCCCGGTAATGCAGGTTGAACTGGTTGCCGCTGTTCACCATGAGCTCCTGGGCAACATGGGGGTCCTGCACTGAGAACAGGAACTCGAAGCTCTCCAGCGTACCGTTCTGGCTGCGAATGCCGGTCTGGATCATCTTGCCTTCGTAGGTCTTGAACAGGACCCCTTTGTGCACGATGTAATTGAGCTCTCCGGATTTCACGCCGGTGCCGAAGACCCAGTAATAACGCACGTATCCCACCACCCCGAGCACCAGCACCAGGATCAACAGGACTTTCCACAGGTGTTTTCGCATGACCTCCCCTTTGGGCCGAAGATAGCCCGGTCCGATGCATGCGCAGGATGACACCGCTCATCCACTCCGCAATACCGTTCATCACTAAATAGTACTTTGCTTTGCATAGTACCAACCCTTGCATATATGTTTGCATCGTCAAGTACCATCCGCAACAGAACACCGGACGCATGAACGTCGAGAACACCAAGGCACAGATGCGGAAAGGCGTGCTGGAATACTGTATCCTCAGCACCCTTTCGCAGGGAGAGCTGTACCCCTCGGACATCCTGGCCAAACTGAAGGAGGCCAAGTTGATCGTGGTGGAAGGCACGCTCTACCCCCTATTGAACCGTCTGAAGGACGCCGGACTGCTCACCTACCGTTGGGAGGAATCGCGTTCGGGTCCACCACGCAAGTACTACACCCTGACCCCCTTGGGCGAGAAGTTCCTCGCCGAACTGGACCAGACCTGGGACGAACTGAGCCTCGCCGTAAAAAAGACCACCCGCAGGACGCGTTAACGAACGACCGATGAAAAAGACCCTCACAGCCAACATCAGCGGCACGGTGTTCCACATTGAGGAGGACGCCTATGAGCAACTGAGCAGGTACCTCACCACCATTCGAGGCCAATTCGCAAGCACCGAAGGTCGCGACGAGATCATGGCGGACATCGAGGCCCGTATCGCGGAGCTCTTCACCGAACTACTGGGCGGTACGCGCAGCGTGGTGACCATTGCCGACGTGGAGCAGGTCATGCGCACCATGGGCCGTCCCGAGGACTATGCCAGCGAAGGCGCGAACGACCAAGGCCCGACAGGCGCGCAACAAGACCCCGGCTTCCAGCAGGGCTCCGGCCGCAAGCGCCTGTTCCGGCATCCGGTAGACAAGTGGGTGGGCGGAGTGCTGGGCGGCATTGGGGCCTACCTCGGTACAGACCCGTTATGGCTGCGCATTCTCTTTATCGTATTGTTCATCTTCGGCCTGGGCTCCCCCATTCTCATCTACCTCATCCTGTGGATCCTCGTCCCTATGGCTGACAGCGCTGCGGAGCGGCTGATGATGGAAGGTGAACCCGTTACGGTGGACAACCTGAAGCGGGCCTTCGAAGAAGGTGCCGACCGGATGAAACGCGGAGCTGAGCAGATGGCACGCGAAGCCGATGAACTGGGCCGCAAATGGTCCAGCGAACAGGGTCGGCAACGCCAGCGGGAAGCCTTCAGCGGGGTCGAGCGGTTCGCCCAGGGCTTTGTCGGGGTCCTTGCCAAGTTCGTCGGTTTCCTGATGCTCATAGGTGGCGCAGCGATCACCATCGCGCTGTTGGGGCTGCTCATTGGCGGTGGCACCATCACCTACGACAGCATCATTGGCCTTGGTGATATCGCCATGTTCGACCTGGCCTCCGTGGTGTTCGACAGCGCACAACAAGGCATGTGGTTCACCATCTGCTTCGTGCTGCTTGCGCTGATCCCAGCTATCGGGGCGTTCATTGGCGGGCTGCGCCTGCTCACCGGCCTGCGCGCACCACAGTGGATGGGCTGGATGATGGGCACTGCATGGATGGCCGCAATGGTGGTGGTGATCATCATCGGCATTCGCTTGGGCAACGACATGGGCCACGATCAGCGCATCATTGAAGAGGTCCCTCTGGCCCAGCCAGCAGGCCAGACCCTGTACCTCGGTGCCGACGACATGCGTGGCCTGGGACATGACTGGAGCATGAAACTCGATGATGGCCGTGTGGACTGGGACATGGACGGCCTTCGGTTGACACCGGACAGCATCCACATCGCGTGGGCCGAACTGGACGTGAAACCCAGCCCCGACAGCCTGTTCCACCTACTGGTACATCGCCGGGGCCATGGCCGGAGCGACAAGATGGCCACAGCACGGGCCAGTCACATCCACTACAATTATGCGCAACAGGACTCGCTGGTGCTGTTCTCACCATGGGTGAACATACCGGCCAACGACAAACTTCGAGCCCAGTACGTGCGCTTCGTGGTGCAGGTACCCGTTGGACGCGCCGTTCATTTCCAAGGTGGTGTGGGCTTTCTGTTGGACGACGTGAAGAACGTGACCAACACGTGGGACGAGGATATGGTGGGCCGCACTTGGACCATGACCACCAATGGGCTCAGCAGCAGTGTGCGGCCGGAGGACATCCCCGATGACCTTCCCCTGCCGAACGGAAATGAACAAGACAGGTCTTCCGCACCCGCGAACACGACCGTGCAGAACAGGTCCGAACGTCAACCAGTGCCTGCAACGCTGCCGAACATCATTTCGCTACTGGACCTCTCGGACCATTGACCCCGCGCCGGCGCAGTGAGGGCTGAACACCGCGCGGGACCCATCGCCCTGTCCGCTATCCAGTGGACGGGGCGATCTCTTTTCACACCTGTATCAATTCAACTTGACCACGCGGCCGTGGCGTTCCTCACTGGCCGTTGCAATTCGGACCTGGTAGGTCCCTGCCGGAAGGTCTTCCAGGTCACCGATCCGGACCGGTGAACCGGACACCAGCGCCACGTGCTGTTCAAGCACCACCCGACCATCGGCCGCAAGCAACGTAAGCGCGGCCTTGCCGGCTAGTTCCGGTACATCCACGAAGAAGTGGTCCACCATAGGATTGGGCGAAATGCGGCATTGTCTGTTCCTGGAGGCTCCCTCATCAATGCCGACCGGGAGCAGACCGCCCTTGGCCACGTTCAGGGTATACGCCGAAGAACCCTGCCGATGAGTAATGTAACCGACCACCCGGAGGTTGCTGATGTCCCATTCCGCAGGAACGCTACGCGTGAAGGTGTGGCTGTATACCGTACCAGCGACCGGTGAGGCGGGCACCACACCTGCAACACCCAGTGTCCCTCCCATTACATCGCGCACGATCTGCTCATGCACGTAATTGGCCGAAGCATTGCTCTGGGTACCGGGCATATTGTCCTCCAGCAGGTAGGCGTTGAGGGTGAACTCGCCACTAAAGGCCGTCTGGAAGTTGACCGAGACCGTTACCGTGAGATCACGCGTCCACTCGTTCACCGTTGAGTTCACCGATACAGCTACAGGAGAAACCCCTTGCAGTCGGGCCTGTGACTGGGCATCCCATTGGTCATGGTCCGGGTTGGGGGCGTACATGCCATACTCCCCTTGGTCCATGACACCGGC
>JBEICT010000241.1:0-4938 GCA_040383865.1 Flavobacteriales bacterium | reverse complement strand
GGTGAGGTGGGATATTCGAAACCGATGGCAGGGCCGTAACCCAAGGAAGCGGATTCGGCGAGGTCGCCCACCGGCACCAACAATTCCGCCCCCACGGAGATCTGGGGCGATTGGGCAAGGGCTACAGTGCCGATGCAACCGGTCATTAGACCGACGAGGCTGAGCTTAAGGGCGTGCATGATGTTCGGGGTTTCGAGGTGCCAATCTACAGAGGCCTTGAACGCTGCAAGACTGACGGTTGTCAGGTTGCTGAAAGTGACGGCCGCTTCATGACCCATGACAGGTGCGGCCGCACAAGCCTCCGTTAACTTCGCGGCTTTCAGGAATTCCCCTCTTGATGCGCCTCCTCGCTTTTCTGCCGGCCCTGTTCGTGGCCCTGTTCGGCCATGCCCAGCCGGACCGGGACACCATTCCGCACACGGCGCTCGGCGAAGTGCTTCACAACAGCGATTCCCTGCGCGCGCTGAGCTTCGAGGCCGGTCCCATGAAGTTCGTGCCCTTTGTTGCGCCGAGCTACACGCCCGAAATGCAGTTCCTGATCACGGCCGGCGGCCTCATCACCTTCAGCTTCGATCGCAAGGACCGCAAGTTGCTGCGCTCGTCCATCCCGTTCAGTTATGGCAAGAGCACCAACGGATCCACCCAGCTGTCCGTCAAGGCCAACCTCTACCTGCGCGATGACAAATGGCGGATCACGGGCGAGATCTGGAGCAAGGACATGCCGGACAATTACTACGGTGTGGGATACGACAAGGCGCGCGCGACCCCCAAGAGCGACAGCACTTCCCTGTACCATCGCAACTGGAAACGGATCTACGCCAAAGTGATGCATCAATACAAGCCCAAGTTCTTCGTGGGCGGCATCTACGATGGCACCAACACCGAAGCCACGGAGCTCAACCCGGTGATGGCGGCGGATGAGGACATCGTCAAGTACGGGACCAACACGCGCAACCGGGGTCTGGGCGCGGTGTTCGAGTATGACAGCCGCGATGTGCCGGTGAACGCCTATACAGGGCTTTTCCTGGACGCCAGTGTGATCAACTACGGCCGCTTTTGGGGTGGCACCACCGAGTTCTGGGTGATCGACCTGGACTACCGGCAGTACCTGCCCGTGGGGCACCGCCACACCGTGGCGTGGGAAGGTGCGCAGCCGCAGTTGCCTGGGCGATGTGCCCTGGACGGAGCTCTCGCAGATCGGTACCCCATGGGACATGCGGGGCTATGTGTGGGGCCAATACCGTGATGAGCTGATGGTCTACACCATGGGCGAGTATCGCCACATGTTCAACAGAAAGACGCCAAACAAGAAAGGCTCGTTGGAAAGCCGCTGGGGCTTCGCCTCGTGGTTGGGCCTGGGCGCCGTGGCCACGGACATCGGCTCCATACCGTCCATGCTGCCCAACGCGGGGTTCGGTATCCGCTTCGAGACCGAGAAGCGCAGCAATGTGCGCATCGACTACGGAGTGGGTACCAAGAGCAGCGCGTTCTATGTCACCTTCTACGAGGCCTTCTGAACGTTACGATGTAACGATGCATCAACAGTTGATGAAGTGTCATATTTTGACCGGCAAACACGACCGACCGTGCAACTAGGCCTAAGCGTCCTATTCCTCTCCGCCCTTCTTTGCGCATCATGTGGGACAACGCCAGCACAAGAGGAGCTAACGATAGCGGAGCGCACGGATACGCTAGCGGCAACGCGACCACCGGCAATTTCAACGCGCCCGGTGCACTGGAGCTATGGAGGGGAGGCCGGACCGATGAACTGGGGAGCGCTGAGCCCCGTGTATGCCTTGTGCAAGGACGGTGTGGGCCAATCGCCCATCGCCCTCACCAGCGGTGCCGCGGGCACGGGGGCCACGTGGAAGTTCAACTACGGCAGCACCGGCCTCTCGCTGGCGCACCACGAACATGTGGATGAGCTGGTGGACAACGGGCACACCATCCAGGTGAAGGTGGAGGAGGGGAGCACGCTCACCCTCAATGACAAGGTGTACACCTTGAAGCAGTTCCACTTCCACACCCCGAGCGAGCACACGCTGGATGGGAAGAACCTGCCCATGGAGATGCACATGGTGCACCAGGACAGCGCGGGTGGCTTCGCGGTGGTGAGCATCCTCTTCGAGGAGGGCAAGCCCAACGCGAACATCGCCAAGCTGGTGGCCAACCTGCCCGCCGCCAAGGGCGATACGGTGAGCGTGGCGAACGAACGCCTGGACCTGGAGATGCACCTGCCCGCCACGGAGAAGGCCTTCCACTACGTCGGCTCATTGACCACGCCCCCTTGCAGTGAGCAGGTGCAGTGGCTGGTGCTGCAGGACCGCATCACGGCCAGCCCGGACCAGATCGCGGCCTTCGCCTCGCGCATCGGGCCCAACAACCGGCCGGTGCAGGCGCTGCATACGCGGCAGGTGTCCACCGTGGTCCTGAGCAGCAGCACCACGCCGTGAGCGCGGTCGGCGGGTGCATTCAGAGGCTCATCGGCGGAAGGCATTCACTGGCGCCCTGGGCGATCACCTACACCGCCCCACATCGAAGCACCACCCGCCGAGGCCCACCGATCCAAGCGCCGGCACGCATTCGACATTCATCATTTTTCATTCCCTCCCTACACCGCCCCACATCGAAGCACCACCCTCCGAGGACCACCGGTCTAAGCGCCCGCACCCATTCAGCATTCATTGTTGTCCGGGGAAATTTTATGGCGAAGCGTCTGCGACCCTTTCAGGGTCGGAGCCCTCTTTCACATCCTCTTCTAATTTCTGTGACCCCTTCGGGGTCTGGCCAGTAACGACGTGGGTTCAGACCCCGAAGGGGTCACAGATATTAGCCCGAAGGGCGTTGAACGGTGCGTTGTGCATTTCGACCCGCCGTACGGCGGGTCGCAGGCGGTGATCAGCCAACCCTCCGGAATGCCCCCCTGGTATCGCCCCCTGCTCTTTTCCCTGACGGAGTAGCTGTTCAGGTAGTTGGTGCGGTATTCCCCGGACACCAATGATCCAGCATTCAGCATTTTTCATTCCCTCCCCTTCCTTCCCTTCGCCACCGATCCCTCAGGGCTCCACGTTCACAAAAGGAAAGCTGAGGAAGAACTGGAAGGTGCTGTTGGTGGAGGAGATGCCCGCGGCATTTTCCTTGAACACCTCGGTGAGGCCCATGCAATAGCGCAGGCGCAGATCGATGCCCTTGAGGCCGCGTGGTTTCTGGAACACCACGCCCAGGTCCACGGGCAGCGAGAGCTCGATGGGCTCCAGCTGGTCCTGGATGTCCTCGGTGACGGTGAACTCATCGCCACCCACCAGGTCGCCGGTGGTGGCCAGCTTGGCACCGGTGAGGAAACTGATCTGCGGCCCCGCACGCACGTAGAAGCGTTCGCTGAGGCGGCGGTGGAACTGCAAGGGCACGTCGATGTAGCCCAGCTGCAGGCGGGTCTCGTAGCTGCCCACCACGCCGGTGGTGTCCACGAAGGCGTTCTCGAAGCCCTGTCCGCCGCGCGGTGAAAGGGGCTTGAACTCCGGGGTGAAGGCCCAGTTGTCATTCAGTTTGATATACGTACCCAGGCCGAAGTAGAAACCATTGGCCGGGGTGGTGCCACTGACGCCCGGCATGCTGCTCAGGTTCAGACCGGCATCCAAGGTGAAGTGGAAGTTCTCCGATGCGGCCTTCTCGCCGAAGATGAGCACCAGCAGGGCGGCCTGGCCGTGGGCCAGGATGGAGCCGGTGAGGGAGAGGACGAGGAGCGCGATGCGCAGCGTGGTGGTCATGGTCCTATTGCTTGGTTAGAAGGCGTGACGAAAGTAGGAGTGCACCCGGGCTTTTAGCGGAGTTGGGCCTTCAAAATGAACTGGTCGCACCCTGCGGTGCGTCCAGTTCATTTCGGGTGGGGCGGTCGGGTCACTCCTTCGTCACCACCGTCACCTTTTGGATCTTCCCATTGAAGCGGAAGGGCACCGCATAGTTGCCCACGGGCGTGCCTAGGTCCATGCCCACATCGGCGAGGTCATCCACGGAGAAGATCCCGGGCTGGGTCTTGTCCAAGCGGCCTTCGCCCACCTTCACACCGTCCACGGTGATCGTGCCCACACCGCCCTTGGCCATGCCGGGTCCTTCGTAGGCGAAATCGTAGACCACCGTGTGCCTGCCGGCGGCAAGTGGCTTGGTGGCCGAGATGGTGGTGGAGCCCAGTCCAAGGAAATTGTAGGTGAACATGGGCTTCGCGTCCTTGATGTAGAAGGACAGGCCACCGAAGCGCCCACCCTGACAGACGATGACGCCGTTGCCCTTGGCATCCACCTCCACTTCGGCGGTGATGGTGTAGCCCTTGTTGCGCAGGTCGATGAAGATGTCCACGCCCATGGCCTGCATGCCCTCACGCAATACCATGGTGTTGCGTCCCTCCATCACGGTGGGTCGACCCATCAATGCAGCGTTGGTGCGTTCCAGCAGGCGGTCGTCGATGGGCAGCACGTGGAACTTCTCCGCTTCCTTCATGAAGAGCGCCTGCATCTCCTTCAGCTTCTCGGGCTGTGCCGCGGCCAGATTGTTGGCCAGGCTGAAATCCTCGGTGGTGTTGTACAGGTCCCACACATCGTTCTGCAGGGTGTTGGCCGGCTTCTGCTGCCAGGCCGCGCGGTGGATGGTGCGTGCCAGCCAGCCGTCCTGGTAGATGGCGCGGTTGCCGAACATCTCGAAGTACTGCACGGTGTGGCGCTCGGGAGCCTTCGCGTCCTTCAGCGCATAGGCGAAGCTAGTGCCTTCCACGGGGTCCTGCTCGATGCCATTGACCATGCGGGGTGCGGGCACCTGGGTGAGCTCATAGACCGTGGGCGCCACGTCGATCACGTGCGTGAACTGGGAGCGCACCTCGCCTTTGGCAGTGATGCCCTTGGGCCAGTGCACCACCATGCCGTTGCGGGTGCCACCGAAGTCGCTGCC
>JBEICT010000240.1:0-4945 GCA_040383865.1 Flavobacteriales bacterium | reverse complement strand
GGCGGTGCGCTTGCGGTAATTATCGAACTCGGCATTGGCACGCAGCCATTTGTCCTTCAGGTCCGCAGCATCCGCCTTGGCCGCGGCCAGTTGGGCAACAAGTTCAGCCACATCCTCCCTGGCCTCGTTGTTACCATCTGCCATCACATGCTCGG
Source organism: Flavobacteriales bacterium (assembly GCA_040383865.1). Lineage (GTDB taxonomy): Bacteria > Bacteroidota > Bacteroidia > Flavobacteriales_F > PHOS-HE28 > PHOS-HE28. Next base: position 4,790 of record JBEICT010000240.1, on the reverse strand, counting down.
CTGCAGCCTCACTCGCTGCGGTCAGGGCGTCCTTCATCTGTTCATCCTGGCCATCGGCTGGCAATGCATGGTCCGTCGCTTTGGCAGCAGTTTCCGCTTCTGCACTGAAGTTGGGTCGGTCCGACATGGTCTTTTGGCGCTTTTTGAAGATCATCGTGCAGGGGTCAAGGACGGTGCCAAGACGGATTTAGGACATTGGGGCGCAAAGGTCGGGGACTTTTTGGCAGTACTCGTGGAAGATCGACACCCGAACCATGCGCCGTTCAGGCGATCGCCCAGCATTCGCTTATCCGCCCGGAGCCGTTATCGATACCTCACAAAAGGAACGGCCCCGGGGAATGGGGCCGCTCGAAAGAGGAACTTGATCTCCGTCAGAGGCTCTTGATGTACTTGTCAAGCTCTTGGTGGAGGGCCATGCCACGCAGGTTCTTCGCAATGATGATGCCTGCGGGGTCGACCAGGAAGCTCATGGGAATGGAGTTCACACCGTACAACTGAGCACCCTTGGAGTTCCAGAAACCCAGATCGCTGACGTGGTACTTCCACTTCAGGCCATCGGCCGCAATAGCCTGCTTCCAGGAGTCGCGGCTGCGATCAAGGCTCACACTGAACACCTCGAAGCCCTTGCCGGTCTTGAACTTGGCTTGGTTGTACTTGTCATAGGCCGCCACCACATTGGGGTTCTCCATGCGGCAAGGACGGCACCAGCTGGCCCAGAAATCGATGAGCACGTATTTGCCACGCAGCTCGGACAGCTTCAGCACCTTGGTGCTATCGGCATTCATGAAGGCGAGCTCGGGAGCCTTATCCCCGATACCGGTACCCACCTTGGCAGAGGATTGTTGGGTACCATCCGTACGCTGAAGGCGATCGGTGAACCCGTAGATGGCCAGCAGGGCGACCGCGGAAACGGTAATGATGCGTGCCTTGGACATGATGGTGCTGAATTGCATGGGGCGAAGTTAGGTTCTGGACCGTCGTCCCCATGGACCAACATCATGCCAGACCTATGGATGCTGTCGGCAGCCCGGTCGTCCGCAACACTAAGAGATGCGCTCGATGTTCGCCCCGATGGCGTTCAGGCGCTCGGCGATCCGCTGGTAGCCGCGGTCTATCTGCTCCACATTATCGATGGTGCTGGTGCCCTCAGCGCTCATGGCAGCGATCAGCAATGACACACCGGCCCGGATATCGGGGCTGGTCATGCGAATGGCCCGAAGCGGCTTCTCGAAGTCCTTGCCAATGACCAGTGCACGATGGGGATCGCACAAGGTGATCTGCGCACCCATCTCGATGAGCTTATCCACGAAGAACAGGCGGCTCTCGAACATCTTCTGGTGAATGAGCACGTGGCCGCTGGCCTGCGTGGCCGTGACCAGCACAATGCTTAACAGATCGGGTGTAAAACCCGGCCAGGGATGGTCGCTGATGACGCGGTTGGAGCCATCGAGGAATGGCTCGATGGTGTAATGCTCGTGGCGGGGTACGTGGATGTCATCGCCCCGGCGCTCCACGGTTATCCCGAGCTTCCGGAAGACATCCGGGATGATCCCCAAGTGCTCATAACCCGTGTCCTTGATGGTGATCTCGCTGCGTGTCATGGCGGCAAGGCCGATGAAGGAGCCGATCTCGATCATGTCCGGAAGCATGCGATGCTCGGTGCCACCAAGCTCCTTCACGCCATCGATGTGCAACAGGTTGCTGCCAATGCCGCTGATGCGGGCGCCCATGCGCACAAGCATGTTGCAGAGCTGCTGCAGATACGGTTCGCAGGCCGCATTGAAGATGGTGGTCCGTCCCTCCGCAAGCGTGGCCGCCATGACGATGTTGGCGGTGCCGGTGACCGAGGCCTCGTCGAGCAACATGTAACAGCCCTTCAGTTGCTTGGCCTCAGCGCGGTAGAAACCATCGTTCTCGTCGTACTTGATCTCAGCACCCAGCTTCTCGAAGCCGGTGAAATGGGTATCCATGCGGCGGCGGCCGATCTTGTCCCCTCCAGGACTGGGGATGTACCCCCGGCCGAAGCGGGCGAGCGCCGGGCCCGCCACCATTACACTGCCACGCAGGCTGCCGCCCATGCGCTTGTACTCGGGGTCCAGGAAGAACTCGAGGTTCACGGCCTTGGCCTGGAACCGGAAGCTACCCTCACCGAGCTTCGCCACCTCAACGCCCATTGCCTTCAGCAGGTCGATGAGTTTGTTCACGTCCACAATGTCGGGCACGTTGTGTATGGTGACCGGATCGGAGGTCAACAGAACAGCGCAGAGTATCTGCAGAGCCTCGTTCTTGGCACCTTGAGGCACGAGATCCCCCTTCAATCGACGTCCTCCCTCAATGCGAAAGCTTCCCATGGGCATGCACCGGGCGGATTTGCCGATACCGGTGGTCCAAAGCAATACTGCGTGCAGGCTTGTGCCGAACCTCCGTCCAACGCGGTACTAACAATGGGCTGTTGCCGGGCCTTGGTGTTCGTGCCCGGATGAGCCGAACACTTGGAGAACACGTGATACGACCGCTCGTCTGAGCCCTCAACGGACATAACGCGAGGCCTTGAGGACCTCGCAGCGTTCGTCCTAATAGCGGTTCTTCTTCCGGTTGCGATGGCGCTTCTTGCCTCCTCCTCCTCCGGTGCGTTTGCGCAGGTCCACTTCGTTCCGGGGTCCGCTTTGCTGGGTGCGCAACAGGTCCGCAGTATGCGCCAGCTGCATATCCTCCTTTACGCGGATGCGGCCTTTGCTCAATTCGGCCAGGTCCTTGAAGATCACGGCATCGGGCACCGTATCGCGGTTCCAAATAAGGAACTGACGCTTCATGAGGTTAGCGATCACCTGGGTGTATGCTTCTCGTTCAGCGCCCTCGTCCATGACCGCGCATTGGGCGATCATTCGTTCGACGAGCTTGCCGTAGTGGCCATAGCGGATCTCCGAGCGTGGGTAGGGCACCGGCAACGGCCTGCTCACCAGTTCCTCGGGGGAAGGGGGTGGAAAAGGCGCATCCACATCCAGCTTGAAATGGCTCATGATGTGGAGATGGTCCCACAACGTGCGCTCGAAATGGTCACTGTTCCGTAGCTGCGGGTTCAACCGACCTATGACCTGGATGATGGCACGCGCCTGACGTGTGCGCTGCTCCCTGTCCTCGATGGCCATCACATGGTCCACCATTCGTTGCACCAATCGCCCATACTCGGGTATCGGCAATTGCGCCCGCTGGGTGTTGTAATCAAGAACGGTCGCGTTCATCATAGCGGTCTCATTAAGGTCAGGAGAGGCATCCTGCTCGCCGCGATCGGGGGCATTATGGACGCCAATGGTGCCCGAAAAGTAGGCAATGCATCCCGATGACCAACGATCGTACTGAAAGACGAAGCCCCTTCGCCTGGGTGACGAAGGGGCTTCGATGTGAAGGTGCCAGCGGGATCAGAGACCCAACTGGCCCTTGAAGTTGCGGAACTCCAGGTCCTTCATGGCCTTGTCACGCAGGCTGCCATCCTTCTGAACAGCCATGGCGAGGTGATTGCGGACCATATCGCCGTTGCTCTGGCGGGCACCGATGATGGCCATCAGGTAGTGACCCATGGCGCTATCCTTATCCGTGCTCTGCTCCAAGATCCGCTGCGCACCGGCTGCGTCACCACCCAGCATTTTGGCCAGGGCGGCGTTGAATGTGTTGTTGCCGCTCATGTTGCCATTGGCAGCTCCGTAGTCACCTTTCTGGATATCGATGATACCCATGTTGTACTTCACCTCAGGACCAGCAGCGGTCGCCTTGCGGTACATTTCCATGGCCTTCTTGCGATCGCCCTTCAGGCGGGCCACCACGCCGAGGTTGTTGGTGCTTACAGGGTTGTCCTTGATGCTGTTGGCACGCTGGAACTGCGCTTCCGCATCGGCCAGCTTGTTCTGGAGCATGTAGATGTAACCCACGTTGTTGACACCGCGATAATCGTTCGGGTAGATGCGCTCCACCTCCTTGTAGATGCGAAGCTTCTCGTTCAGGTCGTTGGTTAGGGTGGCAGCGAAGAGCAGCTCCTCCACGTTCAGGCTGTCGGGCATGTTCTTGCTCATGGCCGTCAGCTGCTCATCCGTTTTTCCGATTATCTGGTAGTTCAGCTTCATTTCGCTGCGACGCAGGGCGGGCAGGATATGGTCACGGATCTCGGTGTAGGTGGCCGCCATGTTCTTGATCTCCTGTTCGCGCTTGTTCACGTCAGGGTACATCTCCAGCACACGGATCACCAGTTCCTTGTCGGGAACCTCGGTAGTACCCATCATGGCCTTCTTGAAACCGTCCCAATCCTCACCGCGAGGGGTCAGGGTATAGAAGGTCTCCGCCTTGGCGGCCTCCACCTTGTTCTTGTTCAGCTCTCCTTTGGCCCACTTGGAGGCGCTTTCCGCACGCTCGGTCGCCAGGTTCTCGTTGAGGCTGAGCTCGCCCTCGGGGCTGGCCCATGCATCCACCAGCAAACCTTGGATGTTGATGTTGCCTTTGGCAGCGAAGCCCTTGATGAAGTCGGCCATTGCCTTCACATCAGCATCCTTCAATTCACCGGGTCGCACAACGCTGGAATTCACCAGGAAGTTGATGGTGGCGTCCTGCGTGTGGTCGGTAATGCGAACAAAGGCATCCTTGGCGAGCAGGACCTTGTCATCGCTCATCACCAGTAGGGGCGTGGTGATCACACCGTCAGCGATCTTGATGGCATCGAAGGGAAGCTCCTTCTTGCCCTGCTTGCCCAGGATCTTCACCATCAGCTCGCTCTCGGCCATGGCCGGCGTGTAGGCCACCTT
>JBEICT010000239.1:0-4977 GCA_040383865.1 Flavobacteriales bacterium | reverse complement strand
TCCCCTGGTATCATTGACCCCATCGCCGCGATAAGCGGTGATCGTTATGTTGGTGCGATGACGGCCTATGGTGGTCAGGCGCCCAAAGTTACTTATTTGTATTGGTGGAATAATTCAGGCGATACGTTGTGTACGCGATTTCTTAAATCGGATAGTAGTGTAATAAGTGGTACTCACGGCACCCGCCAGCTGATCGCCTTGGCCGATGGTGGCTTCCTGCACTGCGGCTGGTGCGCCAACACCCCGCCGGGGCAGGGCGGGTGCATCACCCGGCTGGATAGCACCGGCACCATCCTTTGGGAGCGGATCTACCCGCAGGCGGAGTATATTGACAATGCACGGGAGACGCCCAGTGGAGGCTTTGTGCTCGGTGGCCAGCGCAACGCACAGCAGGATGAGGCGGTGGTGATCCGCACGGATAGTGCGGGCAATGTGCAGTGGGTGCGGTATCATGGGTTGTACGGCGTAACTGGCGGGAATCAGGCCTTGATTGACGATGAAGGCGCAGTGCTGATGGCCGGCCTTTGGAAAAATGATCCATCACCGCTGACAGAAGAATCCTGGGCCTGCTTGTATAGGTATGCGCCTAATGGCCCTCTACAGGTCAGAAAAGACTACTATTTCACCAGACTTGGGGTAGCGGTGCACACCCTGTACAAGGGTGCTGGACATTACTGGTTGGTCGGGGGCGCCTACCAAGTGGGGCTGGAACCCGACTTCGCGACCTTGCTCTGGGAATTGGATGAGAACCTGGATAGTTTGTGGATGCGGCGGTACTGGCATTACGCGAGCAATGGCGCACAGAGTGCTGCCTATTCTGTACGCAGTACCAGTGATGGGGGGCTTGTCATGTGTGGAGTTAGCCTCCAAGGACAGACCGACCCCTTACCCTACAAGCAAGACAACTGGCTTATCAAGCTGGATAGCTATGGCTGTTTGGTGCCGGGCTGCCATACGGTGGGTATAGATGAAGTGGCGCTTGGGCTGAGTGAATACCTGCGCATCGCGCCCAATCCGGTGGCCGCAGGCCAGCCCTTGCAATTCACCTTCGAGCCACCGCCCACCTTCACACCCACCGGCCCGCTGCGCGTGGTGCTGCTGGATGCCTCGGGCAGGCAGGTACACGAAGAGCGTGTTCAACAAGGCACTGGCCAACTGGCCACCTTGCCGCTCGCCCCTGGCCTCTACTACCTGCACCTCACCGATGGCACGCGGTGGCTGGCGGGTGGGAAGGTGGTGGTGGAGTAGAACGAGCAACGGTGGCGATCACCAGCGCGGGTTGAGGTGGTTTCGTTGAGGAGGCACGGTCCCCTGGGGGTGTTCTGCTCGCCGGGGCTCAGCTTCAGGCCGTCCTATCCGCCGAAGCCTCCAGAACGGCTACGACCGTCTTGGCGAACTGGCCCAGCGCATCGCTGCCGTGATGAGCGAATGGGAGGCAGCTTCGGCGCAGATGGAAGAGCTCGGGGAAGCGAACTAAGCCTGCGCGCTCGAGGCGCACCGTTACGTGTTCGCGTAGTGCGCATTGATGTGATACAGCGTTGCATATCGCAGTGCTGCTCCAACACACCGATGCCATGGCCAGCACGAAATTGCCTCCCCGGCAGCAGATGATCAACATGATGTACCTCGTGCTCACCGCCATGTTGGCGATGAACGTGAGCAAGGAGGTGCTGGACGCGTTCGCCATCATGGACGCCGAACTGGTGCGCAGTGAGCAGGCGCATGCACAACGATCGCAACTGGAGTATGCGGTCTTCGCCGATGCGGCAGAGCGCTTTCCCGAGAAGTTCGGCACCACACACGCACAGGCCCTGCGCGTAAAGGCGCAGTCCGATTCGCTGGTGATGCTGATCGAACGGACCAAGACCGAAGCGATCGCGCAAGCGGACGGCCTTACTGTTGCCCTGTTACGGGGCACCGATGCACAGGGACGGGACACGCTGCGTGCCTTGCTGGCGCTTGATGCCAAGGACGATCGCGAAGTGCTCACCCGCATGTTGGTCGGGCCCGAGCCTGCCGCTCCGCACCAAGGGCCGGGTGGTGCGTACGATCTGAAGCATCGCATCGGAGCGTTCCGCGATTCGCTGAAGCAGTTGGTGGCCGGGCGGGGCCCCGAGCTCAGCGCTGCGCTTGATCTCTTGTTCGATCATGGTGACCGACGCGATGCTTCGGGCACATGGAACAACTGGGAGTCCATCAACTTCTACGATGTACCGCTGGCCGCGGGTATCGCCACGCTTTCCAAGCTGCAGGCCGATATCCGCAGTGCCGAGAACGACATGGTGAAATGGTTGTACCGTTCCGTGGAAGCCGCCGATTACAAGTTCGGTACGCTCACCACCGCGGTTATCCCGCAGACCAACCTCGTCATGGCGGGCGACTCGTTCCGTGCCGATGTGTTCCTGGCGGCCTACGATCCCCGGAACGCGCCCACCGTAACGCTTACCGGAGCTGGCCAACTGCCGGTCGGAGCGGATGGCAAGGCCAAACTGAGGCTGTGTGCCGACCAGGTCGGTGAGCAGCGCGTGCAAGGCATCATCCGCTTCGAGGGCCCCAAGGGTGTGGAGGAGATCCCGTACACCACCACCTATCAGGTGATGGCCCCGCTGCTGGTGGCCTCGCCCACCAAGATGAACGTGCTGTACCGGGGCGTGGACAATCCGATCGAGCTCTCAGTGCCGGGCGTGCCTGCTGAACGTGTGCAGGCATCGATCTCCACCGGACGCATCACGCGCAGTGGACAGGGCTGGGTGGCCACTGGCATGACCGGCAATGCGGCCGAGGTGTTCGCCACGGTGATCTTGCCCGATGGCAGTTCGCGCCGGGTGGGGCCCATGCGCTTCCGGGTGAAGGACCTGCCGGCACCGCTCCCCATAGTTGGTGGGAAAACGCCGCGCGACAACCGCATCCGGAAAGCCGAGCTTATGGCCGCACAAGGCATCGTGGCCCGCATGGTGGATACCGACTTTGAGGCGCCGTGGTTGGTGAAGCGGTTCAAGATCGTGGCCGTTCGGGGTGCCCGGGTGGTGGAAATGGAGTCGACGTCCAACACGTTCACCCCGCAAATGCGCGAATTGATCGCGGACCTGCGTCCCGGTGAACAGGTCTTTTTCGAGGAGATCAAGGCACAGTTGGCCAGTGGTGCCGGACCGTTGAACACCCTGCCATCCATGGCCTTCCGGGTGGTTCTGTGAAGGGACTGTTGGCCATGAAGGGAAAAAGTATACATTTGCGGTCCATTGCGGGGTGGAGCAGATGGTAGCTCGTCGGGCTCATAACCCGAAGGCCGCAGGTTCGAGTCCTGCCCCCGCTACGAAGAGGGGCCGTCTCACAAAGAGGCGGTCCCTTTCCTTTTTCGGGTGATGCAGCATGTGGTCATTGCCGCACGTTGCATTGCCAAGCTCACGATCTTCGAGCCATGGCCCATAAAGCGGGATACGTCAACATCATCGGTGAACCCAACGTGGGCAAGAGCACGCTGCTCAACGCCCTGCTCGGCGAGCATTTGGTGATCACCAACCCGAAGGCACAGACCACGCGCCACCGGATCCTGGGCATCATCAATGGCGAGGACCACCAACTGATCCTCAGCGATACGCCGGGCATCCTCGATCCGCAGTACCGCATGCACCAGAGCATGATGAGGGCCGTGGACGAGGCGCTCATTGATGCCGACCTGTTGATCGTGCTGGTGGAACTGGGACAACGTCCCGAGAAGGCCGAGAACGTGGTGAAACGCGCCCAGCGCTTCAAGGGCCCCATGCTGGTACTGGTGAACAAGGTGGATACCGGTACCGAGGACGTCATCATGGAAGCGCTGCATGCCTGGCAGAACACCTTTCCCGAGGCCAAGGTGGTACCCTTGAGCGCACTCCACGGGCTCAATGTGAACGAGCTCCGACAATACCTGATCGACCACCTGCCGGAGCATCCGCCCTACTTCGACAAGGAGGACCTCAGCGATCGCAACATGCGCTTCTTCGTGAGCGAGATGATCCGCGAGAAGGTGCTGGCCTTCTACAAGCAGGAGATCCCCTACAGCACTGAAGTGGTGGTGAACAGCTTCGAGGAAGGCGAGACGCTGACGAAGATCCAGGCCGACGTGATCGTGATGCGCGAGAGCCAGAAGGGCATCATCATTGGCCAGGGCGGCAAGGCCTTGCGGAAACTGGGCACCGAGGCACGCATCGCCATCGAGCGCTTCGTAGGCACCAAGGTGTTCCTGGACCTGCGGGTGAAAGTGGATGAGGACTGGCGCGAGGATGAGCGCAAACTGAAACGTTACGGTTATTGAATGCAGTGGAGATCAGCGAGTAGCGAGTGGCGAGTGGCATCCTTCCGGGGAGGCCGCTCGCCACTCGTTACCGGGCTCTCATAACTCTGAGCAAATGGGAAACATTGTCGCCATCGTAGGAAGGCCCAACGTCGGGAAGAGCACGCTGTTCAATCGCTTGATCGAGCGCAAGGAGGCCATCACCGACCCCACTGCCGGTACCACGCGCGACCGCCACTACGGCAAGGCGGAATGGAACGGTGTGGTGTTCAGCGTGATCGACACGGGTGGCTATGTCAGCGGCAGCGATGATGTGTTCGAGGGCGAGATCCGCAAGCAGGTGAACCTGGCCATCGAGGAGTCCGACTCCATTCTGTTCATGGTGGACGTGCAGCACGGCATCACCGCCATGGACGAGGCCATCGCCAAGATGTTGCGTCGGGCAAAGAAGCCTGTCCTGCTCGTGGCCAACAAAGTGGATGAGCACGCGCGGCAGTACGATTCCGCCGAGTTCTATGGCCTCGGTCTGGGTGAGGTGTTCTGCATCGCCGCAGTTAGCGGCGCCGGCACGGGCGAACTGCTCGATGCACTGGTGGGTGGTTTCAGCAAGCCCAGTGAGGAGGCCGAGCCGGAGATCCCGCGCTTTGCCATCGTGGGCAAACCGAACGTGGGCAAATCCTCCTTGGTGAACGCGCTGCTGGGCC
>JBEICT010000238.1:0-4986 GCA_040383865.1 Flavobacteriales bacterium | reverse complement strand
GTGTCGAGGTTGCTGGTGGCCTCAGCGAGGATCAGGATCTTCGGGTCGGCCAACATGGCCCGGGCGCTGGCCACCCGCTGGCGCGGCCCGCCGCTCAACTTCACGCCGCGCTCGCCGATCACGGTGTCCAGGCCCAGTTCCAGGCGATCGGTGAACTCGTTCACGTAGGCGCCGCTGACAGCCTTCATCAATTGCTCCTCGGTGGCGTCCGGGCGGGGGAAGAGGATGTTCGCGCGGATGGTGCCCTCGAAAAGGAAGTCATCCTGCAGCACTACGCCCAAGTGTTTGCGGTAGCTGCCGAGGCGCACCTTGCTCAGGTCGTGCCCGTCCACCGTGACGGTGCCAGAGGTGGGAGTGAGGTAGGTGGCCACCAGGCCGGCGATGGTGCTTTTGCCACTGCCGCTGGTCCCCACGAGGGCGATCACAGAACCCTTCGTGGCGGTGAAGTCGATGCCGTGCAGCACCTCCTTGCCTTCCTCGTAGGCGAAACGCACGTTGTTGAAGGCAATGTCACCGTGAACATCCTCCAGCACGATGGGCCGTTCCTCCTCAATGTCCTCGGGCTGCATGTTCATGATCTCCTCCGTGCGGTCCAGCCCCGCGAAGGCCTCGGTGAGCTGGCTGCCGATGTTGCTCATCTGAACGATGGGTGCGATCATGAAGCCCAGCAGCACGGTGAACTGCACGAATTCGCCGCTGGTGAGCTTGCCGCCCACCATCTGGTACGCGCCGATGCCCATGATGCCCGCGCTGGCCAGGCCGAGCAGCAGGGTGCTCATGCTGCTGATGAACGAGGTGGCGGTGAGGCTGGTCTTCACGTTGTCGAAGAGCCGCTGCACGCCCTGCTCGAAGGTGCGGTTCTCCTGCTCCTCCGCGCCGAACCCCTTGATAACGCGCACACCGTTCAGCGATTCCGTGAGCCGCCCGGTCACCTCTGCGTTGATCACGCCGCGGGTGCGGAAGATGGGACGTATCCGGCTGAAGGCTTTCATGGCGATGAACGCGAAGAAGCCCACGGGTACCAGGGTGAAGAGCGTCATCCATGGGCTGATGTAGATCAACCACACCAGCGAGATCAAGGCTGTGAGCGTTCCGCCGATGAGCTGCACCAGGCCGGTGCCCACCAGGTTGCGTACGCCCTCCACATCGCTCATGATGCGGCTCACGAGCGCGCCGCTCTTGGTGTTGTCAAAGAAGCTGGTGGGCAGCGAGAGGATCTTGCGCTGTACCTGTGTGCGCAACTGGCTGATGAGGAGCTGCGCTTCCACGCTGAGCAATTGGGTCAGTACGTAGCTCGTGACGCTTTGGATGATGAGCGCCCCGACCACAGCTGCCAGCAGGATCCACAGCATCTCCAGGTCGCCCTGTCCAACCACATCGTCCAGCAAGTACTTGGTGCTTCCGGGCAGCACCATGCCGGCCACCCGGCTCACCACGATAAGCAACAGGCCGAGGAGCATCTGCTTGCGGCGTGGCCACACATACTGCCAGAATGCCGTGCGCCAGGTGACCTTGCGTTCCGCCTTGGGCAGTTCACCGGCCTTCGCGCGGATCTTGGCTTTGGGGCCATTGGGTGTGCGCTCGGCGCGGGACGAGGGCAGTTTGGTGGAGGTCGGGAGCATGCTTAGGTGCGGCTTGGTCAATTCCCGGACCGTTCGATATCGGCGCGACGGATCGTCAGGTGCGCTCCCAGTGGGGATCATACGACCAGCCTGCTAAACCCCGGAGGATCTTTCGGGTCGGCCTTTCTTTCCGTGTACAAGTGCACTTCTCATCGTTTAGTCGGAGGAAGCACGAGGCCTTCTTCTTGACATGAACGTTTCCCACACCGGGGATGATCTCCAGCATGTTTCTCCTACGGTCGATGAAGAAGTCCATGGCCTTTCGCAGCGCCCGTTCATCTGGTCGCGCTTGTTGAAGAGGTCGTGGAGGTTGCGCTTGTGTTTGCTTAGGAGCGGTTTGCGCATCGGTCATCCGTTCGAAGCGGAAGGCCCGGCACGGGGTCACTTTGCTGGCAGTGGGCTGCCCACGGGCACGGCACAATCATGTCCGGGTTCCCCGTGCGGTGGGTTCATGCCCGGAGGGGTGCTGCTCGCCCCGGCAGCAGGTTGCGTGCCCATTTGGGGCATGGAGATCTGCTGCGTGGTCGGCATAGGGTCCACCGGACCCGAAGAAGGTGGTGTTGCCGATAGCGAGGCGCCCACGGGGATCTCGCAGCGGTGGCCAGGTTCGCCGTGTGCCGGGTTCGGGTCGGCTACTGTTCCGGTGTTGGCCGTCGGCACTTGGGACTCCACTGGTACGGAGTTTACTGTGGTGGCCGGTGCGGCTGGTGTGGTGTCCGCGGCGTCCTCCTGCTGATCGTTGCAGGCAGTGAGAGCGACCAGAAGCGAGAGTCCGAGAAGATGCAAGGTTTTCATGGCGGGGCCTCGCCGGGATCAGGGGGGCGCCGGAGAGCGCTACAAGGTAGGCAACTTCCACGCGTGGCGCTGGCAGCGAAAAGCATCAGAACGGCCTGTTGGATCGGGATTACGGATTCAAGTCGATGGCCGTGACGCGTCCCAGCAGATCGACCCCGCCGTTCCGCTGCACAATCGCGTTCACCATCCGTGTTGACGGCCCCTTGAGGATCCACCCTGTGTCTGCCCGTGATCAGGTCCGCACCTGGTGCATCTTCCCGATCATATCCACCTGCTTCGCAGGCATTTCCGCCTTCTTCGCGAAGGTCTTCCACTTCTTCACGCCCGCCTTCACCTCATCGATGATCGCCTCGGCCTTCTTGATGTTCATGGCCTTCGCCACGGTCAGCAGGTCGTTGCGGGTGATCCTCGTGCGCTTGCCGTTCAAGCTCATCTGGTGCTGCCGCAACCACAGGCTTTCCGGGTGGTAGGCGTAGGTCACGTCGTAGGCCGGTGCCAGGTGCCAGTTGCCCTGCGGGTCCATCAGGAAGCTGATGTTCTTCGTGTGGTCGTCGCAGTTCATGGCCACCACGTTGAAGCACATGCGGCGGAAGAGCTCCGCGGCGGCCGGGTAGGGCAGGCCCAGCAGCCGCATCACCTGGAAGGCCTGCTCGTAGCTGTGCGCGAGCGGCTGGTTGTAGTCCATGTGGGCGATGCCGCAGAGCGTGGCCATGTGCAGCTTGTGCACCGTGCCTTCCGGATCGCGCACCCGGTCGAAGCGTTGGGTCAGGAAGTGCGCGCGACCGTGCTCTTCCAGCAGGCGACAAGGCATCATCTCCACACCGCAGGCCCGCGCCATCAGGTGGTAGGCATACTCGATGCGGCCGTAGCCCTTGGGGTCACCGAGGGTCTCGTTGGTCACCCCGTCGAACTTGATCAGGCAATAGGTGAAGCCCGGCAGCCCGTCGATCTGGCCACTGCGCACCTCGCCGGTCTCCGCGTTGAAGGCCACGATCGCCTTGGCCCGCGCGCCGCCGGCCGAGGTGCCCACCTGCAGGATGTCCAGCAAGGCTTCGGCGCGGCCCTTCCTCTTGTTCGTGGCGAAGGCTTCGCGTTGGTACAGCACGTTGTTGGCCACGCGCACCAGCTCCTCCACCTCCAGTGCTTCGCTGCTCGCCTCCCATGCGTTGTGGGCCGGCTCGAACTCCAGCGCGCCCATGCCGCGGCGACCGGTGTAGCAGAGGCGTTCCACGGGGTTGGCGCTGCCGGGCGTGCGCCGCTGGGTGGCCAGCCACGCGTTCAGGATCTGCTCGCCGAAGCGGTCGGGCAGGCTGTCGGCCAGCAGGCCCGGCAGCCCGTGGAAGGTCTCGTCGCGCACATCGCCGAAGCTGAACACTTCGTCGCCTCCGCGCGCTTTGGCCAGCGGCATCATGATCGGCGCCACGTCCAGCCCGCTCTGCGTGAATGCGCGGTCGAATTGGAAGGTGGCGCGTTGCAGTTGGTCGTCCCACACCACCACGCCCACCACCTGGCCCCACAGGGTCACCTTGGCGTGCGTTACCATGTGCTCTTGGGTTTGGGCGGCACCACTGCGGGCTTCTTACGCCCGGCACGCTTGCGTTGCTTCTTCAGGTATTTCTCCTGCGCCTCCACCAGCATGTAGGGCGTGGGCCGTGGCTCCTGGTGGAAGCCATCGAGCACCTCCAGCCGCCCGATGGCGCGCAGCACCTGCACCACGGTGAGCAGTGTGGCGGCCCTACCGGCCTCCAGCTTCACCACGGTGGTGCGGTCCAATCCGGCGCGGGTGGCCACCTCGGCTTGGCTCAGGTTGCGCTCCAGCCGCATACGCCGCAGTTCCGTGCCCAGTTGCTCCACCGCCTGGGTGTCGCTCAGGCCTTGCCAGTAGATGTTGCTTGTAGTCATCGTAAACAGCGTATCAGTTCATTAACGATGCGTTCACGCCACAAATATACGCATTCTTCCAGCGGTGCGTTCCATCCCAACGATGCCCAAGAGCATCAAAGTATGTACAAACGTCTAATAATGATGCGTACGAGCATCTAAAGATGAACGAGGGGTCAGATGGTGGGTCGATCAGAAGGTCGAATGCCGGGGCAGGTCAGGCGACCCATCGTCGGATCATCGGATCGCCCGATCGTCTGATCGGTATGAGGGCGTGCCGGCTCGAAGACTCGCCGTCGGGCCATTCGCTCCAAGTCCTCGCTCGTTCCTAGCTGTGGGCTTTCCGCTGCTGTCCCTAACGCGAAATGCAAGAATCCAAATCATTCCGTGCCTCATCCCTCAACACGCAGATCCCTTATGGAATCACGTCCATTTCTCGCCCTTTCAGGTCATAGAACCGAATCTTGAAGTGTGTCGTCAGTATGGATAGCGTCACCGAAAGCGGTGGGGGTGGTGACATGAACTGTTGTTCATCCGTGTTGGTCAAATGCATCTCATTCAGCACATGATATTCCCGGATCTCGTCGCCTTTCCGGATTACGATACCATAGGCCCGAGGGGCAGTTCTGACCTTGGCATGGAAGGTGCGTGGAATGGAACGAAACAACCGGAGGCTTTGCAAACGGTT
>JBEICT010000237.1:0-4987 GCA_040383865.1 Flavobacteriales bacterium | reverse complement strand
GGACACGCTGGCGGCCTCACGACCGGGAGCGAACACGCTCAGTGCGAAGGCAGGGGCGGGGTTGTAACCCGTGGGGCTCACAATACCATTGGCCACCACCACATAGGTCTCACCATCCACCAGGTTCACGGTGGTGTTCAGGGATGGAATGATGTCCTGAGGACCGGTGCTGGAACCGGGGGCGATCCCGATCGTCAGGTCAACACCTGCAGGCAGGTCGATGAAGGGGGTGGCAGTGCGGAAGGCGAAATCGTTGATGGCGGGTTGAGCGCCACCGTTGATGTACACGTCCACCACGGCGGCAGCTGCATCAGCGCTGTTGTGGATGACCTGCACGCGGGCCTGCGACCAAGCTTCATAGCTGGTCAGCATGCCCGCTGTAATTAGGACAGAGAAGAGTTTCCGGTTCATGATCGTGTTGTTCTAGGGTTTATGTTCAACAACACATCCTGAACAGCCACTGGAAAGTTTTGTTCAGATATTTCGACAAATACCTAAACAAGCACGACGGATCGATGACAAACCGCTCTAACGGAAAAGGGTCACGTGGCCGAACAGCTCGTGGCGGTCCTTCTTCACAGCATCCACGGCATAGGCCCTGAACACATACACCCCATTGGGAAGGGGGGTGCCACCAGCGGTTCCATCCCATGCCGCATTCGGGTTGCGTGTGGAGTAGATCACCGCGCCCCAGCGATCGAACACGTCGAACTCATAGCTGAGCAGATCCACCACGTTGCTCACCGGAATGAACACATCATTGATGCCATCGCCGTTCGGGGTGAAGGAGTTCGGAGCATAGAACACGTACTCCTGGGGCTTCAGCCAGGCGATCACGGTGTCGGTGGTGAAGAACTGTGCCGTAATGGATGTTGCCGTGCTGTCCGGAATGAACGGGTTGTTCTTCAAGGTCCAGTAGAGGAAGTCGTAATAGGGGGCAGGCCCCACGGTAATGTCCACATCGACGCCTTCGGCCGCGGTGACCAGTACCGGGAAAGAGGTGTAGGTGGTACCATCGAACGTGATCGTAGCGGCTTCGCTCTTGGGCATGACATCGAGCACCACATCGTATCGCACGGGCGGCACGAAATGCGCCACCACGCTGTCCGCAGTGAGGAAGTCAATGGTCACGAGCGAATCAGTGAGGGTGGGCAGCACCGTGTTGGTACTGAACACTTCCCAATGGCTGAACTCGTAACCTGTGGCCGGTATCGGTGCCAGGGTGGTGTTTATGCCTCCATAGAACGTACCGCTCCATGGGTAGGTACCCGGCTGGATGGAGTTGATCACGATCTGGCCGCTCAGGGGCGGGTTGACGTTGAAGACCACATCGAAGGGGCCTTCCAGTTCATAGCAATCGACCATGCCTTCCTCAATGGCCACACAACGTTGCTCTATGAAATTGCGCATCACTTGCACATTGGCCTGCCATTCCGCCATGCTGCCCCCCCAACGTCCGACCTGGCCGGGCATTTCGGGGGCGATCAGGGCAACGAGACTGTCCAGGAAGGGCAGCATGTGGTCGCACTTGAAAAGGGAATTGCCCAGATCGATGTAGCGGTTCACGTAATAGTCATGCACCATTTGGTTTTCCGCGATCAATTTCTCCAGGATCACCGTGTGCCCCTGCCCCCCGGGATCGGGCAGTTGTTCCGCATCACAGGGGTCGGCCGTGGCGGTTTGGTCAGGAATGCCCGTGAAGTTGGTGTAGTGCCCAAAGGTGGCGTCCATGTCCCAAAGGATATATCCCCACTTCTTGTGGTCGCCATTGGGGTCCATGCCACGCCACCAGCCGGTGTTCCAGTTCAGCCAGTCAGCGCAGACGGTGTAGCTGTTCAGGCAGAAGTAGTCCACCAGGCTTTTCCAGTTGTATTGGGCATCCACATTGGCGAAGGCCACAGGATCGCCCATGTTGTTGGAGTTGATGTAGTTGCGCAGGTTGTCCCAATCTGTCTGGGCCTGGGCTCCACCGTATTCGCTCCAAGTTCCACCCCAGGTCTTCAGCATCTGTAGGTTGAACTCGTCCTGGTCGTAGTAGTATCGGGTGTAGTCGTGGTCATCCACCTTTTCGCGCATGTCGTAAACGCCCCAGTACTGTCCGTTCACGTAGAGCACGGCAGGTTCATAGCTCCGTTCGTCCAACCGCAGTTCACCCGTTTGGCTCAGGGCCTGCACATAGGCATCACGGATGTGGGCAGGCTGGCCGGGGCCGAAGTTGAGGTTGTCGCCAGCGGCCGCCTTGATGATCAGGCGCTGGTACTTGTCACGGTCCTTGGTGCGGAACACCGGATAGTGGATGGCATCGTTGTAACCGGTCTGATCGCGTGCGATGTAATCGAACCCTCGCTGGTCATAGGCCCAACTATCCTGCCCATGTTCATTGAACTCGCCAACGGCCTCGTCACGCAGTTGCCCATCCTCGCCAAAATATTCGAAGCTGCCGAAGGGTTGGATACCGCCGTTCCCGTTCAAAAGTTCATCCACCTGATCACCGGAGATGCTTAAAACAGCCACCGTATGTGGTGAATTAATGAAGTAGGTGTTGGACTCGATGAAACTGGGTTGACCACCGCCACCAAAGGCTGCCGCACGGATCACCGTGGTGCTGTTCACTGGAATAGGAC
The DNA here is from genome assembly GCA_040383865.1 of Flavobacteriales bacterium. Classification (GTDB taxonomy): domain Bacteria; phylum Bacteroidota; class Bacteroidia; order Flavobacteriales_F; family PHOS-HE28; genus PHOS-HE28. The sequence goes on along the minus strand of JBEICT010000237.1, from coordinate 2,363 downwards.
CCGCGTAGGCCGTGGAGGTCGCAGTGGGCTCAGATCCATCGAGGGTATACCTGATGGTGGAACCCGCAGGGCCTGTGATGGTGACGTTCTGTGCACCTCCATAAAAACCGGGCCCTGGGTTCAGTACGGGCTTGGCCAGGTATTCCGGGGAAGCACCGGCGTTCGCCGCATTAGGAGTGGGGGTGTTGAACAGGCTCCAGGTCCCGGCCCCGTCCGTTGTGCGGCCGCGGCTGTGTCCGATCATGGTGCGCATGTCCGGCGCGAACTCGAAGTCGTCCACCGGGTCGCCGGCAGCGTTGCTCAACAGTACATGGTCACTTTCCGCCTGGTTCAGGTTGAAACTGGTGTGTATGAAGGCGCCCACCACGGTGTTCCGCTTGCTGCAGATGAAGACCTGTCGCCCCCCGGCAGGTATGGTGGTGCCGGCTGGGACCTGCCATTTCAACGGATTGCCGGCACGATTGCTTACCCACCAACCACTGATGTCCACTGCCGCACCGGTGGTGTTGTACAGTTCGAACCAGTCCTCGAACTCACCGTAATTGTCGGCGTAGCCGTTCATGTTCGAGGCACAGACCTCGTTCACTACGACCTGGGCTTGCATGCTGGAAACGCACATGGTCGCCATAGCGAGCCAAAGCAGTGGGACGGTTCTCATTGATGGACAGGGACTTGCAGGTAGACCAAGGTACGGCATTCCAACGTGGGGCAGGATGACGGAATATCGTTAAGGACAGGTTTCCTAAACATCACCCAGAGGGTGACGGACCCCGACCGTCCTTCGGTGCCTGAGCCCCGTAGAAAAAAGAGAAGGCGGGACCGTGTGGCCCCGCCTTCTCCTTATGATCCAGTTCGATCAGTGGGCCGCTTCGGCCTGGGTCGTGGCCGTACTGGCCAGATGCTGGGCCAGGAATTTCTCCATGGCCTCGTAGAACTCGAAGCGGTTCTCCTCGTTGCGGAAGCCGTGTCCTTCGTCGTCCTTCACCATGTAATCCACGGTCACCCCCAACTTCTTCAGGGCTTCCACCATCTGGTCGCTCTCGGCCTTCACCACGCGCGGGTCGTTGGCTCCCTGGGCCACGAAGAGCGGGGCCTTGATCTTGTCGGCGTGCAGGGCGGGTGAAGCTGAGGCCAGTAGCAGGCTGTCCTTCTCAGGATGGCCCACTTGCTCATACAGAACTTCGCGCCAGGGGCCCCAGTAGGGCGGAATGGTGCGTTGGAAGGTGAAGAGGTTGCTCACTCCCACGTAGTCGATGCCGCAGGCGTACAGGTCGGGGGTGAAGGCCAGGCCGGCCAGGGTGGCGTATCCACCGTAGCTGCCACCATAGATCGCCACGCGCTTGGGGTCGGCGATGCCTTCGGCCTTCAGCCACTCCACACCATCGGTCACGTCGTCCTGCATGGTCTTGCCCCACTGTTTGAAGCTCTTCATCCAGAACTCACGGCCATAGCCGGTGCTGCCACGGAAGTTCACTTGGAGCACGGCATAGCCACGGTTGGCCAGGAACTGTGCCTCAGGGTCGTAGCCCCACTGGTCGCGGGCCCAGGGTCCGCCGTGAACCATCATCACCACGGGCAGGTTCTTTTCGCCGCGGCCCTTGGGCATGGTGAGGTAGCCGTGGATGGTAAGGCCATCGCGGCTCTTGTAGCTGATCGGCTTCATCTCCGCCAGATCGTTCTCGTTCAACCAGGGGTAGAGCGTGGCCAGTTCTTCCACCTTGTCAGCCGTGGCATCATAGAAGAAGTACTTGCCCGGCATGCGGTCGCTGCCCACCCAAACAATGGACTTGGTCTCGGTATCGTCCGATCCGTACACCCAGGTCTCGTAGCCCTCGAACTTGGCGTCCATCTTGGCGTACATGGCCTCGGTCTCCTTGTCCAGGAAGTGGCGCTCGCTTTTTGCGCCGGTCCACGTGACCATGGTGAGCACCTTGCGCTTGCGGCTGTAGTCCAACCCATCCACGTCGTTGTCGGCGTTGGCGAACAGTTCCTTCACTTCCTTGCCGGTGGCCATGTCATACTCCACGATGGCGCTCTTGTCGCGGCCGTTGAGGTTGCTGCTGGCGTAGAGGTTCTTGTTGTCGAAGGTGAAGAACAGCGGGCTGAAGCTGTCCTTGAAGTCGGTGCGCATGAACTCCTTGAAGGGTTCCTTGTCGCTGGCGCGGTGGTAGTACACACTGGTGACACCCTCGGTGCGGGTGGCGATGCGGATCACGCCGTTGGCGGCCTCCTCGATGGACAGGCCGAGCGGGTCGGCCAGCTTCGCCTGCAGGGCGGCGCGGGTGGCCGCCACGTCCAGGCGCATGTCGCCGCCCAGGAAGCGCTCCGCCGACAGTCGGCCCAGCATGAGGTTGGCGTCGGTG
>JBEICT010000236.1:0-5058 GCA_040383865.1 Flavobacteriales bacterium | reverse complement strand
GGAGATCTTCGGCATCAAGAAATGGGAGTGCGAAGTGGTGAGCAACTACAACGTGGCCAGCTTCATCAAGGAGTTCGTGGTGAAATTGCCTCCCGGGGAGACCCTCCATTTCGAAGCGGGTGGATACATCCAAGTTGACGTGCCCCCCTGCGAGGTCGACTTCAAGAACATCGATATCACGGCGCACCCCGAACTGGTTGCTTTGGGCCGTGACCCCATGGACTTCAAGAGCGAATGGGATAAGTACAAGCTCTGGGACCTGAAGATGAAGAACCCCGAGCCCATCTTCCGCGCGTACTCCATGGCCAACCACCCGGCCGAGGGCAACATCGTGATGCTGAACATTCGCATCGCCACACCGCCCTGGGACCGTGCCAAGAACGGATGGATGGACGTGAACCCCGGCATCTGCTCGAGCTTCGTTTTCAATTGCAAGCCCGGCGACAAGGTCACCATCAGCGGCCCCTACGGCGAGTTCTTCATCAAGGAGACAGGGGCCGAAATGCTTTACATCGGTGGTGGTGCCGGCATGGCCCCCATGCGCTCGCATCTGTTCCACCTCTTCCACACGCTGAAGAGCGGCCGCAAGGTGACCTACTGGTACGGTGAGCGCAGCAAGCGCGAGCTCTTCTACCTGGAGCACTTCAACAGCATCGCCCGTGAGTTCCCCAATTTCAAGTTCTTCGTGGTGCTCAGCGAACCCGCTCCCGAGGACAACTGGAAGGTGAAGAAGGACGTGAACGATACCGAGGGCGATGGGTTCACCGGTTTCGTGCACCAGGCCGTGATCGATCAGTATCTGAAGAAGCACGAATCGCCCGAGGACATCGAGTTCTACTTCTGTGGTCCCCCCATGATGAACGCCGCCGTGTTGAAGATGGTGGACGATTGGGGCGTGCCCAAGGAGAACGTGAGCTTTGACGATTTCGGCGGATGATGACCCGCTGTACGACCATTGAAAAGTCCCGCCGCGTGCGGGGCTTTTCGTTCGTGGTGATAGCCATGGCCTTGGGTGCTTGTGGCACCGAACAACCCGAGTGGACCACCTTGAAAGGGGGGGCACAGGGGACCACGTTCACCATTACCTATCTGGACACGGCACAACGTGATCTGAGCGTGCCGGTCGACAGCCTTTTCCGCGTGATCGATCGGAGCTTGAGCCTGTGGGATAGCACGAGCACCATCACGCACTTCAATGCTGCTGCCGACTCCATCGTTACCACCGATCGCCATTTCCAGGTGGTGCTCGCATTATCGCGCCAGCAATGGAACGTCACCGAAGGAGCGTTCGATCCCACGGTGTTGCCGCTTGTACGCGCCTGGGGCCTTGGGAAGAAGGGCAAGGCGGAACTGGACACGGCCTCTGTTGACAGCCTGATGCGTTGCGTTGGCATGCCGCGGATACGGATCCCGGATAGCTGGGAACGTCCCAACGCCAGCGCGCCGCTCGCATTCCAGAAGTCAAGCCCTTGTGTGCAGTTCGATCCCAATGGCATTGCCCAGGGCTACACCGTGGACATGTTGGCACTGTTGCTTCGCACGCGCGGGATCGAGCGGTTCATGGTGGAGGTGGGTGGCGAAGTGCGCACTGCGGGCCTCAACGCGCGCAACGGCGATTGGACCATCCAGATCGACAAGCCCTTGCCGGGGGATTCGCACGAGCAGCAGGTGGTGGTGCCATTGCGCGATCGCGCGCTGGCGACCAGTGGCAACTACCGCAAGTTCATAGAGATCGGCGGTAAGCGCTATGGCCACACCATCGACCCGCGCAGCGGTCGCCCGGCATTGAACGCTCTTTTGAGCGCCAGTGTGATCGCCGACGATTGTGCCACGGCCGATGCGCTGGGCACTGCCCTGATGGTGATGGGGCCCGAGGCCGCGAAACAATGGTTGATGCAGCATCGCGAAGTGGAGGCCTACCTCATCTCCGACGATGGCCAAGGTGGTTCTGCCATTTGGCATACCCCGGATTGGCCGGAGCCTATTGTACAGTGATCGTGCTGCGGAACTGAACGACCCGCGCCATGCGGGCATCGTTGTTCCGTCCTTTCTCCGACCTGCTTTATCTTCCATGTTCAAACCCATAGGTGCGATGCGGATCCTGTTCGTTCTACTTGTCTTGGCGGCTCCGTTGTTCGCAACGGCACGAGCGGGTGACACAACACGGACCAACCTGCCCGACCTGCTGGTCGGTCGATGGGAAGGATCCTTGGGCGAAGCGAACTACAGCGAGGAATGGGTAAAGGTGTCCGATGGCACGTACGAGGGCGTGGCCTTGATGATGTCCGGCGATAGTGTGATGAGCGAGGAGCGCATGCGCCTGACGTACTTCGCGGGGCAATGGATCTTCATCGCCTCCACAGGCGACACACGTATTACCAGCTTTGTGCGTATGGCGTTACTGGACGGTACCTGGATCTTCGAGAACCGCGAGCACGACTATCCGCAGCACATCGGCTACAAGGTGGAAGGCAGCACATTGCGCGCTTACATCGCCCGAGCTGACGACCAGAGCGACCGTATGGACTTCGTGTTGAAGAGGGTGAAGTAGAAGGTCAGTTGCCTTGTCGATCACTCCACGAGTTCCACCACAGCCCGTAAGCGGATGTCCTTGCTGGATCCGCCGATCATCAGCCGGAAGGTGCCCGGCTCGGTCACTTCCTGCATCGCTTCGTTCAGCAGGCTTAGCTGCGCGGCCGTAATACGGAAGGTGACCGTGGCCGATGCACCGGCCGCGAGCTTCACCCGTTGGAAGTCCTTCAACTCCTTCACCGGGCGCGACACGCTGGCCAGTTCATCGCGGATGTAGAGCTGCACCACCTCCTCCCCAGACAGGTAGCCGCTATTGGTCAACGTGAAGGAGAGGGTCACCGTGTCCTTCATGGTGATGGTCGGGTGGCTCACCTGCAGGTCGCTGTAGGTGAAGCTGGTGTAGCTGAGCCCGTAGCCGAAGGGGAAGAGGGGCTGGCCGGTGCCGTCCACATAGTCATCGCCGCGGCCTGTGGGGTGGTGGTCGTACACCAAGGGCAGTTGGCCTTCGTTGCGGGGGAAGGTGATGGGCAGGCGGCCGCTGGGGTTCTGTGTTCCAAGCAGCAGATCGGCAATAGCGAGGCCGCCCGCTTCGCCCGGATACCACGCCATCAATACGGCGTCCACCTGATCGATCCACGCGCCCATGGTGATGGCGCTGCCGCCCACGAGCACCACCACCACCGGCTTGCCCGTGGCAACCACCCGCAGGATCAGTTCTTCCTGTGCGCCCGGTAACCGTAGGGTGCTTCGGTCGCGGAACTCGCCTTCTTCGATACCCGCCACCACCACGGCGATATCGCTGTTCATTGCGCAAAGCTCAGCTTCCTGCAGACCGCCCTCGCGCGCTTCCTTATCCGCATCGGCATCCCACACCAGCTTGAAGCGCGCGTTGCCAGCGCGTTCCCGGTAAACGATGCGCAGGTCCACAGGCTCACCCGCACGGAAATTCTGCTCCACGAAGTGGCTGTTGTAGCCCTGTTCCTCCCAGCGGTCGATCACAAGCTCGTCGTTCAGATAGAGCTGGTACCCGTCGTTCCCTTCGATACCGATGGCGCAGGTGCCGTTTCTTGCAGGGACGACGACGCCTTCCCATTTCACCGCGAAGTGATCGAAGGCCACGCGCGGGTCAGGACCGAAGAGCGTCCACTGGAAGTCGATGCGCTCATCGATGCGGGTGAACGCCGGCGTGGCCCCGGTGTCGATGCCGTTGTAGTAGGAAGCGCGAAGCCCTGGCATCAGCGCTTTCCCCATGCGGTGGAAGAGGACGCTGGCCGGAACGCCCCCGGCATCCTCATGTGTGCGCTGGCAGCCTTGGGCGTAGGCGATCTGCGCCTTCCCGGCCGTGCGCTGCCGAAGGCCGTCGAGGATGGACACCACCAAGTTGCCCGGACCACTGTAGCCGCCGAGCCGCGCTTCGGCAGCGTCCGGGCCGATCACCGCGATGCGCGTTGCGACCGACCGAAGGGGCAGGGCCTTGTTCCTGTTCTTCAGCAGCACCGCGCTCTTCACGGCTGCTTCGTAGGCCAGCTCGTGGTGCAACTGCAGGTCCAGCGCTTGCAACAGGGAGTCGCTCTGGTACGGCTCATCGAACAACCCCAGCTCGAACTTCATCCGTAGCACCCGCGCCACGGCACTATCGATCGCAGCTTGGTCCGTTGTGCCATCCAGGTAATGCGGGTTGAAGAGCGCCTCATGCGCCAGGTCCGTTTGAAAGATCACGTCCTGCCCGTTCTCCACGCTCTGCCGGCCCGCAACCGCATAATCGCTGGCAGTAAAGTGGAGCACGTTCGCACCGCCTGTCGCTGCCGCATCGCTGATCACGAAGCCCCGGAAGCCCCAGTCCTTCCGGAGCACATCGTTCAGTAGCCAGCTGTTGGCGCTGCACGGGCGACCGTTCAAGCTGTTGTAGGCCGTCATGATGGAACGCGCACCACCCTCCTTCACACAGGCCTCGAAGGGCTTGAGGTAGGTCTCCCGCAGGTGCCGCTCGCTGTGGAAGGCCGGGTAGCTGTCGCGCCCGCCGTCGCCGTGGTTGGCCACGAAGTGCTTGGGCGTGGTGATGATGCCGTTGCCCTCCATCGCTTTCACGTAGGCCACGCCCATCCACGAAGCCAGCAGCGGGTCCTCGCCGTAGGTCTCCTCCACGCGGCCCCAGCGCACATCGGTGGCCAGGTTCACCACGGGGCTCAGCACCATGCGGATGCCGCGGGCCTTGGTCTCCAGCGCGATGGCGCGGCTCACCTGTCCCATCAAAGTGGTGTCGAAGCTGGCGGCCAGGGCGATGCTCTGCGGGAAAGCCGTGGCGCCGGGCAGCACCAGCCCGTGCAGCGCCTCCTCGTAGGGGATGAAGGGAATGCCGAGGCGTGTGCGCTCGCGGAAGTAGCGCTGGTGGGCGTTGATGCGTTCGAGCAGTTGCGCCCCCTCAGTGCCCTGTGCGCCGTCGATCAATTGCTGGGTGGCGCTTTGCGCGTTGGTGCCACGATCCAGCTGTAGCCCGAAGATGCCGTTCGTGTAGCGCGCACTGTC
>JBEICT010000235.1:0-5059 GCA_040383865.1 Flavobacteriales bacterium | reverse complement strand
CAGCCTGGCCGCACCCGTGCAGCTGAAGGGCGACCACATTACGCTGTTCTGGGCCGCCGAGGGGGTGCTGCTGGTGTGGTTCGCGCACCGCTCGGGCATCCGCCTGGTGGAGCGCGCCAGCCTGGTGGTGACCGTGCTGATGGTGATCAGCCTGATCATGGACCTGGGCCTGTATTCCGAACCCCACCACAAGGTGATGATGCCCTTGCTGAACCGTGTGTTCTTGGCCGGCTCGGCCGTGGTTCTCTCCCTCGCCCTGCAGCACCGCCTGTGGGCGAAGTGGCCGGCCGACCACGCGCCCATCCATGCGTTACGCGTGGATGCCCTGCGCACCGGGTACGCCGTGGCGGCCACCGTACTGGGCTACGGAGCAGGCATGCTGGAACTGGACTACCAGCTGCACCGCGTGCTGCCCGCCGGCAGTGTGGCCATGTTCGAGATGGCGTACAGCCTGCTCTTCCTGTTGGCGGTGGACCGCTTCACGCACCGGTCGCCACAGGTGGTGCGCTACGCGGTGGGCGGGCTCTTCGGCCTGGCCTTCATGCTCTTTGTTTCCTGGCACTACGACAAGGGCATGCACCAGCTGCGGACCATGCTGGCCGGAGGCGATGGTACCGCGCACATGGTGGCGCACTACCTGGCCTTCGCGCTGATGGTGGCACTGGTATTGCGCACCATGCAATGGTCGCGCGAGGTGCTGCACGCACGCTCGCACCACTGGAACATTTACGCCTGGGGCATGTGCACGCTGTTGGTGGTGATCGCCAGCCAGGAGCTGGACCACATCCTGCTGGCCGTGCAACCCGCCACGGAGAACACCTACGCCGTTCACCACGCGCTTTACAAGGCGCGCACGGCAGGCTATCCCATTCTGTGGGGCGTGGGCAGTTTCCTGTTCATGACCTACGGCATGAAGGCCCGCCTGCGCATGGTGCGCATCATTGCGCTAACGCTGTTCGGCATCACGCTCGTGAAGCTCTTCCTCTTCGACATCCGGGGCGCCAGCGAGGGGGCGCGCGTGGCCGCCTTCATCTGCCTGGGCGTGCTGCTGCTGGTGGTGAGCTTCCTGTACCAGAAACTGAAAGTGCTGTTGAAGGATGATACCGATGCGCACCCTGGCCAGCCTTAGTGCGGCCCTGCTCTGTGCCCTTGGCGCGGTGGCCCAGCACCCGCAATGGCGCACCACCCTGCCCCCCGTGCAACGGAGCGGGCTGCATGCCGTGCGGCTCTCGCCCGAGGTGGTGGGGCGCTCGAAGCCCGGTCTGCAGGACATCCGCCTGGTGGCGCCGGACAGCACGCTGGTGCCCTACCTGGTGCGCATCGTACCGGAGAGCATCAGTGCGCCGCGCGCCATCCCCTTTGCCGTACTGCGCAACGAAAGGGTGGGCAAGCGCACCGTGGTGGAGTTCGAGGTGCCCGCGGGCATGCTGATGGACGGCCTGGAGCTGGGCATCCGCAATGCGCAGGTGAACAAGAGCGCACGCATTACCGGCAGCGACGACCGCCTGCAATGGTACATGGTGAAAGACCAGGGATTGACCCTGACAGGCGATGGCGCGGCGCGCAGCCTGCGCTGGGTGGACCTGCCCCTGAGCGACCACCGCTACTACCGCATTGAGCTGAACGATTCGCTGACGCCGCCCGTGCAGGTGCTGGGCGTGGGCCACACCATGCAGGCGCGCAGCGAAGGGCATTACGTGAGCGCGGGCAAGGTGCGTTGGGACCGACGCGAAGAGCAGGGCCTTACGCTGTTCCGCATCTACGGGGACCACCCGCTGGTGGTGGACCGCGTGCACTACACCACCACCGACACGCTGCCCTACCTGCGCCAGGCCGGGCTGTACACCATGCGCAGCGAATGGCGCACCGAACGCCGACAACGCAAAGTGCTGCACCGCTGGCGCGAGGACCTGGGCACGGGCACGCTGGCCTCGTACCAACGCACCCTGCTGCAAGCCCCCGGCACAGCGGTGGACACCCTGTACATCGAAGTGCGCAACGGCGACGACAGACCACTGTCCATTACCGAGCTGACCGTGCTGCAACGCCAACGAACGCTTCTGGCCCCGTTGAGCCCCGGCCAGACCTACACCCTCACCACTGGCGATGCCGAAGCACAAGCTCCGCAGTTCGACATGGCCTACTTCAGCGACAGCCTGCCCCCCATTGTGGCCACGCTGGAATTGCCAACGCTGACCCCCATCGCGACCATTGCGCCTGCCGAAGCACCGTTCGACCTATCGAACGCGTGGGTGTGGATCGCGATCGTGGTGGTGGGCGGGCTTTCGGCCTTTGCGGCGGTAAAGACGTTGCGCCAAGGAACGAGCGGCTGAAGCGGCCCCGGAATGGGTGCGGAATACATGTGCTCATGTGTTCATGTGCGCATTTGCCCATGGCGGGACCTGGGAGGTGGTTGCAAGCCGGGAGGTTCTGCGCATCTACTACGCTTGGCTCGAAGTGCTTTTTATCAATGCGGCAATTACCTCGTTCGGAGCGCGCATTCATGAGCACAATGCACATGCGGTCATGTGAACATGTGCCCATGTGCCCATGGCGGGACTTGGGAGGTGGTCAAAGGCAGGGAGGTTCTGCGGTTCTACTACGCGTGGCTCGAAGTGCTTCTTATGTATGCGGCACTTACATCGTTCGGAGCGCTCGTTCATGAGCACATGAACACATGTTCACATGGGCACATGGCGACATGAACACATGGGCACATGCTCGTAAGCGGTTCCTTTGCACCATGTCCGCTCCCCTCATCCTCATCACCGGCGCCACCTCGGGTTTTGGCGAGGCCACGGCCCGCCGGTTCGCTGCCGAAGGTTGGCGCGTTATCATCACCGGTCGTCGCAAGGAACGGTTGGATGCCTTGCAACGTGAGCTCGAAGGGCTGCACGGCACCATGGATGCCCACGACCGTGTACACTGCCTGCACTTCGATGTGCGCGACCACGATGCGGTGGTGCATGCCATGGCGGCGCTGCCCAAGGAATGGCAGGAAATTGACGTCTTGGTGAACAACGCCGGCCTGGCCGCGGGCCTGGACCCCATACAGGACGGTCGCCTGGACGATTGGGAGCGCATGCTCGACACCAACGTGAAGGGACTGCTGTACGTGAGCCGCGCCGTGATCCCCGGCATGATCGCACGCGGCAAAGGCCACATCATCAACATCGGCAGCACGGCCGGCAAGGAGGTGTATCCGAAAGGCAATGTGTACTGCGCCAGCAAGCACGCGGTGGATGCCCTGAGCAAAGGCATGCGGCAGGACCTGTTGCCCCACGGCATCAAGGTGACGCAGATCTGTCCGGGGCTTGCGGAAACGGAGTTCAGCGTGGTGCGCTTCCACGGCGATGAGCAGAAGGCCAAAGCACCCTACCAAGGCCTGACCCCACTGAAAGGCGAGGACATTGCCAACCTGGCCTGGTTCGCGGCAACGCTGCCCGCCCACGTGTGCATCAACGACCTGGTGGTAACGCCCACCGCGCAGGCCAGCAGCATGGTGGTGCACCGGAACAACTGATCTAACTTCGATGGCATGAACACCAACTGGGCCAAGATCCTGCTCTTCAGTCTGCTCAGCTTTGCGCTGGGCGTTATCCTGTGCATGCTGATGTGCGGCCGTTGCGGCGGCGGCTGGTACGGCACCAAGAGCGAATGCCACAGGGGAATGTCGTGCATGCACGGCGGCATGGGCAGCTGCGGGCATGGCGCACACGGCATGGGCGCCTGTGGACGCGGCGGAGCACATGGCATGGAAGGCCACCACGGCGAAGGGCCTGCGCACGGCATTGTGAAAGAACTGGAGGCCGCCGATTTCCAAGGCGACACCACCATTGCCATCGACGGCGGCACGGTGAACGTGAAGCGCGACGGCAACCGCACCGAAGTGCGCGTGATGATGCAGGACAGTGTGAGCATCGAGAAGCCCTGACCGTCCAAGCGGACACGCCGTTACATTTGACGCTCTCAACCCATCCCATGCCCAAATTCCTCAAATGGCTGCTGATCGTCCTGGCGGCCCTGTTCGTGATCGGCTTCTTCGGATTCAACTACATGAAGAGCCAGACCAAGAAGGCCAGCCCCGAAGAGGTGGTCACCTTCAACGTGGGCGAGCTGAGCATTGAGGTGGACTACAGCCGCCCCAGCAAGAAAGGCCGCGCTATTTTCGGTGGACTGGTCCCCTACGGGAAAGTGTGGCGCACGGGGGCCAACGAGGCCACCACCGTTACCCTCAACAAGGACATGCGGTTCGGCAATGTCGCGGTGAAGGCGGGCAAGTACACCCTGTGGAGCATCCCCGGCGCCGACGAATGGTCGGTGATCCTGAACAGCAAGATGTACGGCTGGGGCGTGAACTTCGACGGCGAGGCCCAGCGCGACCCCATGGCCGACGTGGCCCTGGTGAAAGTGCCGGTGCGCCACATCCTGGTGCCCATGGAACAATTCACCATTGCCGTGGAAGGCGACCCCACCGAGCTCACCCTCACCTGGGACGATGTGCAAGTGGGCGTGCCCGTTGCAGCGCAGTAGTCCATTCAGGAACCCCATTGATCGGAGGGACGTCCTGAACGGAGGTCCCTCTTTTCATTCACCCCGACCGTCGCACTCCCTCCGCGCCACCTCGGCGCTCTTTGCGTCTCCCGAGGCCTCGGGAGCGGTGAACATGCCTTCCCCGTTGCGCCCATCGCGCCGTTGCGGTTAACAAGCATTTTCCTCTGCACCCCTCCGCGCTCTTTGCGTCCTTGCGGTGAACATGCATTCCTCGTTGCGCCCGTCGCGCCGTTGCGGTCAACTCGCATTTCCTCTGCGTTCCTCCGCGCTCTCTGCCCCTCTGCGTTGAACCCGCATTCCTCGTCGCGCCCGTCGCGCCGTTGCGGTTAACACGCATTTCCTCTGCACCCCTCAGCGCTCTCTGCCCCTCTGCGTTGAACCCGCATTCCTCGTTGCGCCCATCGCGCCGTTGCGGTCAACACGCATTCCCTCTGCGTTCCTCCGCGCTCTCTGCCCCTCTGCGTTGAACCCGCATTCCTCGTTGCGCCCATCGCGCCGTTGCGGT
>JBEICT010000234.1:0-5070 GCA_040383865.1 Flavobacteriales bacterium | reverse complement strand
CACTGCCTGGGCTACAGTGGGAACGATGATCACCTGAAGGAGGTGAAGAAGAACGCCGCGAAGCGCGACAAGTTCTACACCCGTGCTGCGGACATCCTGCGCGAGCAGCGCTGCACCTTCACCGAGCAGTTGAGCAGCGGCCCGCAGGAGGTTTACCACGCCTACAAGAACAACGCGCTGATGGCCTATGGCCCCTACGACAAGACCACGCGCAACCTGGTCGGCGAGAGCTACTTCTACCACCCCAATGGCCGCTTGGCCTCCTTCGGCAAGTTCGACAACGATGGCGACCGCCAGGGGCCGTGGATGTACTACCACGCCAATGGCCGTCTACGCTCAAAGGACATGTACAAGGACAATGAGCTGAACGGCACGTACACGGATTATTACGACAGCGGCGTGCGGGAGGATTCCACCACCTTCAAGGAGGGCAAGGTGGACGGCCTGTACTACGAACACACCCGTTCGGGAGGTCTGCGCCGCATGCGCACCTTCACCGCCGAGGGAGCCAACGGACCCAGCGAACGCTACTACCAGTGCGGCACCAAGGAGTACGACATCGCGTTGAAGAACGGCAAGGCCGAAGGAGCCGTTACGGGTTACTATGCCGATGGCCGCAAGGAGTTCGAGGGCGTGTTCGCCGACGACAAGCGCAACGGCGTGAACCGCAACTTCGACCGAGAGGGTCGCATTTCCAGCGAAGTGTCCTACGTGAACGGCGAGAACGATGGCCCTTTCAAGTACTACCACGGCAATGGCCAGCTGCGGTTGGAGGGCACTTCGAAGGCCGGTGTGACCGTGGGTGAGCGACGCACCTACCACCCGAACGGGAAACCCAACGTGGTGGAGCGATACAACGACAAGGGCAAACTGCAGGGCCAGGCCCAGGAGTTCGACTCGGACGGTAAGCTCACCTACGAGAGCACGTACGAGAACGGCAAGATGATGAGCTATAAGTACTACGACAAGTCGGGCGCCGTGATCAAGGAGGCCAAGCGCCAGAAGGGTGCGTTCGACTTCGTGGGCTACTTCCCCAACGGTAGCAAGGCCAGCGAAGGCCGCTACCGCGATGCCGAAGGCAAGGAGGGCGAGTGGTCCTACTACTGGGAGGATGGAAGCCTGCGCGCCAAGGAGCGCTTCGAGAACGGTGAACTGGAAGGTCGGGTGGACAACTACCAGCGCAACGGTGCATTGAAGTCCAGCGCGATGTATGTGGCCGGCGTTGAGACCGGGCCCTACTGCATCTACTACCCCAACGGCGCCAAGCTTGAGGAAGGCACCAAATTGGACGGCGACCTGCACGGCGAACGCATCCAGTACCGCGCCGACGGCACCGTGGAGCGCAGGGAGTTCTACCAGAACGGCAATTCAGTGGGCGTTCAGTATGCGCTTGACCCCGATGGCCGTGTGGTGGACAAGACGTGGTACGAGGGTGACATCTTCACCCGCATCGTAACCCTGGACAGCACGGGCAAGGCCATTGACAGCATTGATGTGCCGGCCGCGAAGGAGTTCCTGCTGAAGGGCCGCCAGTTGGATGGCAAGGTGCGCCGCGAGCACATGTACGTGAACCGCATCGGCCATGGACCATACAAGGCCTACCACCCGAATGGCAAGGTTTCTGTTGAAGGCCAGTTCGTGAACGGCGACCGCCAAGGCGAATGGAAGTTCTACTACCACACAGGCAAGCTGTCCGGCACGGCAGTGTACGACCTGGGCACGCTGCACGGTCCCGATGTGGACTATTTCGAGAACGGCAACAAGAAGAGCGAAGTGAACTATGTGCATGGCCAGCGCGAAGGCGACCTGGTGCGCTACCACGAGAACGGCCAGGTGAGCAGCCGTGTGCCCCAGTTCTACGACATGGACCATGGCACCGCCACCTACTACACGGACAAGGGTGAGGTGGAAATGGTGCGCTACTACGAGATGGACCGATTGATCGGCTACAGCTACGAAGGCCCCGACGGGCAGCTGGTGCCCATGATCCCCGTAGCGAACGAGACCGGCCGCATTGAGACCAGGTTCCGTAATGGCAAGACCGCACGCGTAATGGAACTGAAGAACGGCTACATCAACGGGGAACTGACCCAATACACCTCGGAGGGCAAACTGCTGAGCAAGCGCACCTACCTGAACGGCGACGAGCACGGCCTTACGGAGCAATACCACACCAATGGCCAGCTGCGTTACAAAGGCCATTACATCTGCGGCCAGGCCGATGGCGAGCACCTCTCCTACTACGACAACGGCAAACTCCGCCAGCGCTCCCTGTACAAGAGCGGTGACCAGCATGGCATCACCCTGCGCTACGACCGCACCACGGGCAAGGTGACCGAACAGCTGTACTACCGAAACGACAACCTGCTTTCGATCACTCCCCGATAGATGCGATCCATCCTCGCTTTCAGTGCACTTTGTATTTCCGCCGTCCATGGTCTGGCCCAGGCCCCCAATGCTGAATTGGAGAGGCTGAAGGGGCTGTACAAGGACGCGCCCAGTGCGATGCTCAAGAACAACACCACCTTCACCTTCACCCTGGTGAAGGGCGAGGTGAAGGCCTTACGCGTGGTGGAACAGGAGCGCATGATGCTGACGAAGTTCCCGGGCATGGAGAGCGAGGATGTGCACTACGCCAAGTCCATGGTGACCCTGAACGGCCTGAACGCCTGGTCCATGGTGCCCGGCGAAAAGGGATACCGCAAGGTGCCGGTGGAACGGATCACCCATAAGGACGACCTGGACGACCAGATCTTCCACAACGACAACAGGGTGGCCAGCTTCGTGTTCCCCTCGGTGGACGTGGGCACCGTGACACACCTGGACTACGGGCTCGACTACAGCGATGCCCGCATGCTCACAGGCCACTTCTTTGGCAGTGGCGAACCCGTGGAGCAGAGCACGCTCACGATCATCACCGACCCCGGGATCGAGATCGACGTGCGCACCTTCCATTTGGACCCGGCACAACTGCGCAAGGAGGTGACCACCAAGGGCAAAAAGACCATCACCACCTACACCATGTCCGGCCTGCAGCCGTTCCGGTCGGACGACGACGCCCCCTCGTTCCGCTATTTCGTGCCCCATGCCTACGTGCTGGTGAAGAACTACAACACCGGCAAGAAGACCGAGCAGCTCATGGGCGATGTGAGCCTGTTGTACAAGATGTACTACGAGAACATCGTGAACACCGAAGGCCCGCCCACTGCGGACATCAAGGCCCTCGTGGACAGCATCACGGACGCCTCGCTCCCCGAGGAGGAGAACGTACGCCGCATCTTCAACTGGGTGCAGGACCATGTGAAGTACATCGCCTTTGAGGATGGCATGAACGGCCTGGTCCCCCTGCCTGCGGAACAGGTGTTGACCAGTCGTTACGGCGATTGCAAGGGCATGGCGTGCCTGCTCACCACCATGAACCGTTGCATTGGAGCCGATGTCCACCTGGCGTGGACCGGTTCGCGCAACATTCCCTACCACTATTCGGAGCTGCCCACCCCGGCGGCCGATGACCATATGATCGCGGTGTACCGGCCGGAGAACAACCCCATCTTCCTGGACGCCACGGGGGCCGATGTTCCCTTCGGCATGCCCACGGCCTTCATCCAGGGCAAGGACGTGCTGGTGTCCATGGGGCCGGACCGCTATGTGGTGCTGAACGTGCCGGTGGTTCCTGCCAAGGACAATGCCCGGGCCGATACCAACCGCGTGGTGATCGATGGCGACAAGCTCTTGGGCGGCACGGACAGCTGGTCCACTGGTTTCCACCGCAGCACCATTGCCGGCGCCTTCCGCCGCGTAAAGGCAGAGGACCACAAGGAGATGGTGCGCCGCATGCTCTCCAAGGGCAACAACAAGTTCAAGGTGGATAGCTTCACCGTGGCCGGTCTCGAGGACCGCAACGCACCATTCCACCTGAAGGCCTGGTGGTCCATCGGCGACATAGTGCGCAGTGGCAATGGGGAGCAATACGTGAACCTGCACCTGGACCGCCCCTTCCTGGACCGACTGTACCGCGAAAGCCGCAAGGTGGGCGTGGAGAACGACCATACCAGCGCGTTCACCAGCGTCACCATCCTGCAGATCCCCAAAGGGGCCAAGGTGACCCACGTGCCCGAGCCCAGTTCGTTCAAGGACGAGCGCTTCAGCTACACCATCAGCTACGAAGTGCTACCGGGCGAAGTGCGCTGCATCGGCCAGTTCGATGAGGAACGCCTCTACCTCTCGGTCGAAGACCTGGCCGTTTGGCGCACCATGCTCAAGAAACTGCGTTCCGACATGGACCGCTCCGTCGTACTCCGTATCCCATGACCATGAAGATCAAGGTTGCCCTTTTCGTTTGCCTCTCCATTACGCTTACCACCAACAGCTCCGCGCAGGACAAGCTGGTGCGCGACTATGATTGGGCCTTGACCCCCACCCTTCACAATGCATTGCATGTGAAGGACGCCCCAACCACCATCATCCGCTCCGTGAGCATGGTGGATTGGGAGGAGGAAGGGAACGCGCTGAACGAGTACTACCTGATGCACCAGATCCGACACATCGGGGCGGAAAGCGCGGTGGAGGACAACAACAAGATCTACATCCCCCTGAGCGATGTGATCGACGTGGTGTCCAAGAAGGCGCGGGTGATCGACCCCACCGGAAAAGTGGTGACGCTGACCGAGGAGGACTTCAAGATGGCCGAGGACGAGGAGGACCACCAGCGCTACCTCTATTTTGCTTTCAGTGGTGTGCAGGTTGGCAGCGAGATCGAATACCTGATCGTACTGAAGAAGGAACCCACGCTGCGCGGCGACCGGGAGATGCTCCAGTACTCGAGCCCCGTGGTGATGCGCGAGCTGCACCTTATCACGCCCAAGCACCTGGTGCTGGGCACCAAGGGATACAACGGCGCACCCGAGGCTGTTTTCGATTCGAGCCGCACCGATGTACGCCACCTCTCGGTGACCGCCAAGGACCTCAAAGGCCTGAAGAAGGAGCACAGCGCCTACTATTCCCCCAATGCAATGCAGACCGCGTTCAAACTGGATGCCAATATCGCCCGGCAGACGCGCGACTTCAGCT
>JBEICT010000233.1:0-5101 GCA_040383865.1 Flavobacteriales bacterium | reverse complement strand
ATGCGCCACCATCGACCTGGATCCGCCAGCCGGTCTTCCTATCGTTCCAGATCAGGTTCAAGGAGCCTGCGTGCACATCGCCCATGCCCTCGTTCCGCTCGCGCGGCAGGAAGGTGAAAAAGGGGTCACGACCCCATTCCCGGGGCATCAGGTAACGGCCATCGGCCGTGATGCGTGTGTAGTTCAGTTGCCAACGGAATTTGCCGAGCACGTTGCGCAGGCGGCCACTGAAGGCCCAGGACGATTGACCCTTGGGCATGTATGCCAGGCTGTCCGAGGCGTGTTCACCGCTGTCCGTGGGGTCCTGTCGGATGGCCATGCCCGAAATGCTCCACCGGTCCTCCATATCGCCAGCGTTCAATTGCAGAAGCGCGCTGTTGAAGATGTTCTCCGTGTACATATCCCAGACCGTGACGCTGAGCTTTTTCCCCAACGACTGCTTTGCCGACAGCGCGAAGATCCCTGCGCTTTCCAGGATCTCGCCATGCATGGCCGACTCGCCATACACGTTGCGTCCCACGGGATAGACGTCCATGCTCTCCGATACCGTGTACCATTCACTGGCGCCACGTGGCGCGACACGGTAGAGCCAGCCACCTTCCAAGGTGGTGCCGTGTTTGCTCCGGTGCCTGGCCCACAGGCCCTCGAACAGGGTGGGATGCATGCGGCCATCCTGGGGGTTGAGGAAGGGGGTGTTCAGTTCCTGTTTACCGAATACCACGTTGGTGCGGCCACTGTGTGATAGCCAGTCCAGTTGGAATTCGTGCAGATAGGCCAGGTCATTCGTGTGGCGCGGGTCGTTCACATCATAAAGTCCGATCTCATAGCGGTTGGGAAGACCGGTGGCGGGGTCCGGTTGCGTGAGGTCGGAGGTGAACAGGTCGAAGGTGTAACCGCCGGTCAGTTTGAAACGTGTGCCGTGCCAGCGCTGCGATGTGAATCCGAGCACACCGCCGAACGCTACCGCGTGGTAGTCGGAAGGAGCGCCATCGTTGATGGTGAGCATGTTGTACTGGCGGAACCGGCCTTCCACTGCGCCCCGCTTCATCATTTCATAGAGGTGGCTGGCGCCTCGCAGACTGTCGTCCGAAGGGATGTCCTGCTCACTGTGCTGGGCACTGCCGATCAACGGCAGCAGGAGGGAAAGTGCAAGGGACAGGCCCCGCCGACCAGTTACCGGTCGGTCCATGAACAGGCTGTGCATGACCTAGAACCCGGCTTTGATGTAACTCCAGCCTTCCTCCTGTCGCTCCACGATGTGGATGATCCCGGCCTTCACGAAACCGGCTTCCGGCACGATCTTGCTGCGGTCCAGCTTGCGCTCGGCAATGGTGTTCTCGCAGGCCAGGAACACGATGCCGCGCTCGCTGAAGTGCTTCACCTTGTCGGCCACCAGGCTGCGGTCGCTCATCAGCAGGTCCATTCCCGGGCCATGGCAGACGACCTCCAATTTCATCGTGGGCGCGGCCTCCAGCATGTTGCGCAACTGGCGCATCAGGCCTTTGTGCACCAGCGTGTCGCCGCTGACGAGCTGCATCACGATGCGGTGCTGGCGCACATCTTCTTGTGCGAAGAGGCTTGTGCTGCCTAACACCAGGGACATAAGGAGTAGGAACTTTTTCATTAAGGGCAAAGGTCCGCCGTTCGTCTTGTATGGTCTGTGACCTTGCTCACGGAGCAAAGCGGGGGGCTCCCAATTTCTGCTCGACATCGGGATATTAGTGCTTGTCGACCAGCATACTTACAGCTCCACCCAACCATCGCCTCATATTCCGAGTTATCCGCTCGGAAGGGCGTTCCGCCCGTTGGACCTTGTAACTTCCCGTCGGATCGTCGGAAGGTCGCGAGCCGCAGCGGAAAAGCGCTTCCCGACCGGCGAAGAAAGAAATAGCATGCTCAGGGCAGACCATTCGCTCTTGGAACGGTGCATCCGCAGGGATAGCGCTTCCCAGTTCGAATTGTACAAGCTTCTGCGCGAAGTTTTGCTTTCGGTCGCCCGTCGCTACGAGCACGATGACCTGCAACGCCGAGCCATGGTGAACACCGCGTTCCTGAAGATCCTGGACAAGCTCCATACGCGCAACCCCGATGCCCCGTTCGAGGCGTGGTGCCGTCGGATCATGATCAATACCGTATTGACCGACCAACGAGACCGTCGCACAGCGAATGGACCCAATGGTCATACGGACGTCGACCTGGCCGAAGATCTGCACGCCGTGGACATGAACGGAGCAGAGGAGATGATGGAAGCCGAGGAGCTTCAGCACATGATGGACCGGTTGCCCACCGTAACAAGGCAAGTGTTCAACCTCTACGCAATAGATGGTTGGAAGCACAAGGAGATCTCCGATTCCCTTGGCATCAGCGAAGGCACTTCCAAGTGGCATGTGAGCCATGCAAGACAGCAGTTGCAGACCATGCTTGTGCGCGCCGCACATGCTCACAATAAACTCCGCATCGCATGAGCCGGCAGCGTTGGATCGATGCTTTCTTTCGCGAGCGACTGGAGCGTCGTGGATTTCCTGTTGAAGAGGGGGAGTTCGAGTCGATCAGAACACTGATTGACAAGAGCAATGCAGATTCAGCGGGTGTCCGGGGTGGTCTGTCCAAGTGGTGGCTTTCAGTATTGGTGCCAGTGGGCGGTCTGCTCTGGTGGGCCTTAAGTAATGATGCAGGCCTGGGCGTTAAGCAAGCGGCCCAGCGTGTAGAGCAATCAGCGGGCAGCATCTCTGCCGGGAGTGTGTCGGATGCCAGGCTTGCCAACATGCCACTGGCAAGGGCCGATGGATCAGCTTCCGTGGAGGCCGCCGCGCTGAACCAGGAGTTACCACTTGCGGCGATGAAGGAGCAGGTCGAGCCTTTAAGCCATGCCGTTGCCGCTTCACGGGTCCAGGCACTTGTGCCCCTGCAAAGGGTCGGCGTTGAGGCTCGGTCAATCAGCAGCAGCCGGAACGATCCGGGTTTCCGCCAGAGCGGGGAGGCTCATCCGCTTGGTCGGATTGAGGACCTTGTGCCTGTTGCGCGGTCCGAACAGGAACATCTGAATACCGGTGCTGCGGGTACGACCGATATGCCACTAAGCCTGGCCCCAAGGGGGCGAACGGACCGCACCCTTGCAGATGTGCCGACCAAGGAAGCGATCCACGCGGCTCCTCGGGAAGGTCAAGAGATACTGGCTGTACGCGCATCCGGCGCCTTCGCCACGGTTAGCGCAACGCCTGCATCGGAGAGGGTCGGCGAGGTGGACGCGGTCGCCTTCCTATCAACCCGCTGGCCCGAAGCCCAAGCGACAGTGGATCGGCAACCGGTACGGCGGAGTTTGGAGGTGATCAATATCCTTTCGTCCGGTGAGCTACATGTTTTCGGAGCACCGCTCCACGTGCGTACACGAACGAGCGATGGGCAGCGCTCGGGACCGGAGAACGGGTCACTTTTGGGGTTCGAGTATCGTGTGCGTATCAAACGTTTCGCTTGGTCCACAGGGGTTTTCTACGGTACCTATGCATCGAAGGTGGATCAGGCAGCGACCGATGTGCAGCTCAGTTTTGTGGAGATACCACTGCTTGCAAGCGTCAGGTCCAGCAAAGGTCGTTTTGGTCTGTTGTTGCAGGGGGGACTGAGTTTCGATCTGCTCTTCAATGCCAAGGGGCGATATCCAGTGGAGGAGGATCACACCACCGTTGGATTTCCCGATGATGCGTTCCAGACCGTGAACCTTTCCTGCTTGCTTCGCCCGCAGGCCGCCTATGCCGTGAATGAATACTTGAGTGTTAGTGCCGGGCCATTGTGGAAGGCCCAACTGGGAGGAATGGCCATGAAAGGTCCATTGGATGGAGCGCGGATGAGCAGCGCCGGGTTCACTTTCGGTATCTCGTGGCGGCTGGAGCGTTCCACGTTCTAGTGCCGATCCGCATTCAGGTCCTAGCCGATCAGAGGGCTCTTTTTTCCGCATCGCGTCTCCGTCGTGATCGATATGCCATTTCGCAATAAGGACGCGTCCAAATACCTGCGGCGGTCCCCAGCTTATTCCTTGATGCGAAATGGAAAAATGTGCCGGCACCCAACCATGCCGGAAAATTCAGGGTTAGTGTAGTGAACGCAAACCCCATCCACCCATGATCACTGCATGTGCCTGCCGCCGCTACCGAAGCCTTTTCCTTTTGGGTGCTTGCACGTTCATCGCAGGTGGCACTCTCGCCCAGGATGGCGTGCTCGACATCACCTTCAGCGGCGATGGGCAATATGGCTTCCTGCCACAGCTCCCTGATGTGCTCACCATGGAGATCCTGGAGACCAATGGTGACATCTTCGCCTTTCTGACCGCGGTGAACGGAGCCACCTCCTCCTACATCATCAAGTTGAACGCGGATGGTTCGCCGATCAGCACATTCGGTACGGCCGGTATCCTCGAGCTCCCTGATATGGATATCGCTGATGCGGTGATCACGCAGGATGGTGCCCGCATCCATCTGCTCATCAGCGGAACGGATGGCTTCCAGATCGGCACATTGGACCTGGACGGAACCATGTTGGTGCCCTGGACACAGCTGACCATACCGGGTGGCGGCGGCTTCGCCAAAATGTTGCTGGATGATCAAGGTCGCATCGTCATCGGTAAAGGCGTTGTTCTCAATGGTAACTCGCATGCCCAAGTGACCCGCTTGGATCCGGACTTTTCCGCGGACCTGAGCTTCGGCGTCAACGGCACGGCCATGGCGCCCGGGTCGCCCTTCTGCTACCCCCTCATGGAGATCGACAACCTCGGTCGCATCCTGCTAGGTAGTTACAACCCTGGCTGCGGGGGCCTTTGGCGATTCAACAGCGACGGAAGCCTGGACACTTCCTTCAACTACACGCTTGACCTCATGCCCTTTATCCAGGACAACTGGATCATCGACTTCGCCATCGCATCGGACAATTCCATCTACCTGCAGCCGAACACCTATGGTTATCCTTCCTATCTCTTCAAGCTGCTCGAGACCGGATCGGTCGATACCAACTTCGGTAACGGTGGCCATATCATTCTGGAGGATTCGGAGCCGCTGTGGTACACCGCTCCGGATGAACTCCTCATCGAGCCCGGCGGAGGTTTGATCGTGAT
>JBEICT010000232.1:0-5101 GCA_040383865.1 Flavobacteriales bacterium | reverse complement strand
CGGTGATGCTGTTGTTCGCCGTACTGAGGGTGGAGGTGTTGTTATTCGTCAGTCTCAGGTTGGCCGCCGTCACCACGGCCCCTGCGGGAATGCTGGTGAGCGGGAACCGGATGTAGCCCCGCAACGTTCCGGAATTGCAGGTGATGTCGCCATCGGTCTTCGCGCTCGTGCTGGTGAAGCCCGAATGGCCGGTGGCTACCGTGGGCCTGATGATGGCTTGCTGGGTATTGCCACAGGCGTTCGAGGCGATCACGGTGATGTCTCCCCCGGTGCTGCCCGCGGTGGCTACGATGGCCGGTGTACCCTGGCCGCTGGTAATGCTCCAACCGGTGGGCACCGTCCATGTATAGGTGCTGGCCCCGCTGACCGGGGCTACCGAATACCCGAGCCCATTGGCGGTGGCGCAAACCCCGGTGGTTCCGGAGATCGCCCCGGTTACGCCCACCTGGTTCACGTTGATCGTCACGTCCGCCGTGCTGGGCGTGCATGCGCCGTTGCTGATGGTCCAGCGTACCACGATGGGCCCTGTGCCTTCGGTGTGCGTGAACGTGGAGCTTCCGCTGGATGCGTCGCTGAAGGTGCCCGTGCCACCACTGACTACGCTCCATGCCCCGGTGCCCGCGCCGGGTGTGTTGCCGCCGAGGGATGCGGTGGTGCCGTTGGGACAGATGGTTTGTGTGTTGCCTGCCGTGGCCGTGGTGCCCACGGTTACGCGAGCCGTGTCAGAACCCTGGCAGCCGGTTGCGCCGTTGGTGGCCGTGAGCGTGTAGGTGGTGGTCTGGTTTATGGATACCCCCGTGGGGTTCTGCAACGTAGAGGTGAACCCCGCCGGTGAAGAGGTCCAGGCATAGGTGATGTTGCCCGTCTGGGAAACCACGATATCATCGATGACCCATGCTTCACCACCCGCATTGTTGAACATGGTGACCCGTACCCTTACCTGGGTGGCATTGGTGGGCAGGTTGATCACCAGCGTGCTGAAACCATCAGTGGTGCGAGCCCCGCCACCAGAAGGGGCGAAGGGTTGAGGTGAATTATTTCCGTCGTAGGTGACAGTGGCTGTGCCGGTACCGGTGGAGAAGCCCCAATGTGAACTACCGGCTGATCCTCCATTCACTTCCAGTTCGGAGGAATAGTTGCTGCCCCCGTCGAGTGAGATGGCCACCCGCACGTTGTCAGAAGATTCGGCCCCATTTGAGGTGGATCCGATGGAGAAAGATGCCAGCCTCAACGAAACCGATTTGGAGGCTCCGTTGACAAGTCCGGTAAAATTGGAGGTAGTAACGGTTGCTGTTCCGTTGTTGATCCAATAGGAAGTAGTGGGTGATACTACAAAGGGAACCGATGCAGGACGGTCACCGGTACCCGAAGTGCCGGTTTTGGTTGATCCTCCTGAAGTGGTGTAAGTCGAGGGATTTTCAAAATTTTCAGTTCCCAGAATGGTAGGTGTACTGGCGGCAACGCTGCCGGTCAGGCTGATCGTTCCGCTGCTACCGCAAATGGTATTGGTGCTTGCGGTGGCTGTGACCACAGGCGAGCAAGAACGCAGCGCGATCATGATGCCACCCATCGTACGCGGATTTGTATTGGGGGTGCAGGTGAAACCGGCATCGCCGGTCGCGCCTGCGACAGTCCGTATACCCCAGGCCGCGCCAACGGCCGCTCTGTTGGTCCCGCCATTGTGCCCCACGTCGTACAGCTCGGACAACGGCGAGGGATCCGTTAACGACCAGGAAGTGAAGTTGGCATTCGTTGAGGTGGTGATGCGCGTGCAGTTCCCGAATACCACGACCGCCGAGCCGGGAAGTGTGGTGGTGATGGAAGGAATGATGTCGATGGTTTGAACGGCATCGGTGGTCCAGCTGCTGGGTGCAATAACATCAAAAGGGTTGCTGGTGTTAACCCCCGAGAAGGCCACGATGGCCCCCGTGGCGGCGCTCGAACTGCCTGTCACATTGAAGGTGTAATTGGCCGGTTCGTTACTGCCTGCCACCTTGTACAACAGGGTGGCCCGCCCGCGACTGAGATCCGTTCCGGCCATGAGGGTCCACCCCGATGAAGAAGCGGAAGTATTTAAGCCATCGAAGTAGTTGCTGATGTTGGCGAACAGGATATCGCCCGCCACCACGCCGGCGGGGCGATTGATCGTTACCGATGCACTCGTGCTGATGTTGCTGGTGGCCGTTCCCCGCTGCGCGATCTGCGCGGCCGCCTCGGTCGCTGGCAGGGCCAGCATCAACACCATGAGGCCCCACAAGGCCTGTCGGAACCGGGCCATGCCGGTTCCTTGCCAACCATTGGATGCATGGCCACCGGACGTTCGCTCCGTGTGGCCTTGGGTAGTTCGTTGCTGCATGTGCATTGAAATGGTGTTCATCATCGGGGGTTTTTCATCCTTGCATTGGCCAACTCCGTCGATGCCTAACCTTTTTTGGTCGGCAATATGTGTGGGTCGGTCAGATCTTGTCAAGGGGTTCCGTTGGGGGAAACCTCTCCATTGCCGGCGGCGGCCGGGGCCCTTGCCGGGCGGTTGTGGTGCGGCGTTCTTCATCGACACACGTGGTTCATTAGGCCCGGGCAGACCGGGAACGGCGCTTTGTTACGCGGCCCACGGCGCCAGTGTTACAGGGGGGCCTTGTGAACGGAGCCTGCCGGGCTGCAGGTCAGGCCTGCGTGCCTGCCCATCCTCCCCTGGCCTGGCGGATGCCGGGCCTTTTGCATGTAAGCCCGGATCGGGGCGGTCCGTTCGCTGATGATCCGATGTCCATAAGCACCGCCTTATCCGGGATAAACGCCTTGCGCTATTCATTCGGACCGTTACATTCGTCGCCTATCGATCCCGAATTCGCACCCACCCCATTAACCCGCGACACCATGAACGATGTGGAAGTACAACTGATCCAAGCCCAGCTTTGGGCCCTGCGTGCGAAGGACCTCGCGATCGATTACGCGCCCAAGCTCATAGCCGCCCTGCTCGTGCTGTGGATCGGATCCATGCTCATCGGCATGGTCGCCAAGGTCATGGGCAAGGTGCTCAGCAGCCGTGGCGTGGAACCCACCTTGCAGCGCTTTCTGCATAGCCTGGTCACGGTTTCGCTGAAGGTCTTGCTTTTGATCACCTTCATCAGCATGTTGGGCGTTCAGACCACCAGCTTCATCGCCATCATCGGTGCGGCAGGTTTGGCCGTGGGTCTGGCCTTGCAAGGCACCCTGGCCAATTTCGCAGGCGGAACGCTCGTGCTGTTGTTCAAGCCCTACCGGGTGGGCGACCTGATCGAGGCCCAGGGATTCATCGGCCACGTGAAGGAGATCCAGATCTTCACCACCGTCCTGCTTTCCCCGGAAAGCAAAACGGTCATCATTCCCAACGGCCCGATGGCCAATGGCAACATCGTGAACTACACAAGGGAAGGCAGGATCCGCGTGGACTTGACCTTCGGGCTCGACTATGCCTCTTCCGTATCGAAGGCCCGCGAGATCCTCACCGAGGTGATGCGCAACCACCCCAAGGTGATGAGCGACCCGGCTCCATCGGTGACCGTCGCCAAGCTGAACCTGGAGGGCGTGGAACTGGCCGTACGTCCGCATTGTGCGCCGGAGGATTACTGGGATGTGTACTTCGGCGTCTACGAGAAAGGCCTCGAAGCCCTGCAAGCGGCGGGTGTTGCCGGCCCGCAGCCCACCATGCGGGTCTTCGCGGAACAGCGCTCCTGACCCCGTACGATCCGGTAACCGGTCGGTAGGGATCTCTTCGTCCAGTGGAAAGGCCCGGTGCGTCCGGGCCTTTTCACGTACAGGCAACTAGGTGATGTACGTCAGGTCCCGATCCCTACGGGGACGACACCTTGCAACATGACCATCGGAACCGAATTGCACAGTGCCGAGGTGCTCGCACTGCGGCAAGCTTGCGCGAAGGGCACGCACGTGCAGAGCGGAGCATTCCAAGCAGCGATCGGCCGTCCCGTCCGTTCGCCAAAAGCACTGCGCGAATGGCACGACCTGCTGCTCTTCCTGCTCGCCCACCCGCACGATGCTGCCGAACACCAGGCGGCCAGCGGCGAACTGCGGCGCGTGGCGGACCTCGCGACCGAAAGGATGCAACGCAACGAGCACCTGCGCTACGCGCTGATCAACTCGGGCCTGGAAGGAGCGCCCCTGCAAAGCACCTACACCTTGCGCCTGACCCGTTGGGTGTTGGTCCGCTGGGGAAGCGCCGTGGAGTTGTTCTCCGTGCAAGCACCCTTGGACGAGTTCCGTGAACTGGTCCGCTTGCTCGTGACGCCCGCGGAATGGGAGACCTTGGACCAGCCGTTCACCGATGTGTACGAACTGCTGAACACCATCCATGGGCCATCCCTTTCCAACCAATTGTTGCGCCTTGCGGAAGCGGTGGCCGCATTGCGTTGTGACGAACGTACCCGCGAGCTGCTTTGGTCCCGCATGCGGATCTTCGTAAAGATCGAAGGTGCGGCCGGTTGCGCCATGACCTTCGCCCGCGGGCCCATGGGGGATGTGTTCTTCCATGCCAGCGGACTTCAGCGTGGCCTTGACCTTCGAGCCACCGTGGATGCACCCCTTGCGTCACCGCTGCGCCTTTCCGCAACGGACCAGCAACACCTCATCGACACCGCGCGCACCGTACTCGCGAGCCTGCATCGGGAAACGGACCCGGTAACCCATGCGGGTGCGGTGGAACTCTTCGACATGGGTCGTGGCTTGCGCATCGCCCTCTTCCACCTGGACGCTGAACACCGCCTGCCCTTCGACAGCTACGTCGGCTTCATGGCCTTCAAGAACGGTGTGCCGCTCGCTTATGGCGGTGCGTGGATCTTCCCGGGCAAGAGCAAGGTGGGCATCAATGTGTTCCCGGCCATGCGCGGTGGCGAGAGCGCGTTGTTCTTCGCACAGCTTCTACGCCTCTATCGCCAGCGCTTCGCTGTAGACCGCTTCGAAGCGGAAAACTACCAACTGGGGCACAACAACCCCGATGGCCTGAAGAGCGGCGCATACTGGTTCTACTACCGCTTGGGGTTCCGGCAGATGGACCGAAAGGACCAGCTTATCGCAGCGCGTGAATTCAAGAAGTTGGACGCTCGGAAGG
>JBEICT010000231.1:0-5117 GCA_040383865.1 Flavobacteriales bacterium | reverse complement strand
TACGTGGGCTACGACGAAGGCGGCCAGCTCACCGAGGCCGTGCGACGCAAGCCCTACAGCGTGGTGCTGCTGGACGAGATCGAGAAGGCCCACCCCGACGTGTGGAACATCCTGCTGCAAGTGCTGGACGATGGCCGCCTCACCGACAACAAAGGGCGCGTGGTGAACTTCAAGAACACCATCGTCATCATGACGAGCAACATCGGCTCGCACATCATCCAGGAGAACTTCGAAGGCCTCCAGGACAAGGACGTGGACGCCGTGGTGGAGAAGACCCAGCGCGAGGTGATGGAGCTGCTGCGCAAGACCGTTCGCCCCGAGTTCCTCAACCGCGTGGACGAGCTGATCATGTTCCGCCCGCTGAGCCAGGGCGATGTGCGCGCCATCGTGGAACTGCAACTGAACATGCTGCTGAAGAAGTTGGAGGAGAAGGACATCCACCTCCTCCCCAGCGAAGAGCTCATCGCCCACATCAGCACCACCGGCTTCGATCCTCAATTCGGCGCACGCCCGATCAAGCGCATGATCCAGAAGGAACTGCTGAACGAGCTGAGCAAGCAGATCATCGCGGGGACCTTGGAAACGGGCAAGCCGCAGGTGATCGATGTATTCGATGGGAAGATCGTGTTGCGGAAGCCGATCGATGAGAAGGAGCAAGCGAATGGGAATGGGAAGCCACGCAAAGCGAAGGCCGAGGCCTGACCCAGATGGATGGTTAGGCGTAACGCCAAACCCGTGCGCTCATCGCTGCCACCCAGCTCGAGATCCACCATTCGAATAGGGACATAGAAGAACAAGGGTCCGAATGGTCATCCGACCATCTGTACCCTCGTTCATTGAGATACAATGGAACACTACTCCCGCACCTTCACCGCACGTTTCACCAACTGTTCGCCATCGAGCAACAGCGTCACATAGTAAAGGCCAGGCGCAAGATGACCCGTTTGCCAATCGAAGCGGAACTCGCCCGCTTCGCGCTGGCCTTCCGACAGCACTACAAGGCTCTTACCGTCGGAGCTATTGACCAGGAGCATCATACGCCCACTGCGCTCCAAGTTGCAATAGAGCGTCGTGCGGTCCGTAAAGGGATTGGGGGCGATGCGCAACAGTCGTTCTTGAACGGGTGCAACGCGGCCTTCACCATCGATGGTGCTCTGGGAAGGCGCCATACGTTGATCACTGTCAGTGGGGGCAGCAGAACAGCAGAAAGCGAGTTGCTGTTGAGTTTGCGCAAGCTGTTGCTGGATGACCGCTATGGATGCTTGTTGCTCCTTGATCGCACCAATGAGCAAGGGCACCAACGCAACGTAATTCACTCCTTTCAGCGTGAGCGTCTCCTCACTAAAGGTGCCGTCATCATTCACCTGTGCTGGAACGGTCATTTCAGAAACGACTTCAGGCACAATTGCTTCAACCTCTTGAGCAAGCAACCCGATCTGTGGAGCATCACTCAACTCTAGCACAGGCGCAGCTTCTGGGTTGTACTGGTAAGTCCTCGGGTGCAATTGCAGCACCCGATCCAATGCGCCCTCCACATCGGCGACATTCGTTTTCAGGCTTTCATCAGACCAGATATTCCAACTCTGGCTCCACGCATTCCCGGTAACCGCCAAATCGCCTTGGAACCAGCCCGCCCAAGCTTGACCTGCTCCCTGCGGCGCAATTGCGCGACCGTACACACCGGCCGAGAAGGACGCCTGCCAGGGTTGGTCGTATTCCGATACGCCTAGCACGCCCACAAGGAATCCGCTCCCGGTGCCCGGTTGCTGAGAGTCGAAACGGCCGTGGCCATGCACGCCAATGGTAGTCTTACAGTTGTACGCAAGACCTTGAACGCCTTCGGCGTGGCCCGCGAAACCGTCCTGTGCCAAGGGTCCACCTTCGCCCAGAACGCCTTGGAACTCATTCTGGAAGTCATCCGATTCGATGCGCGACCATGTGCCAACGCGACCGAGCAACTCATAGTTGTTGTGATGCACATGGAGCTTCGCGCGCGGAATGTCCATGCCTACACCAACTCCATGCCGCCGGTCCCATAGGCAATTGCTGCCATCGTACACGCTCGATACATGCGGATCTCCACTCTGTACCACCCAATCACAATCAGCCGCGCCGAAGGTGCTGGGGTCAACCCACTTCACAACGCCGCGCTCACCGCTTGGAGCCGCTGTATCGTCAACCACCATGACCTTGAATGCACCAGTGGCCTCACTTGGCGGGTCCGGGAGGACCCGAATCCGCAGTCTTCCATCGAGTAGGTCAACGCGTTCGGTGGGATTGAGACCAGCACTGAACCAGTCACCCACCCCCAAGAACGACTCGCTCCCACTGGTGTGCGGCAAGAAGCGTGCAGCCTCCAGGCCATTGTCCAAAGCCGCCGTCGGACCGTTTGGGTTGTTGTCCATCAAGAAAATGAACTTCAAGAGATCAGGGCCGTCCAAACCTGTCGGATTATCGCTCCAGGCAATGACTGCATGGTTATCATCGTTATTCTCCGACTTCATGCCGAAGTAGTTCAAATCCGACCATCGCGTGAGCGTCATGCCCACCTTCATCCATGGGCGATATCCTGTGTTCTGGCCACCAGCGGAATCGATGTGTAACATGGAAAAGGGCCGGTTCACATCAGGGTCGGTGAACAATCCAATACCAAGATGCCCAGACAGGTTCCGGTTGGCATAACCATTCACGGTCTGTGCGGTGAGCGTCTGCGTGAGGCGCATCCGCAACGCATTGTCCGTACTGAACTGGATGGGCTGATTAGGGATCGTGGTGAGCCGTAACGGCTGCGTGCTCGTGGCATCGCAGCCGAGGTAATCACCCGTCAATGTGATGCTGTTGCCTGCTTGGTCCCAGGGTTGGGCCAGCACACCATTCGCGCCAAGGGCCAAACAGACCGCCAAAAAGAAGCTTCTCGATCTCATGGTTGCAAGAGTTTGGTTTGAAACTGTAATGACCAACCGCTGCTCAGTGAATGACCACGAACCTCTTGGAGTGCTGGACCGCATTCCCTTTGACGATTGCGATGTATGACCCATTGGCCCATTCCTTCACACCTAGGACAACCTCCTTTTCACTTATTCCATGCTGCCCGAAGACCTGTCGGCCCGAAGCGTCCATTATCAACAAGTCATGGGTCTTGTTTCCCATCAAGCGGATCCTTAGCCTATCGGTTGCGGGATTAGGCCATAATGTGAGCCGATCCATGTTCTGGTCCAGGATGCTGGTCCACATAGGGCAACCCTCCGGATCCGGCGATAGACAGACGTTATCCACATACACGTAGGCCTTGTTGGCGTTTCCTGGGCCGAGAACCTGAACCACCGTATTGGCATTGGTAAAGTGGTTCCCAATCACAACGAACCGATATGCGCTGTCGGCTACAAAGCTCCCGCTCACCAAGATCCATGCTGCCGTATCAGAGATCACGTCTGCGCTGAACACCTGAGCGAAATCACGCAGTGGGTACGGAGGCATATCCTGGTCCCAAGGTTCGGCGTTCACCGTCATCAACATGCCGGTCTTGTTGCATGCACTCCCGGTCTGCTGAGGTCCACCATATGCCGCATTCACCCAAAAACTGGCGTAGTAGATCTGGCCAATGGTCAACGGCTCCAACAGCTCAGCGCCGATCATTTCCCGATAGTCGTTTACCAGGAAGACTGCCATTCCCGCGTAAGAATCGCCCTCATGAGGAAACTGATGGCCGAAGCCATTGACGGGCACTCCATTGATCACGCCTGGCGGAACGCAGGAACGGAAATAGTCCGGGGTGTCGGAGATCGGCTCCCAATGCAGTGGCTTACCGTTGGGAAAGAACCCCATTTGCACTGCACAGGTATCCGCTTCCTCAAATGAAGGATTAGGTAACAGGTTCTGTGCTTCACAGCGCAATGCGGCGACTAGCAACATGCAGCCAAGCAGAAGGCGCGAACCACGGTCCGGCATGTGGTCATTCATAAGATGAGCAGGTATCACTTGAGGTCCCAAAGGACCTTCCAAGGCCGCAGTTCGGTCGAAAATACAATGCGATACACAGGAAGTGGACCGCATGCCTTCCCTATCGGCAGCCGGGAGCGGCCGTTCACCGTACGGCGAACGCGATCATGCGAACGCGCCTATGGCTGAAATGGTGGTAGCTGCTCCATGGTGAAACGGTTCAATGGTTGAGAAAAGATGGAAGCACGTAGCGTCTTGTGCGCTAAGCATGCGGAACTTTCCGGACTGAGGTTCACTGCGCCCCGGCGCTCCAGCGCCCCAGCGCCCCAGCGCCCCAGCACCCCAGCGCCCCAGCGCCCCAGCGCCCCAGCGGCGCTTCGGTGCGAAGGGATATATGCTCTGGCCGCATGTTCATGATGCCGAATGTAGGATACCGATGCTAAAAATGTATCCGTTGTGGATATCTCATTGCTCACGCGCGCGGGTGGAGCGCATCAACAGCGCCAAGGACCAGATCGAGGACCTGAAGCACCAGGCCGCGCAATACGAGCGCGAAGGTGACTTCGGCAAAGTGGCCGAGATCCGCTACGGCCGGATCCAAGAGACCGAGAAGGAACTGTTGGCCGCGAAGGACAAACTGTTGCTGATGCAGGCCGAGAGCAAGATGATCAAGGAGGAGGTGGACGTGGAGGAGATCGCCGCCGTGGTGAGCCGCTGGACCGGTGTGCCCGTGACGCGCATGCTCGAAGCCGAACGGGTTAAGCTCCTGAAGCTGGAGGACGAATTGCATAAGCGCGTGATCGGTCAGGACGAGGCCGTGCATGCCGTGGCCGACGCCGTGCGCCGCAGCCGCGCCGGCATGGGTGATGAGCGCCGCCCCATCGGCAGCTTCATCTTCCTGGGCACCACCGGTGTGGGCAAGACCGAACTGGCCAAGGCGCTCAGCGAGATCCTCTTCAACGACGAGCACGCCATGACGCGCATCGACATGAGCGAGTACCAGGAGCGCCACAGCGTGAGCCGCCTCGTGGGCGCGCCTCCGGGTTACGTGGGCTACGACGAAGGCGGCCAGCTCACCGAGGCCGTGCGACGCAAGCCCTACAGCGTGGTGCTGCTGGACGAGATCGAGAAGGCCCACCCCGACGTGTGGAACATCCTGCTGCAAGTGCTGGACGATG
>JBEICT010000230.1:0-5126 GCA_040383865.1 Flavobacteriales bacterium | reverse complement strand
CTTCGAAGGCTATGCGCTTTTTCAACTCTTCCGGATAACGGGTCCGTTCCCTGAATTCTCTTGAAAGTCCCATGTTGTGTTGACGTGTTGTGTCAACCTATTTCAGAACAAGACACAGGGGGTGCTGCACCTCGGGCATGTGGCGGAAGTTCATGCCGTAGATGCTGGCAATAAGGGTGGGCGGCATGAAGATGACGGTGGCCACGGTGAAGATCTTGATCACCTTGTTCTGGTCGATGTTCACCAGGCCCAGGGCGGTGTTCTGCAGGAACTCCAGCCGCTCGAAGCCGAAACTGATGTGCTCCAGCAGGGAGTCCACATCGCGCAGCAGGGTGTGCACGCCGGGGTGGTGGTCGGCGGGCAGGCCCTCGTGCTTCAGCACGGCGCCCAGGGTGCGCTGCTTGTCCACGATGTTGGCGCGCAGCAGCATGGCCTTGTCCAGCAGCTCATCAATGCGCAGCAGCAGGGCCTTGCCCACGGTGGCGTTGAGGTTGAGGTCCTTGTTGAGCACCAGGATGTCGCGGCTGAGCAGTTCCACCAGGTCGGCATCGTCGTCTATGCGCAGATCGAAGAGGGCGATGAAGGTGTCGTAGCCGGTCCAGTCGGTGTGGGCCACCAGGGTGCGGCGGCGTTCCAGTTCGGTGAAGCTGTGCAGGGGCCCGTTGCGGCGCGTTACCAGCACGTGGTGGCGCCGCGCGAAGGTGACGGGCTCGGCCTGCCAGCCGTGGTCGTGGGCCTGCAGGAAATAGGTGTTCAGCTGGAACTCGGCGCCGGGCTCCTCGAAGTAGCGCGATGAGCTTTCGATCTCGGCGGCCTGGGTGGGCGTCATCAGCTCGCTGCCCATGAAGGTCTCGGTGGCCTTCAGTTCGGCCGCGGTGGGGTCCACCAGATCGATCCACACCACTTCGGGGGCGGGGCTGGCCTGCAGGGCCTGCGGGTCGCCCAGCTGCACCATGCGGCCACCCTGGCGGGCGTGGATCACGATCATGCGGTTCCCATTGGTGGCCCCAAGGTAGGCCCGGTGGCCGGTGCCGAAGCTGACGGGCCTCAGGTGCGTGCCCCCTACCCCGTGGCCGAGATAATGGCGAAGTAGAGCGGCATGCCCAGGGTGATGTTCATGGGGAAGGTGACACCGAGGGCCATGGGGATGTAGAGGCCGGGATCGGCCTTGGGAGCGGCCAGGCGCATGGCGGCGGGCACGGCGATGTAGCTGGCGCTGGCGGCGAGTATGGCGAACATGAAGCGATCGCCCACGCCGGGGGTGATGTGGCCGCTGAGCCAGGCCACGGCGCAGCCGTTGGCCAGCGGCAGCAGCAGGGCCACCAGCGATACGAAGACGCCGTACTTGCGGAAGGCGCCGAAGCGCGCGGCGGTGACCATGCCCATTTCCAGCAGGAACACGGCGAGGAAGCCCTTGAAGATGTCGGTGGTGAAGGGCTTGATGCCCTCGGCCTGCTTGGTATCGGCCACCAACCCGATGAGGAGGCTGCCAATGAGCATGAGCACGCTGCCGTTGGTGAGGCTGTGGTGCAGCATCTGGCGCAGGCTGGGGCGGGTGGTGCTCTCCTTGTCGTAGCGCATCAGCAGCACCATGCCCACGATGATGGCGGGGCTTTCCATCAGCGCCATGATGGCCACCATGTGGCCGCTGAAGGGCAGCTCCTTGGCCTCCAGGTAGCCGCTGGCGGCCACGAAGGTGACGGCGCTCACCGAGCCGTAGGCGGCGGCAATGGCGCCGGCGTTCTGCACGCCCAGCCGCTTGCGCAGGAGGAAGAAGGTGTAGAGCGGAATGGCGCTGGCAATGCCCATGCCGAAGAGCAGCTCGGCGGTGAACTGGGCGTTGAGGTGCTCGTGGGCCAGTTCCTGCCCGCCCTTGAAGCCGATGGCGAAGAGCAGGTAGAGGCTGATGAACTTGATGGTGCTGGGGGGGATCTCCAGATCGCTCTTCACCAGAAAGGCCACAATGCCCAGCGCGAAGAAGAGCAGCGTGGGGTTGGTGAGGTTGGCAATGAGGAGCTGGGTGTCCATGGGCGGGGATCAGGGCTTGGGCGGCGCCACGATGGTGAAGGCGTTCTTGAGCAGCACGGCGTTGGGGAGCGAGATGGTGGCGCCATCATCGGTGCGCAGGAAGACGAAGAAGTAGGTGATGTCCACCAGCTCGCCTTCGAGCTCCTGCCCCTCGAACTGCACGCGGATGCGGTCGCCCACCTTCACGGGGTGCTGGAAGAAGAGCACCACGCTGGCGGTAACGTTGGAGAGGATGGACATTTCGGCGAAGAAGGCCACGCCGAGCACGGTGATCACGGAGGTGGCGAAGAGCAGGATCTCGTTCTGCTTCATGCCCCAGATGGCGGCGAGCACCAGGCCCAGCAGCACCAGGAAGAGCAGGTCGAGCAGGCGGAGCACGCTGCCCTCCTCCCCCGCCTTGTAGGCCGAGCGCACCACGGCACTGCGCACGAACAGACGGCCGATGCGCCGCAGTGCGAAGTAGGCCAGCAGGCATACTACGCTCTCCAGGATCTGCGGGAGGTGGGCTGCGATCTGTTGTTCCATCAGGCAGTGCTTGGTGCGGAGCTGGGGGATGCTATGGGCGGTGGTGCCGGGCGTTGCGGGGTGCCGCGCGCATCAGAACGCACAGAAATAGGTGATGGCATCGGCGGCTTCCGGGGATCCCAGTTCGGCGGCACGGCGCAGATCGTCGCAGCCCTGCTGGGGGCGGTAGGTCATGTGGTAGGCCAGGCCGCGGTTGAAGAGGGCCAGTGCGTGGGTGCCCGAGAGGCTGATGGCCCTGTCGTAGTGGGCAATGGCCTCGGCATGTTCGCCGTAGAGCAGGTGCAGGTTGCCCTTCATGGTCCACGCTTCGGGATCATCGGGGGCCATTGCCAGGGTGCGTTCCACATCGGCAATGGCGCCCGCGTGGTCGCCGAGGTGTTTGCGCACGAAGGCGCGGTTGTATTGGGCCTCCAGGTAATCGGGCGCCAGTTCCAGCGCGCGGTCGTAGTCCTGCTCGGCGCCCACCAGGTCGCCATCGCGCTTGCGCACCAGCGCACGTTGGAAGAAGATGTGCGCCTTGTCGCGCCCCAGGGTCAGCGCATGGTCCATGTCCGTGCGGGCCTTGGCCTCATTGCCCAGTTGCAGGTGCACCAGGCCGCGGTTGTAGTAGGCCAGGTCCAGGGCGGGGTCCAGTTGCACGGCCTTGTTCAAGGCCTCCAGCGCATCGTTCCAGCGGCCCAGTTTCATCAGGGCCACGCCGCGCAGGTCGTGCACCAAGGCCAGGCGTGGGCCTGCCGCATAGGCGCGATCGAACCATACCAGCGCATTGGGCGCGTTGCCCAACTGCAGTTCCACCGCGCCGCGTTTCATCAGCAGCACGGCGTCATCGGGCCGGTGCAGCACCAGGGAATCCAGTTCGGCCTGGGCACGCACCACCTCGCCCATGCTCAACCAGGCATCGGCGCGGTGTTCGCGCAGCAGGTCGTCGTAGGGGTGCAGGGCAATGGCCACGGACCAGTCCTCCTGGGCGCCCTTCACATCGTTCACCAGCAGGCGCAGCTTGGCCCGGCTGTCGTAGATATACTCGCTGTAGGGGTTCAGGGCCAGGGCGCGGTCCATGTCGGCCAGGGCCTGCGTGTACTGGCCCAGCCGGCTCAGCAGCGAGGCGCGCTTCATGTACGCATCGGCAAAGCCCATGTCCGCCTGTATGGCGTTGGTGTAGTGCAGCAGGGCCTGTTCGCTGTTGCCCAGGCGCAGCAGCATGTCGCCCTGCTGGATCAGTTGAACGGCGTCCAGCCGGTTGTTGATCTGCGCCTGCATGGCGAGCGCCGGCAGCAGGGCGAGGAGGAGGTGGAGCAGGCGGTGCATGGTGCTTACACCTTGGCGGTCTGTTCCAACAGCTGGCGCTGGGCCTCGGGGTCCATGTTGGTAACGGGTGTGGCGTGCATGCGCACCAGGTCGGTGCCCAGCAGGTCCATGGCCACGCGTTCCAGTTCGCGGTACAGCTGCGCTTTGCTCATGCCCTGCAGCAGCAGCTGGCTGGTGCGCGTGAGGGTGCCGTCGGCCCAGATCAGTTCCTCGTGGTCGGTGTCCATGGTGGGGAACAGCAGCAGGTGGTGCTCCATGAGGTGGGCCGCCAACTGCTCGGCGGCGGCCACCGTGCGGGTCTGGAAAGTGACGTGGATCATGGGGCGTCAGAGGGGTTAGCGTTGCCAGGCGTTCCAGAGGGTGCCGGCCTCATGATCAAGGGCGAAGAAGGACTTGCGCAGGCGGGCCTCGAGGTCCACCTGGCGGATGCGTGCGTCGATGAGCGGCACCTCGCGGGCGTTCACCAGGAAGAGGGAGCTCTCGCCGGCATCGAAGCGCTGCAGTTCGCCGCTGAGCAGGCGTTCGTTGTTCACCACCATGTCGCCGCCCAGCTGCACCTGTTGGCCGAACACGGCGATGTCGTTGAGGCGTGCGTTGATGCGGTTGCGGATGCGCAGGCGGTCGCGCTCCAGGCCCAGGGAGGCATCGGTGAGGCGCAACTTGGCCAGCGACAGTTCACCGCGTTCGCGGCGCAGGAAGAGCGGCATCTTGAAGCCCACGCCGAACTGGTAGCCTTCGCCGAGCAGGGTGACATTCTCCGCGTTGTTGGCCGCGCCACCATCGCCCAGCCATTGGTACTTGAGGTCGAGCTCGGGCTTGAGGTATTCGCTGCGCAAGCGACGATCGATGTCGAGCTGCTCGATGCGCGCGGTGCCCTGGGCCAGCAGGGGGTGCAGGTCGATGGCGCGGGCAATGGACGTATCGGCCAGGGTGAAGGTGAGCGGCGAGGTGAGGTCGGTGGGTTCGGGCACCACGTTGGGCTGCAGCTCCAGCGGACGTTGGTCGGCGTCCCAGAGGTGGTCGCTGAGGCGCAGGCCCGCGTTGCGGAAGGCGAGGTCGGCCTGTTGCTGGCGCATCTGGCGGTCCTGCACCTGCAGGTAGGCCTCCAGCGTGTCGATGGCCGCGCGGTCGCCGCCGCGCCAGCTGCCGCGGATGGCATCGAGGCGGATGGTGGCGAGGGCCACGGCGTTGTTGCTCACCTCCAGCGCGCGGTAGGCGGCCACCCAGTCGGTGTGGTCGCTGAGGGCCTGCAGCAGCAGGTCGTT
>JBEICT010000229.1:0-5189 GCA_040383865.1 Flavobacteriales bacterium | reverse complement strand
CACGGGCCTATAGCTCAGCGGTCAGAGCAGGGGACTCATAATCCCTTGGTCGCAGGTTCAAATCCTGCTGGGCCCACCTTCGTCCGCCGAAGCTTCTGCGAGGGCGGATCTTTTTGGCGGACTTCGGTGGGCGCAGCCCACCATCATGGTGATCCAGGCAACGGGAAAAGGCCTCGAGCTATGCCGAAGCCGCGACGACCATGCTTGTTGGCATGGCGATGGAGGACGGCGTATTTCGCAGAGGTTCCCTGCCTCAGTAAGGCCGCACGGCGCTCACCCGCATGAACACGTCATCGATCAGCACGCGGGCATTGTGGTCCTTGTTCCAGAAGTAGAAGCTCAGGCGATCACCCTCCTCCAACGGAGGTACGGGTATCCGGTATTCCAGTTGCTCCCACTGCCCGGGTACCGGAGGCATGGGGTTGATCTGGAAGGGCTCATAGTACCCGGAGCTGCCGTCGGCATGCTTCACCTCAGTAATGCCCAGCAGCGTGCGGGAATCACCAGCGTTCGCTTCGTATCGTTGAAGGCCCACTTCCAGGAAGAGGGCACGGCCCCAAGGTAGACTTCCTGGCTCCGCAATGAAGGTGATGCCATATTCGGTGCTGTCGTTGAACACGCACACCCTGCGGCCACTGAAGGCTTCCGGGCGCTCCTCAATGCGGCCTCCTTTCCACCAGATGCATTCCCGTTCCAGGTCGCAGCTTTCCTCCAGCACCACGTCCATGCCGTTCGGGTTGAAGGGCGCCGACTGGTAGTTGCCGCCGAGCAGGTGCCGGTACTCATCGCCGAACCGCAGGAAGGTGAAAGCGTACTTGCGGCGGTCCATGCTTTCATGATGCAGGATGTGCACGTGGTACTGCCACATCTGTATCCCCAGCAGCACGATGCACGTCACGATGTAGGAGCGTGTGAGGGTCCACCAACGTCCGCGCAGGTTGTTCAGTAGTAGCGCCAGGGGCATCGCAAGCACCGGATAGTGGTCCACGAACACGCGGCTGCCGAAGCCGCTTCCGTAGTACCAGATCCACCAGCTGCTGATCACGTTGGTGTTCGCCGCCCAGTAGACGAGCATGCCCAGCCCACGGGGGCGGTCCTTGCCCAGCATCCTCAACGTACCACCCAAGGCCAGTAAAAGCACAGGCGCCCACAGGAACAGGCCGCGCCGGAAACCGAACAGGACTTTGAAGACCTCGGGCCTGTCCCAATGGAAGCCTTCGCCCTGATAGCCATAAGCGAACCAGTGACCCGTTTGCATGTACCACAGCAGTGGCTGTATGCCCACCACTGCCATGCCCATCATCACCGCGCCGATCAGCACCCATGGCCGTTGCAAAAGCCCGCGTAGCAGAGGCCAGGTGTCTCTGCCCGCCACCACGGGAATGGCCAGTACCATCAACCCGTTCACCGGACGGATAAGTACCACCAGTCCCAGCAATGCCGCGGCCGCGACCCACAGCCATACCGAAGCGCCGCGATGCAGCCGGTGGATCACCAGCAGGAATACGCTCACTGCGCAGAAGGTGT
This sequence comes from Flavobacteriales bacterium, assembly GCA_040383865.1. GTDB lineage: Bacteria > Bacteroidota > Bacteroidia > Flavobacteriales_F > PHOS-HE28 > PHOS-HE28. The sequence goes on along the minus strand of JBEICT010000229.1, from coordinate 3,662 downwards.
GGATGTGGGACCAGCCGGGTTGTAGTGCGGCATATTGCATGAGCTGCGTTCCAAAGGCGAGTGCTGCGAGCGTCCACGCCACGGCACCTTCGCGCAGGCCCATGCCGAGCAACAGCGCGCGCAGCGCCAACAATCCCAGTAACAGGTACACCCACGCGCCAATGCTCAAAGCCCGCATTTCATGGATGCTCAGTCCTTCCTTGGGGGCTTCGGGATCACTGAGCGCAATGGCGTGGCCGATGCCGAACCACGGTGCCATCATCACGCTGGTGCCGCAGAAGTACTTGTTCACGGTGCGTCCATCGTCCGTGTAGCGCACGTACTCCCAAACGAACGGCTCATGTCCGAGGTCGTTGCGGATGAAAAGCGACTGCAGGTAGCCGTAGTAACCCTTCACATCGCTACGCACCGTGCCTTTCCAGCCATCGCCCTTTTCACCGATCCAAAGGCCGTTAACGGACACCACGGCCGTGACCAGCACGGCCAATAGAACGACCAGGAGCGAGGGAGAAGATCGGCGCAACATTTCGGCGCGTGAAGATGGCACGCGTTGCGCGATTCACCAGCGCCCGGACACCGCTTTCGGCGGGTATCCTATTTTCGTCGGGCGCCTCCGGGGCGCGTGCATCCATGAAGAAGGTCATTGTAACGGGGGGGGCGGGGTTCATCGGTTCGCATACCGTGGTGGAACTGATGGCGGCCGGACTGGAGCCCATCATTGTGGATGACCTGCGCAACAGCCAGAAACGTGTGCTGCTTGGCATTGAGGCCATCGCGGGCAAGGCGCCCCGGTTCCACCGTATCGATTGTACCGACCGGCAGGCCTTGGACCGTGTGTTCCGCGAGGAGGGACACGTGCATGGCGTGATCCACTTCGCTGCCGACAAGGCCGTGGGCGAGAGCGTGGCCGAACCGTTGAAGTACTACCACAACAACATCGGGTCCTTGGTGGTGCTGTTGGAAACAATGGAGCGGCACGGAGTGAAGGACCTGGTGTTCAGCAGTAGCTGCACCGTATACGGCCAACCTGCTCACTTGCCGGTGAGCGAATCGGCGCCCGATGCCAACGCCAGTTCACCCTATGGGTTCACCAAGGTGGTGTGCGAACGCTTGCTGCGCGATCAGCATGCGGCCGACCCCACGCTGCGGGTGGTGATGCTGCGCTATTTCAACCCTATTGGCGCGCACCCCACCGGATACATCGGCGAACTGCCGCTCGGCGTGCCCAACAACCTGGTGCCTTTCGTTACGCAGACCGCCGCCGGCATTCGCGGAGCGCTTACGGTGCACGGCGATGACTACGACACTGCGGATGGCAGCTGTCTGCGCGACTACATCCACGTCGTGGACCTGGCCAAGGCGCACCTGTGTGCCCTCACCTACGCCAACACGCACGAGGCGCCCATCTGCGAGGTGTTCAACATCGGCACTGGCAAAGGCAACTCCGTGCTGGAGGTGGTGCGCACCTTCGAGGAAGTGAACGGTGTGATGGTGCCCTACACCATCGGCCCACGCCGACCGGGCGATGTGGAGCAGGTCTTTGCCGACACCACGCGCAGCAATACCATACTTGGCTGGAAGGCCGAACTGGACCTGCGCACGGCCTTGCGTGATGCGTGGACCTGGCAGAAGCACCTGATGCAATGAGAACTTGGCCTTTCTTGCTATCGCTCATGCTGATCCTCACATCGGGGGTCGGTACCGCACAGGAACACGCTCCGGACACGTCCAGGCTCGCGTGGTTCCAGGACGCCAAGCTGGGCATCTTCATCCACTGGGGCATCTACAGCGTGAACGGTACGGATGAGAGCTGGGCCTTCTTCAACAAGAAGATGCCTTACGCGGACTACATGCAGCAGCTGGAGGGGTTCACGGCGAGCAAGTACGATCCGGTGGCATGGGCGGATCTGATCCAGCGAAGCGGCGCGAAGTATGCAGTGATCACTACGAAGCACCATGATGGGGTGGCGATGTTCGAGACCAAGATGACGCAACCACCAGCATCCATCATCAGCGGCACGCACGACCCCGGTGGTCGGCCGGCGGTGCTTTCAATCCAACGGTCCACGCCAGCGCGGCGTGCGGTGGTGGCACCGTTGATGCAGACGTTGCGTGAGCGCAATATCCGGTGTGGTGCCTACTTCTCGCTCATCGATTGGTCGCACTACGACTATCCGGCCTTCACCAAGGACAGCACACGCTACGCGATAAAGGACGATGCTGCCCGCTGGCAGCGCTTCTGCAGCTTCTACCAAGGCCAGATCAACGAGATCGCCACCCAACTGAAGCCGGACCTCTGGTGGTTCGATGGGGATTGGGAGCACAGCGCGGAGGAGTGGGAAGCGGCCAAGGTGCGGGCCATGATCCTGCAGAAGAACCCCCAAGCGATCATCAATGGAAGGCTGCAAGGCCATGGTGACTATGCCACGCCCGAGCAGAACATTCCCGTGGAAACGCCGAAGACACCCGCGTGGGAGGTATGTATGACGTTGGGTGATCAATGGGGCTGGCAACCGCAGGACACCAACTACAAGAGCACGCACGACCTCATCCACATCTTCGCCGATGTGATCGGTCATGGCGGTAACCTGCTGCTGGGCATCGGGCCGAAGGAGGATGGCACCTTCACACCCGGACAGATCGCACGCCTGGAGGATCTGGGCACATGGACGAAGAAGCACGCCGAAGCGATCTACGGCACGCGCGCAGGTCTTCCGAACGGCCACTTCTTCGGACCTTCCACGCTGTCACCGGACAGTACCACGCTCTACCTGTTCCTTGCCAATGGCATGAGCGGTAGTGTGGAGATCAAAGGATTGGACAACAAGATCATCTCCGTGGAGATCATAGGCAGCGATGCCGACCGGGGCGATGCCATGACCTTGAACCACCGTGTGGTGGGCAAGATCAGCTGGAGCAAGGTGCCGGGCTTGGTCTTCATCGACATTCCCGAAGGCTACGATGATCCCTGGATGACCGTGCTGAAGGTGAAGCTGGACGGTCCGGTGAAGTTGTACCGCGGCGAGGGTGGTTACTGAGAGTTGACCGCAACGGCGCAAGGAGCGCAACGGAATACGATGACCGAGAATGAGATAGCTGAGGTCGTGGTGGAGGCCGCATTCCGCGTTCACCGGGAATTGGGTCCGGGTCTGCTTGAGAATGCCTATTTGCATTGCCTTGCCTTCGAGATCGCGGAACTCGGCGTTCAAAGCGAGATGCAGGTCCCCCTGCCATTAGTGTATCGTGATGTGAAGCTTGATGCCGGATATCGCCTTGATCTTTGGGTTGATCGCAAGCTCATCGTGGAGGTGAAGGCCGTCGATATGCTTCATCCTGTTCATTCAGCCCAGTTGATCACTTACTTGAAATTGACGGGCAACCGATTGGGACTGCTCATCAACTTCAATGAGAAGTTCCTCAAGAATGGCCTTCGGCGGATCGCGAACGGAATGCCCTCTTGAACTGCGGAGCACTCGTTGCGCCGTTGCGGTTCATTCTATTTCCCGCGCGCCGCTCAAGTAACGCCTCCATGAAGGCCGCTCTCACGTCGCGCTCGTTGCGCCATTGCGGTTCATTCTATTTCCCGTGCGCCGCTCAAGTAACGCTTCCATGAAGACCGCTCTCACGTAGCGCTCGTTGCGCCGTTGCGGTTCATTCTATTT
>JBEICT010000228.1:0-5208 GCA_040383865.1 Flavobacteriales bacterium | reverse complement strand
TCTGCCGGTGACGTCACGTTCAGGCTGGAGTTGAGCATGGAGGCATGTGCCGTCAGGAAACCGATGAGGTTGGTGTTGCCTCCCGTTGCGCAGAACGGCCCCGGCTGCACGAAACGCGCCGGGTTGTTCGGGTCGTCCGCCCAGATCGGGTCGGTGAAACTCGAGATGAAGAGGTTGCTGCCATTCGCACCGGGGTAGCTGTTCGACCCCAGGGTGAGGCCGCCTTCGTACCGCCCGCCAAGAATGAAATCGCCACCGCTGGCCCGGGCGATGGCATGTGCGATCTCGCTTTGGGTGCTCACTTCCCGGTCCCACCAGGCAGGCGTGCCATTCCGTTCGAAACGCGCCACGAAAAGGTCCGGATCCGTGTCGCCATTGATGACCTGACCTGCATCGGTCGTCACGGTGCCCTGCATCATGCCGGCCATGTAGATCTGGCCATTTTGCCCAACGGTGAGGTCGATCGCTTCCGCTCCGTGGTCCGTGCTGCTCGATGCCGTGCGCACCCAGTTGGCAGTGCCCGTGGCGGGGTTCAGCGCTGCGAGGAAGAGATAGTCATTCACACCGCTCACGTTGATCGGTGAGCCTCCGGGGAAAGTGGAGTTGTTGTGCGTGTATCCGGTGATGTACACGGCGCCGCAGCTCACCGCCACACCGTTGCAGGCCACATTGTCGCTGCCCGGGTTGTTCACCATGCGCATCCACACCGGCGACCCGGCGATGGTGACGGCTGAGCAGAAGAGGGCATCGTCATTGGATACGCTCGTGCTGGTAAGGGTGGTGCTCGCACTGGTGCGCCACGCCATGCTGCTGCCATTGGTACTTCCCACCACATACACGTTCGTGCCATCGGTGGCGATGCGCTCGGAAAGGACATCAGCGGAGGACATGCCCGCCAGCGACCAAAGGGAGCTGCCGCTGAGGTCGTAGGCGCTCAGGTAGGCATACCGGCGCCCGTTGGTCAAGCCGGTGAAGGAGGCCAGGCCCGTGAGGCTGCCGTGTGCGGTGAAGTATCCATAGGCGATGATGCGGCTGCCCGTGATGACCACCGAGGTGCCTTCTTCGTTCTGGGGGCTCTCTACGGACCTGCTCCACAGGTGCGTTCCCGAAGCATCATAGGAGACGATGAACGCATCGCTGGACCCTGCGTTCGTGAGGCCCAGTGCCGGGATGCTTCCATCGTACAGGCCGGTGACCACCACCTGGCCGGTGGCGCTCACGGCCACGCCCAGCGCACCATCATCCTGGTTGCTGCCGATACCGCGGCTCCAGAGCAGGTTGCCTGCCGCATCGAACTTGGCCACGAACGCATCCTCGCTGCCCCCGTTGGAGGCTGGCAGGTCGTAGGGGGCGATGCCTGCGGTGTTCGCCTGGTAGGTACCCGCCACCAGGATGTCGCCCGTGCCGTCCTGCACGGCGATGTCCCTCACCAGCTCATAGTTGCCGCCATCCAGCGTCCTCGCCCAGTTCCAGGTGACCGACTGCGCGGATGCCACCGCGTGCAGGAGGGTGATCAGCGCAATGGCAAGCCCCCGCGCACCGTACATGGAAAAGCAGTTATGCCTGAGGGTGGTCGGCATTCGTCGATTGATCAAGGCTCTTCATGGATGAATCGTCCACGTTGGGCTGCTGGGTTCAACGGGTCCAGGTGACCGATGGTTACAGGCACGCACCGCATGGTCAGGGCGTTACCTTCCCGTTCCGATGGCATTCACCACCTTCGGGGACCCATGGACAGCAGCAGGGAGGAGGCCTTGATCCAGGCGGCGAAGCGTTCGCCCGATGCGTTCGCACCGCTCTACGAGCTGCACTTCGGTGCCATCTTCCGATTTATCCTGCGCAGGGCCAGGGACCGTGATCTCACGGCCGACCTTACTCAGCAGACCTTCCTCAAGGCCATGCTTGCGCTGCCGCGGTATGAGCCCCGGGGCTTCCCGTTCAAGGCCTTCCTGTACCGGATCGCGTTGAACGAACTGAAGATGCACTGGCGCAAACGGAAGGAAGTCGTGATCGACATGAGCTTTGCCGAGGTGCGGGGGCTCACCGATGAAATGGGCCTGCCTGGGCAGGACGAGGACATGCGGCGGTTGGCCCTTGCTCTTGGCCGGTTGGAGGAGGACAAGGCCCGCCTGATCGAACTGCGCTACATGGACGGACTGAGCTTTGCCGAGATGGGCCAGGTGCTCGGTCTGGGGGAGGATGCCGCGAAGATGAGGACCCACCGTGTGCTGGCCACCCTGCGCACCTATCTTACGCCACGGGCATGAAACAGCACTACAGGATAACGCCCGAAGGTCGAGGACCCGAGCCAACCGACCAGGAGATCGCCCGATACCGCGACCCGAAGCGGCTGGTCTACAATTACCACCGGGCCACACGTTCGCTCCACCGCAGGCCCTTGTACAAGGACCCCAAGGCGTTCATCGCGCTGCTCATCATCGTACTGATGGCTTGGTTCATCAGTGAAGTGTCCGATGACCGGCATCCAAAGCCAGCGCCGGATGCTCGGGAGCAAACGGATTGAACGTGGTTCGGTCGCAGGGGCTATTTTTCGCGGGCTTAACCTGCGGAACTGCCAAACGGACCTGCCATGTTGAAACAGATCATCACGCTCTGGAGCTTTACGCTCGTGCTTCTGGCCAACGCCCACGAGGGCATGTGGCTACCCACCCTTCTGAAGAGCATTGAGGGAGATCTGCAGTCCGCGGGTTTGCAGCTCTCGGCGGAGGATATCTACAGTATCAACAAGGGTAGCCTCAAGGATGCCATTGTATTGTTCGGGGGCGGCTGCACGGCCGAGGTGATCGGTCAGAAGGGCCTTATCCTTACGAACCACCACTGCGGCTTCGGTGCCATCACGGACCACAGCACCGTGGAGAATGACCGGTTGAAGAACGGATTCTGGGCCGCCTCCCTTAGCGAGGAACTGCGTAACCCCGGGCTCACCGCCACGTTCGTGGTTCGCATGGAGGATGTTAGCGGACGTATCATTCCCCAACTGGCAGCGGGGCTCACCGAGGCGCAACGCCGCGATGCGGTGAACAAGCTGGCTGAGACGCTCACCAAGGAGGCCATCGAAGGCACCCATTACAAGGCAGTGGTTCGTCCTTTCAACTATGGGAACAGCTACTACCTGATCGTGACCGAGACCTTCCGTGATGTTCGGTTGGTGGGTGCACCACCTTCTGCGATCGGCAAGTTCGGTGGCGATACTGATAACTGGATGTGGCCGCGGCATAATGCGGATTTCAGCCTGTTCCGGATCTACACGGGTCCCGATGGCGGACCGGCCGATCCCGCGGACGCCAACATACCCATGGTGCCGCGCCACGTGCTGCCCATGAGCCTCGAGGGACCGCGTGAAGGGGAGTACGCCATGATCTTCGGTTTTCCGGGCAACACCCAGCGTTACCTGAGCTCCTATGCGGTGGACTATGTGCAGAACACCGCCGACCCCATGCGCATCGCCATGCGTACCGGCAGTCTCGGCGTGATCGATGCCGCCATGCGCTCCAGTGATCGGACCCGGTTGCAATACGCCGACAAACAGGCCGGCATCAGTAACGCGTGGAAGAAATGGATCGGGGAGGTGCGTGGTTTGAAGGAGCTGAACACCCTGCAGCGGAAGAAGGAGTATGAGGCGGCCTATACGGCCAAGGCGCGTGCAGAAGGGCAGGAGGAGTATGCGAAGGCCTTGGTCTCGCTGGAGGGTCTCTACGGCCAGTATGTTCCTTATGCCACAGCGCGTGACATGTTCGTGGAGATGGTCTACTACGGTCCCGAAGTGCTGCGCTTTACGGATGGCTTCCGCGAACTGGTGGAGGAGCATGGCAAGCTCAGCGACGAAGGCAAATACGCGCAGCTGTTGAGCGAGCGCCTGACCGCCGCAGAGACCTATTTCCAGAACTACGATATAGCGGTGGACAAGGCCGTTTTCAAGGCCCTGTTACCCATTTACCGCAAGCACGTGCCCGCCCATCTCGCTCCCGATGTGCTGAAGGAGATCGACGGGAAGTTCAAGGGGAACAATGATGCCTGGGTGGATGCGCTCTATGCAAAGAGCGTCTTCGTGGACCAGGAGCGCCTGCAAAAGGCCTTCCGCAACCCCACTGCTGGCGCGATGAAGAAGTTGGCCAAGGACCCGGTGTTCCGTGCATCCCGCAGTTTCTTCCGCAGCTTTCTGGAGCAGGTGCGCCCCACCCATGCCTTATTGGGCGATCAGATCGAAAGTGCCATGCGTACTTACGTGAAGGGCATGATGGAGCTGTATCCCGAGAAGACCTACTGGCCCGATGCGAACAGCACCCTGCGCCTGTCCTATGGCAAAGTGGAGGGCAGTCGGCCGCGGAACGGTGTTACCTATGAGGCCTTCACCACGCTGGATGGTGTGTTGGAGAAGTATGTTCCGGGTGATGTGGAATTCGATGTGCCCGGACGCCTCATTGAGCTGTACAAGGCCAAGGACTATGGGCCTTATGGGGTGAACGGCACGCTCCCCGTGTGCTTCACGTCGTCCCTGCATACTACGGGTGGTAATAGTGGAAGTCCGGTGCTGAACGGTCGTGGTGAGCTCATTGGCCTCAATTTCGATCGTAGCTGGGAGAGCACCATGAGCGATATCCAGTTCGACCCGGACAAGTGCCGCAATATCTGTGTGGATGTTCGCTACCTGCTGTTCCTGATCGACAAGTTCGCCGGTGCCGGACATCTGTTGGAGGAAATGGTGCTTGCGCCAATTCCAGCGATGCACACCATCGATCTGCCTCTGCATCGATGAGCAGCGCGTGGGAGGAACGGGGCGGTGCGCTGCACCGTCGCATACAGTTCAAGGACTTCACCGAGGCGTTCGCGTTCATGACGCGTGTGGCCGAGGTGGCCGAACGGATGGACCATCACCCCACGTGGACCAATACCTATGGGCTGGTGGAGATATGGTTAAGCACCCACGATGCGGACGGACGGATCACGCAACGCGATCACGCCTTGGCTGCCGCCATTGATGCGCTGTTGGTCTGATCGCTTCACATGAAAGCAAAAGCCCCGGTGGATAGGGTTCACCGGGGCTTGTTCGTTCTTGATTTCCTGGATCAGATCTTCTGAACGAAGGCCTTGATGCGCAATTTGGTCTCGCGGGGCTCGGTGTTGGCGATCACGGTGACCTCCTTGGTCTGTGCGTTCTCCTGCTTGCCGGGCTTGTATTCCACCTCG
>JBEICT010000227.1:0-5211 GCA_040383865.1 Flavobacteriales bacterium | reverse complement strand
GGCTCCACCAGCTGTATGGTACACGCGGATGAAGTAGGTATTGCCGGCCGGCCAGGGACCGCTGTAGGTCTCGTCGCCAACGGTGGAGGTGAGGTAGTTGCAGATGAGCGAGGTCAGCGTGCCGGTGCAGGTCTGATCGCTGCTGCTGAACACCTGCAGGTGGGCGTTGAAGCTGCCCGTGCTCTGCACGGTGATCACATCACCCGTGGTTGCTGCCGTGAAGGAATACCAGATGTCGTCATCCGGCGTGCCGGCGCAAGCCGTTTGCGGGCTGGCGGTGGCGCTCAACGTGTTGCCGGCGGTGGTCACACACGTGGGGTTCACCGTAAGGCCGATGGCGCCGCAGATGTTGTCGTTCGCAGGTGGGGGTACCACCTCGCTCACGCACAGCGCGAACTGGCCGCTGCTGGTGCCGATGCCGGCACCGTTGTGGAACACACGCACGAAGTAGGTGCCGGCCGCCAGGCCGCTGGTGGTGTAGGTCTCAATGAGGCCGCCGGCCGTTGCGTTCACGCAGGCGATGTTGGTGGAGGCATTGCTCTGGAAGAGCTGCAGCACACCGTCATAGCCCGGCGAGCTGCGCAGGGTGAGCAGGTAGTTGTTGACCCCATTGGCGGTGAAGCTGAACCACACGTCATCGTCCTCATTGCCGGCGGTGGTGGTGCAACCGGCCGTGCCAAGACCACTGTTGGTGGCGCTGCGGCTGGTGTAGTAGATGGGGCAGTACTGCGTGCAGGGTGCGGCGTTCACCGTCAGCGCCGTGGCCGTGCCGCTGTTGTCGTTGGCCGGTGCAGGGATGCTGGGCGCGCTCACCGGACCGGTGTACACGCCGGGCGTGAGCACGAACTTGGTGAAGCACGAAGGCATCACCACGTTGCTGTTCGATGCGGTGGTGGTCCAGTGGTTGGTCACCGCCGTGGTCATGTTGAAGCGCTCGTTCGCGCTCACCGTGGCGGGGCTGGTGCCGTTGTAGCCGATGCTGTAGCTGTAGGGGCTGGTCACCGTGCCATCGAAGCCCTCGAAGTTGCCGTAGATGAACTCCACGATGTTGCCGGCCTCAAAGAGCTTCACCTGGAAGTTCAGGTTGGGACCTGCGATGTTGAAGCGCTCTACGCCCGCCCACTCGATGGTGATCACGGCGCTGCCGCTGCCCAGCGTGCCGCTCACTTGGTAGCGCATGCTTGCGTCCCTGTTGGCAAAGGCCTGGCCCGTCAACACCAGGTCATCCCAGAAGGGGGCGAGCACCTGGTTCTGGCCGGTGCTTGAGAGATCATTGGTGAACGCCGTGGACGTGCTGCCCGTATTGAAGGTCATCCAGCCGTTGGTGCAGGCCCGGAAGCCGGAGACCACGTTGCCGCGGTACTGGAACGTGGTGCCCGCGAGGCTCACCGCGGTGCTGGTGTTGTCATCGCCGTCCGTGTTCACCCAGCCCGGATAGGCCGTGCCGCTGCCACCGTTGGCGGGCATGATGGAGGTGAAGCTGGAGGCGCTGGGCCCGCTGATGTCGTAGGAGCAGAACACCACGCTCACCGCGCTGGCGTTGGTGGTGGCGCTGAGGCCGCTGGGCGTGCAGGTCACGCGCAAGCGGTAGAAGATGTTCGTGCTGAGCGTGGGGCTGGTGTAGCTGCTGGTGGTGGCACCGGTGCCGCCCACCGCATTCGCCCAGGCATCGCCCACGCCGTTGTCGTTGCTCTCTTCCCACTGGAAGGTGAGACCCGTCACGCCGCTGGTAAAGCCAGTTGCGGTAAGGCTCACCGTGCCGCTGGGGGCGCAGAAGCCGGCCGTGGCCGGGATCGTACCGGCCGTGGGGGTGCCGGTGCAGGGCACGGGGGGGGTCCACGTGTAGGTAAGACCATTGGCAGGCATGCCCGGAGGGCTCGTTGTGATGTTGTAAGCCTGTGTTGAAGTATTCAACGTTCCCGCGGTCGAAGAACCAAATGCGACCGAAGTGCCGTTAGTGCGGTTGTTGAAGTCCGCATTGGTCGCACCACGCAGGCCGTTCTGGCGGGTATTCGAAAATGGATTCGTGGGTGAGCCCAATGCAATGCCTGCAGGACCATAGACCACGCTCACCACATTCCCGTTCTCAAGCAGGCGGATCTGGAAGTTGATGCGGTAGGCAGCCGTAGTGCTCGCTGAATAACCGGGACGGAAGTTCTTCCACTGAAGGACCAATTCCCGGTTGGGTGATGTACCAACGATCTCCCAACGAAGCTCTCCGGTGAAGCCTCCAAGGTTGAACATGGCATTAAGGTCACCACCCCAAGCCGCGACCGCTCCAGCATAGGTGGTGGAGGCGGATATGGGCGTATAACCGTTTGTTGCCGGTGCGGTCGCGCCGAAGGTGATGTAACCGTTCGTGTTCAGGTTCAGGCTCGTATAGGCCGTGCCATTGAAGGTGAAACTGAACGGGGCGAAATTCACCGGATAGACCGTGTCATCAAGAGAGGGGGTGCCTATGCCATTACCTGTGGCCGTGGCGATCACGGTACCTCCAGTGATCTCGGTGTAGGTCCCACTGCTCTGGGAGAACGTATACGCGCTCACCTGCGCATTCGCATGCCCACCCATCAGCGCCAGTGCGGCGCCGAGGAGGCCTGCTTTGCCCCACCAGCGCGTTCGCTGGCCCGGGGACTTCGTCGTGTTTCGACAGTTCATGTTGTAAGGAGTTGGTTGAAAGGGATCGAAAGGAGTTGGAGGCGTTCGTGCCTCCGGGCCGTTGGTAAGCCGGCCTTGCGGCGGGCTGTTCGCGTTGTGTTCGGTGGCGGGATGTTCGTTCGCTCGATCGGCGGAAAAATGCCGTTGGTCGATGGAATTAACAGGTTGGTTATTTTCACGAGAAGCTCAAATATAGTCGGATCCACCATCCGTGCAAGCTGCCAATGGTCCGTTTTGAAGGCTACCTGTCCGTGGTATCGCGGGCGCGATCTGGAGCACGCGGCCCAGGGCGTTGACCAACAGGAGTTTAGCCGCTACGGAGGAGGTGTTCCCGGGTATACCAAAAGTTATCACCGGGGGGCCGTGCGATGCCCTGTGCTCAAGGGCCGGTATGTGCTGTTCGCGCCATGGACGACAACGATCGACCACCATATCATTACCGCGACGAAGTAATTGCGACCTTCAAGGTCCTTCCCCACCCCATGCCCCCGAACACTTCCCTGCTCATCACCAAGACCAGTGGCGAACTGGTGCCGTTCGATCCGGACAAGCTTCGCCGCTCACTGCTGCGCGCCGCTGCCGATCCTGACGTGGCCGACCGGATCGTGGCGAACGTAAGCACCCGCATCACGCAGGGCATGTCCACACGCCAGCTCTACCGCATGGCGTTCGGGCTGCTCCACAAGCGTTCACACCAGGCCGCGGCCCGCTACCGACTGAAACAGGGCATCCTCGACCTGGGCCCGTCGGGCTTCCCGTTCGAGCGCTTCATTGCGCGCATCCTCGAGCACGACGGCTATGCCGTGGAAGTGGGCGTGGTGGTGCAAGGCCAATGCGTGAGCCACGAAGTGGATGTGGTGGCCGATAAGGACGCCCAGCACTTCCTGGTGGAATGCAAGTACCACAACAGCCCCGGTCGCATCTGCGATGTGAAGGTGCCGCTGTACATCAAGGCACGCTTCCTGGATGTGGCGGAACCGTGGGGCCGACAGCCGGCGAACGGAACGCGCCATCTGCAGGGCTGGCTGGTCACCAACACGCGCTTCACCAGCGATGCCTTGCAGTACGGGCAATGCGCAGGGCTGCGCATGGTGAGCTGGGACCACCCTGCAACGGGAAGCCTGCGGCACCGCATTGACCGCAGTGGCCTCTACCCCCTCACCTGCCTGAACAGCCTCACCAGGGTCGAAAAAGAACGCCTGCTGCAACTGGGGCTGGTGCTGGTACGCGATATCCTGGAGCGACCCGCGGCCTTGCATGCTGCCTTGGTGCGTGGCACCCGCATTGCGCAGGTGATGGCCGATGCCGAGGCGCTGTGTGGGCCTATTTGAGCGCGGACGTGGACACCATCATGTGCGTTGTCCCCCTGTGAGACGAACGGCACGAGCAAGCACGGCTGGAGGATATACGACATGATCAACAGACCAGGCTTGGGCAACCATACCAAGTGCCCACCACCCTGAACGACAAGCGCCCCGGCCTAGTGGCCGGGGCGCTGTCATTCGAGGTTATCGCTCAGGCGATCACTTGGCGATCACCAACCGCTCGGTGTAGCGTTGTGCACCAGCGGTGATGTTCACCATGTACAGGCCGCTGGCCATTTCCTTCAGATCGAGCACCTGGTACAGCATGCCATCGTTCACAGCGATGGTACGGCTGCTGACCACGGCACCGGTGAGGTCGTAGATGTCCACGCTAACGGTGTTCACCCCTTCCTCCACAGCGCTCAGGCCCAGGGTGAGCAGATCGCCACGATTGGGGTTGGGGAACATCGCCAGTTCAGCTGCCCTGGTGCTGCCCGTCGCCTGCGGTGCCATGCCCTGCCCAACAGGGCTGCCCACGATGGTCACTCTGCACACATCGCCCCAGGCGCCTGGGGCAGGTCCCGTTACGCACCACTGGTTGTTCTTGAACACGCGCACCTCCACGTCGTAATCGCCATTGGGCAGTGCAGGCGTCCAGTTCAGTTGCAGCACTGGCGTGGTGGTGGTGCGCACCACCGGCGAGGCCAGTTCAGCGCTCCGCCAGCGGAACTGGTATTGCGTGGCACCATCCACCGGACGGGCCACCACCTTGCTCACCGAGCTGGCACCCCAGGTGCGGGTAACGCCGCAGCTGTAGTTCACGTTGCCGGGGATGTCCATCAGCTTGGCGAGGGGACATGCCGCACGCACCGGATCGATCTTGAAGCGGCACACCGGACCCCAGGCGCTGTTGGTGCCGTTCACACGGCTACGCACCTTCGCGTTCATCAGCACGTTGGCCGGGATCTGGTTGGGGCTCCAGTTGTTGATCTGCATGTGGCAGGCACGGGTGGCGCTGGCCGGACCGAAGCCATCGCTGGTGGCGTGGTTGCGGAACTTGGCGTAGCCGTAGGTGCCGTTGGGGTCGAAGATCCAGAACTGGTATCCGTCGTCCGTTTGGTCGCCCACTTGCCATTGTGCGCTCACAGCCGCATTCTCTGCCGCCACCAGGAACTGGTTGTTCATCCAGTCGAGCTTGTCGCAGCTGGTGTAGATGAGCTTGTCGCCGCCCAAGGGCAGGCAGAAGCCG
>JBEICT010000226.1:0-5268 GCA_040383865.1 Flavobacteriales bacterium | reverse complement strand
GCTACAGCGCCTCCAACGTGCAGGATGCCGGCGACGAACAGTGGGTGGGCCGCGGTGGCTACCAGTTCGGTGCCGATGTGCTCATTGGCCGACGCGCCTTCTTCAAGCCGGGCCTCCATTTCGTGGTGCGCAACCTGTACTACACCCTGGGCAACACCAGCGACCTGACCACGCAGGAGTACCGATACACCAGCAACATGCTCAGCGTGCCCCTGCTGGTGGGCGTGAACCTACTGGACCCCGTTGAGCGCAACGCCTTCAATGCCTACCTCATGGGCGGCCCCACGGCCCTCATCCAGCTCGCCACCGATATGGCGAACGACCAGATCAGCATGACCACGCGCGGCACACAATGGTATGTGGGCACTGCCGTTGGTCTGGGCTACGGCCCCGTGTTCGTGGAGGCCGGCTACCACTGGGCCATGAGCAACGTGTTCAAGGGCGAGGAGTTCAGCACCAACCCCAAGGTGAACTACGCCTACATCATTGCCGGTGTGCGGCTGCGCTTCGCAGGCAGTAAGTAGCGTCCATCTGCATCCATCAGCAACGCCGCCCCCACCAAGGCGGCGTTGCTGCATGCACCCACCGCGCACGGCACGCACAGCCCCTTTTGTGCTTGATACCACATTTAGTTGTGAACTATCGCACCGATCCTGGAATGCCGACCTAGCTTGTCCTCGGTTCGGCACCGCTTCCGAACTTCCGAAGACCTGTAGGTGGTCCTCAACCGAAGGCGAAACACGGACTTAAGTCCTTCGCTGCTCATCTACGATCTCTGATCGTCCATTCTGAAAAGCGGCTTTCGATCGCGGGTAAACGATGCTCCCCGGTCCCTTGAAGTGATCCATGTTCGCGCAATTGTCCCGGGCCCGGGAACAGCTGCACGTCCCCACCCCGCTCCACGAGCAGGGCCCCGCGATCGCCCATCAGGTACCGGCCAGTTAAGCGGCCCGCACCCCTCGCAAGCCACACCATACAAGACCATGGATACCGTAAAGACCGCACCCGTTGCCACCCCCTTCACCATTGCCGATAACACGTGGGGCGCCACCAAGACCAAGCTCAAGGGACAATTCACCCAGCTCACTGATGCCGACCTCCACTTCGTGGCCGGTAAGGAGAGCGAGCTGGTGGCACGCTTGCAGACCAAGCTCCACAAGAGCGAGGCCGAAGTGCAGAAACTGATCAGTACGATCTAAGCCTGCTCCACCCCGGTGGGCCGAACGCCCGCCGAACCGAAGACCGGGGGCCTTGCTGGCACAGTGCTGGCAGTGCCCCCGATCCGGCAGGGGGAACGCCCCTCACCACGTCCACGAATACAAGCCCCATGCCCAAGACCACCCACCGCAAACCCACACGACACACCACCGACCGGCAGCTGGCCGAAAATGCCCGGCGCTGCGTCACCGACAACCTGGTGGTGCATGTGGACACCATGAACGCCCAGGGCACCGTGGCCCTCTGTTCGGTGGAACAGCACAGCCACGGCCTCTTTCGCCACCATTACCCCATGAACGAACTGGTGTGGCGCGCCGAGCAGGCGCTGAGCCCGCTCATCGGCATGGGCATCGTGCCACTGATCAGTGTGCGCCATCAGGATCTGCGTAACACGACCACAGCGCCCCCGCCCACCACGCGCTACCTGCCCTACCTGCTGCAGCTGCTGCGCAACCGACTGGGCTTTCCGCAGGCGCACCACGCCGCCGGCGCCGCCACCGAGGTGGCGGACCCCTTCGGCTGGCAACAGGCGCAGCACAAGGCAGCGAAGGCCTGAGAGCCTGCCCCTTCCCTTTCCGTACCTAAGCAGAACACCGGACTCTACTGCACCGCCAACCGCTGCACCAGCACCTTCCCGGCCGTGTCGGTGATGTGCACCAGGTAGGTGCCCGATGCCAGCCCTTGCACGTTCACGTCCGCGCGGTGGCCTGTTAGCACGTGTTGCTGCACCTCGCGGCCGTCCAACGCCACCAGCCGCAGCTGTTGCAACGCGTTGCCCGTGGTGCTCACCGTGAACAGTTCGCGCGCCGGGTTCGGGAAGAGCGCGATGCCCGCTTCCCTTGCTTCCGCGAGGCCGGTGGGGATGCTCGCCACCAGTTCGCTGGTGTTGGTGCGAATGGGCAGGTTGAAGTCGAAGTAGATGTCCGCCGCGTTGCTCAGCACGGTGCCGGGCAGCAGGGGCAGTATGGGCCTTATGCGGAAGGCCACGGCGCCGTGGCTCAGGGCCTCGTTGGTATTGCTGTCCGGCAGCAGGATGTTCGCGAAGCGCCATTCCACCACGCGGTCGGGCTTGAAGCTCACGGTGAACGCATGGCTTGCTGCGCCCTGCGCGTAGGTGGCCATGTCCAGTTCGGCCTCCAGCGTATCGGTGATCACCACCGTGAAGGCCGTATCGGTGCCCGTGTTCTGGAACCGGATCACGTAGTCGATCCATTCATCCTGCGTGATCAGGTATTCCGAGGCGCTCTGGCCACTGCTGGTGAAAGCGGTCTTGTCGTTGGGGTCGTAGCTGCCGGTAACGGTGCGGGTGGCCACGTAGCCATTGTTGCCGGTGTTCGCTTCGGCGCCGTTGTTCACGGCGATGAAGGTGGCGCTCACCACCTGGCCCAGCATCGCTTGCAGGCTTACCTGCGTCACCACCTGCACGTTCACCACTTCGAAGGCGTTCAGGGTGGGCAGGTCCCAGGTCACCGTGGTGCCGCTCACCATGGTGGGTGCGGGGGTTGCGCTTACGTAGCTCAGCCAGGGGTGCAGTTCGCAGGTAAGCTGCACTGTGCCACTGGGCGCGGCGCCCGTGTTCGTCACCTGTGCCCACACGGTGTGTGCAAAGCCTGGTCGGGCGGCGTTGTTCACGGCGGTCACCACAAGGTCCATCGGGCTGGTGCCGCTCGCACCGACATCCAAGGTGGTGAGGGTACCGCTTACCGTGAACGGGATCGGCTGCGCTTGCGGACAAGCTGGCGTAACCATGGGATCGAGGACGGTGAGCGTGTAAGACCCATCATCCAGACCAGCGGCAAACATGCCATCGCTGCCGGTGATCAGCAGTTGCGCGCCGGGGTCCACCTGCAGGGTGCGGTAGGGAATGCCCGGCTCGCCCGCATCCGCCATACAATCGGTGTCGCTGTCCAGGTAGAGCATGCCGGCCACGCTGCTGCAGCCGGGCCCGATCTCCGATACCGTGAAGGTGAGCGCCGTGTTGCAGGCCGAACTGTTGTAGTTGAACGCCGCCGTGTAAGCCCCGGCCGCAAGGCCTTGTACGGTAAAGGAGCCAATCCCCGTGTTCACCGTGGCCACCACGGCACCGGTACTACTGGTCACCGCCAGGTCAGCGGGCCATTGCTCCAGTTGTGTGAATGTCACGGAACCATCCATGCCGTTGCAGGTGGCCGGCGTTACAGAGGCCACTTGCCAGTGGCTCGCTTCGATGACCACCGGCGGTGTAAAGCTTACGCTGCTACCCGTGCAGCCGAACTGGTCGCTCACCGTGTAGCTGTAGTTCTGCCCCGCACAGAAGCCAAAGAACACCGGGGCGCCCTGTGGGGTGGTGCTCAGGAAGCTGATGCTTGGATCGTTCCAACTGAAGCTGTACGGCGGTGTGCCGGGGTACATCTCGTCCGGCATGGCCATGGCCCCGTTGCATTCGCCCTCGCACGGCACGCCGAAACCCGTGAACGTATGCGCGCCCGCATAGGTACCATCGCCAACCGGTGGCATCACCAGGGTGCTCGGCACCACCACGTTGAAGGTGGCCTCCAGCCCCTCTGAATCCATCACCGTTAGATCATAGCTGCCAGCGAAGAGCCCCTCAGCGGAAGCCACACCTTGGCCGGTGGGAGGCGCAGGCGCCCACAAGTACGTGTAGGGTGGCACGCCCCCGGTCACCATGGCCATCACCGTACCGTCCGGTAACGAGCAGGTGGCCGGGGTCACCTGGAAGGTGCAGTCCAATTGGGCGTTGGCCCCAAGGGCCGCAGCGAGCAACAGTGCGAGCGATAGGGTGCGCATGGGTGCGGGGTCGGTGGTGTTGAAGGCGGGGCTACTGCGAAGGTGCACATTCCCGAACGCAACGGGCTCAGGCAGGCACCAAGCACCGGCCCGTTCGCGCACCATGCGGGTGGCCTGCCCGAAAGACGCGCCACCCCGAAAGGGTTGCCACATCGTCCGGCGCAGTGCGGCACTCCACCAAATGAAGCCTGCTATCCAATAGGTGAACAATATCCTCGAAGTCCTTGCTGGTCCGCATATCCCCGCCACGGTGGCGATGAGCTTCGAACTTGGTGCCGAGGAAGTAGGGAACCGTCAATACACGAATGGTGGTCCCATCGGGCAGTACATGTGGTGCGGAACAGGCCATTCCCGGCAGATACCATTGGTTCGTTGGTCCCATGGCAGGCACCTCGGTGGGCATGATGTCCACGATGATCCCATGATAACGATAACGGCACGTGATCCCATCGTCCGGCGAATGATGAAAACCGAGCTCCGTCAACTGCTGCTCCAGGGATGCGTATGCACGATAACCCACCACTTCGATCACCAGATCGATATCCGATGTTGGCCGGGGCATGTCCGCACCGGGATCATCCGCATAAATGCTGATGATGGCACCGCCAACGAACACGACCCGGTCGCGCAGATCACCAAGACCGTTCGCCACCAATTGCACCGCTTGGATGTTGGCCCGATCGCGCATCCGGAAGCCCTATTTCAGCCGTTTCGCCAATTCCTTCGCCGCCTCGGTCCGCTCCCGCACGCGGCCCACCCGCAGGGCATCCACCAACGAGAGCATGGCGTACAGGTCCGGGTCCTGCAAACAAGCCTCCGGTGCACCGGGATACAGGGGGGTGATGCCCTGCCCTTGCAACGTCCCACGTGCCGATGGCCAGACATACGCTTCTGCACCAACGAACACATCCCGGAGTGGTGCGGCGGAATGCGCGGTAGGCACCCCGCGCACGGTCCCTCCCGGATGAACGGGAAAAGCGAAGGGCAGGCCGTACCGCAGAAAATCCAGCAATGCGCCACGGACCACCTTGCGCTTGGTCGCATCCAACAGACCTGCGTAGGCCGACCGGCCCAACGAGTTGCTCACCTCCGCCGGGCTCAGACCCAACGATAACGCCACGTCCTTGGCCAGCCATGGCGTGTCGCCCAATGCAATGATCTTCAACAACACCGCCACATCCTGTGGTCGCATTCCTGCCGAGCTCTTCATGATTCACGATTCATGAATTGCAAATATAGCGCAGTTCCGCTCATGGGTCCATT
>JBEICT010000225.1:0-5301 GCA_040383865.1 Flavobacteriales bacterium | reverse complement strand
GGAACGGCCCATTATCGATACTCCTGAACATATTGTAGGCGACCGGTGCGCCCGCCCATTCCGCATACCCGTTCCAAGTCAAGCGATTGGTACCGTTGAGCTCCGGACCTGCCCTGAGCACGATGTTCGCCCCCATGTTACTGGTCGTGGCCAAGGTCCCACAGCTGTCCAGGACCTGAACCCTGTAGCGATAGCCAACGGTCGCGGGGTCCACTTCGGTATCGGTCCATGTGAACACAGGTCCAAGAGCACCGGGCAGCGTTGCCACCGTCTGAAAAGCGGCCCCGTTTGCCGAGCGTTCAATGATGTACGCGGAGACCTGAGCACCGGCGGCGGTGCTATCCACAACCTGAATGTCCTGACCGGCTGAGACCGTGACCGTTCGCAGGTAATTGGAACCGGCCGCGACCGGATAATCCGTGAACCGGCAGGTGGTATTGGACAGTGATGAGACGGTGGATTGATCCTTGATCGCTCGCACCCGGTAACAATAAGTGCGCTCCGGTTGGACCGGGTGAATGAACGTACGCTCCGTGCCCGGCAAATTGGCCAACACTCCCCATGCACCGCCATTCACGCTGACCAAGACCTGATGTGAACCCGTTACCCATCCCACATAGGGTGTCCAGTTCAATGTGATCTCCGATGCACACCGGTCGTAGGTGGTGGTGGCGTACATGGTGGCATGGACCGGACCGGTAGCACTGGTATTGGGACTTGGCGGATCACCGACCAGGCAGGTGTCGAACGCAGCTACCGTGAATGCCTCCGACCCTTCGCCCGGCAGGCTCGCGGACCATTGGAAACTGGTGTTGTTCTGACCGAAGACCGTATCGATAATGACCCCACCTCCCGGAGTGCTGAGAACAATGATGTATCCATCCGTATCCGCTTGTGGCGAGGGGGACCACGTGATGGTGGAGAGGCCGGTGACCGGATCGACCGATACGGCGGTAAGGACCGGCACCGAAGGAGGTGTGACATCGCGGAACACCTCGCCATCGCGGTTGCTGAACGATGTGCAGCCGTTCAGATCGGTAACGCCAACACGGAAGGTCAAGGAATCCTCGCAAATGGACACCACATGCTGGTAGGCAAAGGTGCTACCCGACACCTCGTCCAGAAGGCTCCACGTGCCCACGGGGTATTCCAACCAGACCGAGAACTCATCGATCACCGAGGCAGGTAGTGAAGATGCGTTCCATGAAAGGTTCGCACTGCCCAGTGGCGCGCTCTGGAACACTTGGAGGAAAAGCGTGGCCACCGTATCGCTAGGGATGGACGTGTTCGGCAACGGACCCGATGATACCGTGGTCATGTAATAGAACACCGGGCCGCTGTTGGCCCCGGCACCAGCGTGGAACGCGGTGCTCGTAGCATACACAGGCACTGGAGGCAGTGCCGCATAAGGCCCTGCGAGCGCATTCGACCAGAACACCTGATACTCAAGGAATTCTCCGCCAGGGTCTGCCGGAACGGTCCAGGTCAAGGTCACATCACCGGCCACGTTCACCGATGCGCAGCGTAATGTGGGTGGGTCCAGTACGGCCATGGCGAACAGGGGACCAATGCCCAGCAACAGAACGGCGATCGATCTGGAAAACCAGTTGCTCATGGAACGAACCACCTCCGTGGTATGGACGAGCGACATGTGCACTTTATTGCCCTTCTGGTTCATGCCGTAGCAGCGATTCCCGTGGCGCACAATCGGGTACGGGCGTGTTCGAACTCGCTCATGATCCGCTCCACGATCCGTGCAGCCGGCAGGACCTCCTTGATGGCCCCGCTCACCTGTCCGATCTCCAGTTCACCCTCCACCAGATCGCCCTCGAACATGCCCCGTTTGGCCCTAGCGCGCCCAAGCAAGACCTTCAAGTCCTCCGGGGACGCACCTTGCGCATACGCCTTCTTCACCTGGTCGAAGAACGGATTGTGCAATAGGCGCACCGGTGCCAGTTCCTTGAGCGTGAGCGTCGTCTCCCCCTCCCCCGCTGCCGCAATGCGCTCCTTGAACGCCTGGTGCGCAGAGGATTCCTCGGAACAAACGAACCGACTGCCTATCTGCACGCCATCAGCACCCAGGCACATGGCGGCCAGCATGGCACGTCCGTCGGCGATACCACCCGCGGCGATCACAGGTACTTGAACGGCATCGCGCACCATGGGCACCAATACCATGGTCGTGGTCTCCTCACGCCCATTATGGCCACCGGCCTCAAACCCTTCGGCCACGATGGCATCCACGCCAGCCTGCTCGGCCTTCAACGCGAATTTCACGCTGCTCACCACGTGTACCACCGTGATCCCGTTCGCTTTGAGACGCGCCGTCCATGCCGCAGGGTTCCCCGCTGAGGTGAACACCACAGGGACCCTTTCCTCCATGATGATGGCCATGTGCTCCTCGATGTTGGGGTACAGCATGGGGACATTGACCGCAAAAGGATGCTTGGTGGCCGCCTTGCACTTACGGATATGCGTCCGGAGCACATCGGGATACATGGACCCCGCACCGATAATGCCCAGACCACCGGCATTGCTCACTGCGGAGGCGAGTTCCCAGCCGGAGCACCAGATCATGCCTGCCTGTATCAAGGGGTACCGTACCCCCAACAACCTGACGAGCCTGTTCTGCGTATACATCATGCGGTGCAAAGCTACCGGTAACCACTGTGCCGAAGGGATCTCACACAGGTTGTTGATGATCAGTGAATTGCAGCAGCACCAGACACGGGATATGTTTCTTATGTTTGTCCGGTATCCGTTCCATACTCGAAGACGCTCCGGCCTCATGACCCTTTCCGTTAAACGGCTCCTACTGCCTCTGGTGCTTATCGGTGGTTGGCAAATCGCCTCTGCCCAGTACGCTTGGGACTTTGGACTCCACCTCGGTGGCGCTAACTATCTGGGTGAAATGGGGGGCAAGGACCAGCCCCGCCGCGACTTCGTTTGGGACATGAAGCTGGGCCAGACCCGTTGGGCCGTTGGTGGTTTCGCGCGGCGCAAGATCAACCGTACGATATCGATCAACGCCGGCCTGCTTTACATGCGGATCCAAGGCGCCGACGAGCTTTCCACGTATCGTCCCCGCCGTGGTCGCAACCTGAACTTCCGGAACGACATGTTCGAGCTTTACCTGCGACCGGAGTTCACGATCTACCAGGATAACGATATGGGTGGCCGTGGACGATATCGTACCTCCTTCCGATTGTTCGGCTATGTTGGCATTGCACTGTACTATCATAATCCGAAGGGGCAGCTCAATGGAGAGGGGGATTTCTATGCACTTCAGCCCTTGCGGACCGAATTGGTGGATTATTCCAATATCGGTGTGAGCGTCCCCATTGGAATCGGATTCAACTTCACGCAGGGTCGTCGTCACCGTTTCGGATGGGACCTGGGTTGGCGTACGACCTTCACCGACTACCTGGACGATGCCAGCACGGTATATGTCGACCCCAACCTCCTTCCCGGAGGTGCCACTGGGCTTGCTGCGCAAATGGCGGATCAAAGCGGGTATGCCTATGCGTTGGACCCGACACTGCCGGATCCGAACAACTACGGTTATTACACCTCACCAGGGAACTCTCCCGATAAAGCGAACATCCGGGGTGATGCGACGCACAACGACAGCTACCTGACCATGACCTTCACATACAGCTATGTGCTGCGTGGCCAGTCGAACTTCTATCGCCAGCGTTACAACTGGATCCGCGGGAACAAGCGGGTGGGCCGGAAGTCGCGTGCCAAGTTCTGATCGCGTGTGACCCATCGTGAAAAAGGAGGCCGCTGGCCTCCTTTTTCATTTCCGTTCAGGGTTCAATGCCGTTCCGGTGCGCCCAATCCTCAAGGACCACCAGCGACCAAAGTCGGGACCAATTCACCCGGGGATCGCCCAACAAGAACCACTTCCATAGTTCCATCACGGCACCCGGCCTGAATTGTGGCCAGACGGCGAGTCGCTGAAGATGTGCTTCGCAAAAACTCCTGAGTTCACCTCGCATCCAGGGCTCCCAGGGCAGCACAAAGCCCATTTTGGGGCGATGCACGATCTCTGAAGGCAACAGGTCACCAAGGGAATCCACCAATAGCTTCTTGGGGGTGTGTGGATACTTCGCGCGGTCTGACACGCCCAGGACGAACTCCACCAGATCGTGATCAAGGAAAGGTACCCGTACCTCCAGGGCATGGGCCATGCTCATCTGGTCCGTATCCCGAAGGAGCACATGCTGCAGGTAGGTTGACAGCTCGCCCAACGATACCTGGCTCAACAGTGGCAAGGCGTGACCACCATCCCTCCGGATGATATCGTTCAATATGCCCCGGACCCTGTTCGCTGGCAAGGGGGACGCGGCCACGATCCCTGCCAGTTCACGATCCGTGAACGTCAGGCGCGAGACCGGATAGGTACCGTCGATCGAGAATGAATCCGCACGCAGGAGCTCACCCAGTTTGTCCGACCTGATGGACGGACGCACACCCGCGATCACCGAGGCTGCCAGGCTCCTGGACCAGCGTGGGAACTGGGTGATCCAACGACGGTGCCACAGTTCAAGAGAACGGCTGAACACCGGATATCCGGCGAAGACCTCATCACCCCCGGTGCCGCTCAGCGCCATGCTGATACCAGCCGCCTTGGTGACCTTGGAAACAACGAAGGTGTTCGGGCCGTCGGCACTGGGATGGTCCATCGCCGCCAGAGCCTCTGGCAACAACCGGAGCATGTCATCCGGCACCAAGCGAATGGGCGTATGTTCCGTGCGAAAACGGGAGGCGATGATGCGCGCGAATCGTTCCTCACTGAATTCCGGCTCGTTGAACACGACCGAGAAAGTGTGGACCGGTGCACTGCTGGCCTGGGCCATGAGGCCAACGATCGCGCTGGAATCGATCCCGCCGGAAAGGAATGCGCCGAAGGGTACATCCGCCACGAGTCTTTTCTCTACCGCCCTACCCAAGCGCTCCCGAACCTCCTTATGGACCTGCGGAAGGTCGAGATGCGCGACCGCTGGGTCCACGGCCTTTACCAGGTCATACCAGCGATCAATTTGCACCTCCTGATCGGAAACGCGAATGCAGTGACCGGCAGGAAGGAGTTCCACCCCCTGCACCATGGTCGCCGGCGCATGGACGGTCTGGTAACGTACATGGTCCACCAACGCATCCGCATTCAGCCGCTTTGGCACAAGGCCTGAGGCCAACAAGGCGCGGACCTCGGAAGCGAACAAGAAATGGTCGTGTCCGTGATGAAAATAAACAGGCTTGATGCCCATGCGGTCGCGGGCCAGGAACAGATCACCGGTG
>JBEICT010000224.1:0-5316 GCA_040383865.1 Flavobacteriales bacterium | reverse complement strand
GACCGCACCGGATGCTGGCACACCCGGAACCGCTACGCTCTGCGCAACGGATGTCGCCATCGACCTGTACGCGGGATTGGGAGGAACACCGGACCTCGGCGGCACATGGAGCGGCCCTTCACCCGTGATCGGCGGACAGTACGATCCGGCCACGATGAACCCTGGCGTGTACACGTATACGATCACCGTTCCTCCGCCATGCGTGAACGCCCGTAGCACCGTGACGATCACCGAGATCGCGCCGCCAAACGCGGGAACCGATGGTGTGCTCACACTTTGCATCAGCAGCCCTGCGACATCGCTGTTCGCGGCACTTGGAGGTGGCGCACAGGCTGGTGGAACGTGGAGCGGTCCTTCTCCTGTGATCGGCGGCATGTTCGACCCTGCGACGATGACCGCAGCCGTTTACACCTACACGTTGAACGGGACCACACCATGTCCGGATGACCAGAGCACCGTCTCCGTGACCGTTGTGAGCGCACCAGACCCCGGCGGTCCAGGCTTCCTTACGATCTGTGCTACGGACGCGCCCGACGACCTTTTCAGCTACCTCGAAGGCACACCGGACCAAGGCGGCCAGTGGACCACGCCGAGCGGAACGGTCGCCACGGGCATTTTCGACCCAGCAAGCATGACAGCGGGTGTTTACACGTACACCATTGCTGTGCCCCCGCCGTGCGTAAGCGTAAGCAGTACCGTTACCGTGGATGTGATCGCCGCACCGAACGCAGGGCAGGATGGTGCGGCAACATTATGCCTTACCGGTGCACCCATCGACCTGTTCGGTCTGCTTGGCGGCTCACCGGACACAGGTGGCGCATGGACCACGATCGCGGGCACACCCTTCAGTACCACCTTCGATCCAGCGGTGCACGTGCCGGGTGTATATACGTACACTGTGAACGGCACTGCGCCCTGCCCGGCCGATGTGTCGAGCGTGACCATCGCCGTGACCCAACTGCCCAATGCAGGGAACAATGCGATACTGAACCTATGCATCGTTGGTGACCCAGCAGACCTGTTCAATGCGTTGGGCGCTGCGGATGATGGTGGTACGTGGATCGGACCCGGTGGTGCATCCACAGGCGTATTCACGCCAGGCACAAGCATTGCCGGCAACTACACCTACACCGTTGCAGGATCGCCACCCTGCCCTTCCGCTTCGGCCACCGTGACCGTGAACGTGCTGAGCAACGCTGATGCGGGCGGCGATGGAGGTACCACCTTATGTGGCAGCGATGGGCCCGTTTCGCTTTTCACCCTTCTGCAAGGAAGCCCGGATGCAGGCGGCTCATGGTTCGGGCCTACCGGCGCCGCGACGACCGGCACGTTCGATCCGGCGATCAGTACGCCCGGTGCGTACACCTACATCCTATACGTTCCCGCGCCTTGCCAGAACGATACAGCTCAAGTAGTGATGGGCGTTGTGGCACCCGTGAGCGCAGGTAGTGATGGAAGCGCAACGCTGTGCTCCAATGATGCGTCCGTCGCACTCTTCAACCTATTGAACGGGACGCCGGACGTTGGCGGTACATGGACCGCGCCGAACGGAGGTGCCTCGGAGGGCAGCTTCACACCCGGCATCGACATGACCGGCGGCTATGTATACACCGTTTACGCCACAGCCCCATGCACCGACCAGAGCGCTTTCGTAACACTGGGCGTGAACCCACTGCCCAATGCTGGCACCAACGGGTCCACCACGTTGTGCCCGGAGTCCGCCCCCCTTTCGCTCTTCTCGCTGCTCGGTGGCTCCCCCATGTCCGGTGGCGCATGGACAGGCCCGAACGGCCAGCCAAGCAACGGCATATTCGACCCGGCCACGAGCCCGCAAGGTGCATACACCTACACGGTGACCGGCCTGTCGCCATGCCCTAACGCAGTGGCCAGTTCCACGGCAACGGTGTTCCTTATCGCACCGCCGAACGCTGGTCCCGATGCGGTCAGTTGCACGTTGGAGTTCACACTGAACGCCACAGGCAACTGGGCCAGCGGGTCGTGGACAGGCCCTGCAGGCATCACCTTCTCCGACCCGACATCACCTACGAGCACTGTCACTGCGATCGCTGGGGGCGGCTACACCCTGACCTGGAGCGTGACCAGCAATGACGGCTGCGCCACGCAGGACGAGGTGACCATCACCTTCACCGATGCGATCGTGCCCGTTGTCGCCACCACCGATGCCATTTGCAACGGCGCATGCGACGGTACGGCCAGTGTGCAGGCAACGGGTGGCAACGGCACCTACAGTTATGCTTGGTCCAACGGGATCGCAGGCAACACGCCAACGGCATCAAGCATCTGCGCGGGATCATACACAGTGACCGTGCTTGATGAGAACAACTGTTCGGCCACTGCACCCTTCACCATTGGCGAGCCTGAGGCACTGGACATCGACGCCATCGCTTCCGTGAACGAGACCTGCCCGGGCAGCTGCGACGGCAGCATCACCATCACCGATCCACAAGGCGTACAATACAGCATCAACGGCGGCACCGGTTTCCAAACTGGAAATTCATTCACGGGCCTCTGCCCCGGCGAATACGCCATCGTGATGATGGATGCGAACGGATGCACCGCATCAGGGATCGCATCGATCGCATCGCCCCCACCTGTCATTGCCTACTTCACCTTTTCGCCTGACAGCCTGCTCGCCAGCGATCCAGAGGCACAGTTCAACAACCTGTCAAGCCCGAACGCCACGGCCTTCAGCTGGGACTTCGCGGGACTGGGCAGCAGCACGGCCGCGTCGCCCACGTTCACCTTCCCCGGTACGCTTGGTGGCCTGTACACGGTGTGCCTCACGGCCACCGATGCCAATGGCTGCCCTGACACCTACTGCGCACCGGTGCAGGTCTTCGATGTCTTGCTGGTGCATGTGGCCAACGTGTTCACGCCCAACGACGACGGCATCAACGAAGGGTTCGCGCCGGTGTTCAACATGAGCTGGGCCGTGGGAGACTATGAGTTCCTGGTCTTCAACCGCTGGGGTGAACTCCTCTACGAGACCCATGTGGTGGACGAGAAATGGGACGGCATACATAGCGGCGGCGGAGTGGAGTCCGAAGTATTCGTCTGGAAGCTTCGCTGCAGGGACAGGCTCACCCGCCAATGGATCGAGCGCATCGGGCACGTGACGGTGCTGAAGTGAGCACTGATCAAGTAAGCGGTTGCGTTTATCGCACACCATGCTTGATCAGGCTCGGATCCTTTGTTTCAGCTTGGCTCTTTGGGGTCCTCTGTTCATAAGCGCCCAACCGAACACCACCTACGGCCCATACTACGGTTGGCGCTGTGGGATAGTTGGCGCACCACCAGTACTTAGATATAAGATAGAAGAGGTCATCGCCACGCGCGACACCGTCATGATCTTCACGTGGTTAAGTGATAGCAGTCTGGTTCGGCAAGCCTATGCCGCAGAGGCGATCATCCGGACCCAAAAGGCAGGCGTGGTGGTTCCAGACTGGTCGACAAGAAAGGCGAACGATCTTCGGAGGTCAAGAACTCCAGTGATGGCCTGTAGAGGTTGTCACATGGGATTTATCCCACTGAACAAGATCATGCGTCTCTGCCTCAAGCAGGCCAAAGGCGTCCCGGGAGGCCGTTCAAGTAGGGACCACGATCACATTTTCTGAACGAGAAAGCCCGGCTCATCACCGGGCTTCTCTTTCATCAGAACAGGGTAAGATGCCTGTGGGACCTTATACGTCGAGCTTTGCGTAGATCGCGTTCTTCTCGATGAACTCGCGGCGGGGCGGCACCTCATCGCCCATGAGCATGCTGAAGACGCGGTCGGCCTCGGCACCGTTCTCGATGGTGACCTGGCGCAGCGTGCGACGGCTGGGGTCCATGGTGGTCTCCCACAACTGCTCGGCGTTCATTTCGCCAAGACCCTTGTAGCGCTGCACACCCACGCTGGCATCCTTACTGGCGCCCTTCATACGCTCGATCACGGCATCGCGCTCGGCCTCGGTCCAGCAATACACATGCTCTTTGCCCTTCTTCACTTGGTACAGAGGCGGCGTGGCGATGTAGAGGTAACCCTGCTCGATCAGCGGCTGCATGTAGCGGAAGAAGAAGGTCATGATCAGTGTTTGGATGTGGCTGCCGTCCACATCGGCATCGCACATGATCACGATCTTGTGGTAGCGCAGCTTGGTCATGTTCAAGGCCTTGCTGTCCTCCTCGGTGCCGATGTGCACCCCCAGCGCCGTGTAGATGTTCCGGATCTCCTCGTTCTCGAGGATCTTGTGCTGCATGGCCTTCTCCACGTTCAGGATCTTACCGCGCAGCGGCAGGATGGCCTGGAACTCGCGGTTGCGGCCCTGCTTGGCCGTTCCACCGGCGGAATCACCCTCCACCATGAACAGTTCGCTCATGCTGGCATCCTTGCTCTGGCAATCGGCGAGCTTGCCGGGCAGCCCACCACCACTGAACGCGCCCTTGCGCTGCACCATCTCTCGCGCCTTCTTGGCGGCATGGCGGGCCGTGGCGGCCAGGATCACCTTGTCCACGATCTGCTTGGCATCGCGCGGATGCTCCTCCAGGTAGTTCTCGAGCATCTCGGCCACAGCGATGTTCACCGCACCGCTGACCTCGTTGTTGCCGAGCTTGGTCTTGGTCTGTCCTTCGAACTGGGGCTCCTGCACCTTCACGCTGATCACGGCCGTGAGGCCTTCGCGGAAGTCATCACCGGAGATCTCGAACTTCAGCTTCTGCGTGGCCCCGCTGGCATCAGCGTACTTCTTCAGGGTACGCGTAAGACCCATACGGAAGCCCGCCAGGTGCGTACCGCCCTCGTGGGTATTGATGTTGTTGACGTATGAGTGGATGTTCTCGGAGTACGAATCGTTGTACACCATGGCGATCTCCACCGGGATGCCCTGCTTCTCACCCTCCATGTAGATCACGTCCTCCATGATGGGCACACGGGTGCCATCAAGGTACTTTACGAACTCCACCAGGCCCTTTTCGCTGTAGAACGTCTCCGAGACGAAGCTGCCGTCCTCGTTCGTGTGGCGCTCATCGGTCAAGGTCAGCTTGATGCCCTTGTTCAGGTAGGCCAGTTCGCGCAGACGGGTGGCCAGGGTATCGAAGTTGTACTCGCTGGCCTGGAAGATGCTCAGGTCCGGTTGGAAGGTGACAATGGTACCGCGGTAGTCCGTGGTCCCCACCTCTTTCACGGGGTACTTGGGCTTGCCCTCGCTGTATTCCTGCTGGTATTTCTTGCCGCCGCGGTGTACCTCGGCCAGCAGCATGATGCTCAGTGCGTTCACGCAGCTTACGCCCACACCGTGCAGACCGCCTGACACTTTG
>JBEICT010000223.1:0-5426 GCA_040383865.1 Flavobacteriales bacterium | reverse complement strand
GTTCCCGGGCGAACGCGCTTCCGCCGACCAGGGCAGCCAGACCGAGCACTGAGAACAGCATCATGCCCAACACGTGACGGCGTACGACCCCATCACGCCACCGAACGACCAGGGCCACCGGCAGCAACAACGCCAACATGATCCAGCCCATCTTGCTGCCGCAGAGCACAATACCCACCACGAGCAGCAGGGAGACGGCACGGTCCCAGACAAGCGGCACTTTGGCATGCAGGTCGGTAAGGACCCAGGCCGCCAGCGACAAGGCCAGGTACATGGCGAAATAACTGGGATGCACGAAGTAGGAGAACCGGGCGCTGAACACTTCCTGCGCAGGAGCGAATTCAGTCCCGATGCCGATACGCACCACCGCTGAGATCAGACAGACCACCACGGCCAGAGCGTTCGCCAACGTACCTATCAACAACATGGAGCGCCTGCCTACCCGGGCTGCAACAGGCATGAGCATGGCCACCACACCCAGAGCGAACAAGGGCGCCTTGATCTGCAGGTCGAACTGTCCGAACGCCGTATCGTCGGTCCAGGCCATACCCACCAAATGCCACACGAAGAGCAGCACCATCCATGGCCATGGGGTGGCCCGGTCCATGTGGGCGGGCAGGCCCATGACCGATCGGAACCGGAGCACCAGACCCACCAAGGCGAGCACCAGGAACAACGGGACCAGGTTGGATGCCAAAGGCAGCGCCACCGACAGACCGACCATGCCAGCCGCCGCCAGTGGACCGTGGACATCCACCAGCCCGCGCCATGCCTCATGGATGCCAAGTTGCAGCGAACGCATGCTCATGATCCCGCCTCGTTCGTCATCCGTACCAAAGCCTCCCATAGGCGTCCGTTGATCTTGCGACGGTCGAACTTTTCGAGCACGTACTGTCTTCCGGCCTCCCCCATCCTTTGCAGCCCGGTGCGATCGGCATCCAATGCCAGTATCTGGTCAGCCAATGAACGTGGATCCTCCGGAATGAAACCAAGACCCGCCCCTCCTTCCTCGATGAACAGGTCCTTCGCCTCCCCTTCCACGCCCAGAAGCAATGGCTTCGATAGCGCCAATGCCTCGAATATCTTGCTGGGGATGGCGCCTTTGAAGAGGTCGTTCCGGCGCAAGGGTACCACCACGGCGTCAGTGGCCCGCAACAAGGCCAGAAGGTCCTTCCGTGGCATGCGGTCCACAAAGCGGACCTGCTCCACCCCCAGTTCCTGCTTGAGCCGTTGTAGCATCTCCTTCTCCGGGCCATCACCGATGAGCAGGAAGTGGATGTCCCTGCGTTGCTTCATAAGCGATGCCGCGTGCACTACCACTTCCAATCCCTGCGCATGGCCGATGATGCCCGCATAGGTGAGCACGAGATCGGTGGACGAGATACCGGCCTTTGCGCGTGCATGGGCCGGATCACCGGTCTGCTCGGCCTGTGCGATCGCCTCCAGGTCCACGCCGTTCGGCAACCAGAGCACCTCCTTGTGAGGCATCCGCCTGCGTATGTCGGAAACGATTCCCATGGTCTGGCCTGTTATGAGGGCTGAGCGTTCATAACACCGCTCTTCCAACCAGGTACTTGCGCCGATCATGGCCTTGTTGGTGACCAGGCCGAGCTGAACGGCGCTCTCCGGCCAAAGGTCGCTGACGTTGAAAACGAGCCGGGCCCTCTTGGCGCGGGCCAGCCACATGGCCGCAATGCCAAGGAACAAGGGCGGCGACTCCACGAACAACACATCGCTCCGCCTGAGCGTGAACAGCCCTGCAATGAATGACGTGACCACGAAGGAAAAGTAATTGCAAAGGCGCCAGAAAATGCTCCTGCTCTTCGACACGAGCAGCCAGACGCGGTGAACCGTCATGCCCCCTTCCTCCGAGCGAACATGCCACTTGCCGCGATAGGCCTCGTGGATGCGCATATCCGGATAGTTCGGCATGGCCGTGAGCACCGTTACATCGGCACCATTGTCCACCAAGGCCTGCGCCGTGGCGAACAGCCGGTTCTGTGGAGCCCCCGTTTCCGGCGGGAAATACTGGGTAAGGAAGATGACCTTCATCGGTTCATGTTCTGCCTCACATTGTTCTGAAGGACATCCAGCATGCGGTCCACACAAACGGACCATGCGAACTCGGAACACACCATCTCCCGACCGTTCCTGCCCAAGGAGGTCCGCAGCTCCGGCGAATCACACAGTCGCCCCATCTGAACGGATGCCTCGAACGCATCGGAGGCAGGCACGACCAGGCCTGTGGTCCCATTGCGGACCACTTCCGGCAATCCTCCCACATTGCTCACCACCACGGGCAATCCGCAAGCGCCTGCCTCGACCACAGCGACACCGAAGCTTTCCGCCCGGCTGAGCGCGACGAACACATCGAACTTTCGAAGTTCATCTGGTACGCGATCGTGCGGCACGGCACCAACGAAAGTGACCTTGTCCGCGACCCCGCTGCTTGCAGCCAGCCGTTGCAAGGCGTCCAGTTGACCACCACCACCAACGATCCGAAGCCGCAGCTCCAGCGCGGGGCGTTTCGCGACCAGCAGAGCAAAGGCCTCGATCAATAGATCGATACCATAGACCCGTTCAAGCGCCTTCACGGTTCCGAAGGTCACTCCCTTGGGCACGTTATCGCCAGGGGGCCTGGGGGTGAAGAGGTCCGTGTCCACCCCGAAAGGGACCACGGTCAATGGCTTGGCAACCGGCAACAAGCTGCGGACGCGAGCGGCCATGGCCTCGCTCGTGGAGACGATATGGGTCGCACGCGTCAGGTTCCCGAGCAACGATCGCTTGTGAAGGGGGCTCTTTTCGGGAAACCCGAAAACATCGCTCCCCCATACATTGAGCACCAAAGGCGCCGGTGCGCACCATCGGGCCAGTGTTCCATAGCCTGTGGCATAATGCGCGTTCACCACATCGGGTTTCAGCGTGCGCACCAGCCTGGCCAGTAAAGGGCCGTTCACCACATACCCGAGTCCTTTCAGATTAGGGAACCGGTGCACCGTTACACGGTGGTCCAACAGCGTATGCGGGGTATGCAAGCTCACCAGATGGACCTCCATTCCCCGTTGCACGAAAGCGTTCGCCCAGCGTATGGTGTGGACCGACGAGGCCGCAGCGAGCATAAGCAGCCTCATGTGCCTGCCGGTTTGTGCATGGCCACCGATCGCAGATGGGCCAGCGTAAGGTCCACTTCATCGCCCTGATGCCCGTCCTTCAGCACGCAGGCTTCGGAACTCCGCCACCAGAGCATGGACCGTACATTCTCGTCCCGGCAAATGATCCCGGCCGCGAAAAAGGCGGACAGTTGGGAGAACAGTTTACCCAGCCATGGCCGCATGACACCGGGCACCGAACGGCGGTCCAGGTCATCGCCAACGAAGGTCACCACCACTGGAACGGCGCTGGCAAGTACGGTGAACAGGCCGGCCACTGAACCGTAATGCACGTGTACCACATCGGGCCGGGTGCGCTGAAGCAACCGTTTCAGCTTGGCCCTCGAACGCCAAAGCCTCCAAGGCGACGACCGGTCCTCTAGATGGAACAGGGTCACCTGCGCGCCGTGTGCGGCCAACGCCGCTGCTTCCTGTTTCGCCTTGGCATACACGGTACCCTCTTGCTTGTCCGGGATCACCACCAGGAGTTGAAGCACGTGATCGCCCTGTGCGGCCAAACGATCGAGCTCGCTGGTCACGAAGCGTATATCGCGCCAGGTGGCCCAGCCCAGATAGAGCAACGCCACCAATAGCACGATCCCCATGGTGTACCAGGGAGTGGGCACGAAGAGGTGGAAAAGACTTCCCAGCAATAACAACAGGAAGGCCTTGGAGAGGTTGACGCCGTTCCGAGGGGTGCGGAAGTAGGCGTCCAACACACTTCGCATTCCATTGAAATAGGCGAAGGGAAGCGCACCGAGGAAGATGAGCCGGGCCATGGGCACATACTGTTCGCCGGTCGGGCCCAGATAGATCGCGAGGACAGGTGTCGCAAGTACCTCAAATCCGGCCATTAGAGCGAAGGAGGCCAGCAGAATGATACGCGACATTTGACGCACGCGGTCCGCAAGCCCGGCATGATCACCAGCGGCCAGTTGCGCAGAGGCCGAGGGCAACAGCAGCAGGGCCACTGGGGAGAACACCGCGGCTGCGATGTTGAGAAGTGTGGCACCGAAACCGACCTCGCCGCTCAGGTCGAGGCCATGGGTGCGCAGTGCCACATAGCCGGGTATGGTGAGCAAAGCGCCCAAGGCCACATCACCTGGAACTCGGGGAAGACCGTATCGCAACAACTCCGCTCCCTGGCGCCTCGAGCCTCCCGGCGTTGCGCCGAACATGCCACGCCAAACGGATAACAAGGCAGAGATCGCCCATGCCGCACCGGTGAACCAGAGCACGGCGCTCATTTCCGTGTAAAGGAGGAAGGCTCCGCATGGGGCAAGAGCAAGCACGGTCAGTTGCAGTGCATTGGCCAACACGGTGGCTCCCCGGCCACGCAGATACCCATAGGCCACGCCGTGCAAGGCGATACCGAGCGTCATCAGCCCGACCGGTGCCATCAGCGGGGCCTGTTCGTGGGTGCCGAATATGGTCCAAGAGAGCGGGCGGGCGAACAAAGCGGTAGCCCCCCACAGGCCCAGACCCAGTGGCAATACGTAGGACAGTGCCCCTTTCAGATACCTGCGGGCCGTTTCCGGGGCGGTGCTCATGGCCGCGAACCGGGTGATGCCGACCATGGCACCCAGCAGGATCACCGGGAACAGGAAGGAAATGGTACGCCTGGCGATCACGTACAGGTCAAGGTCCTCCTTGCCCTGCATGGCGGCCAAGCGGTAGGTAAGTACCATGCCGAGGAGCGCCAGTCCTTCCGTGAGGTAGGTAAGCAGCCCATCGCGCCCTTGGGGCGAACGCAGCATGGCCAGGAGCTTGCCGAGCATGGGGCGAAAGTACCCCGAGCGGACCGTTCGGCAGGTGTGCCCTTGCGACCGCTGTTCCGGGCGTGCAGCCGTTCATCAGAGGCATCGGTAGGGTTCCGGCGTGGGCATCTATCTTCGGCAACGAACAGAAAATCACGCTATGATCATGGAACTTTTTCAGTGGCATTGGTGGGCTGCGGC
Organism: Flavobacteriales bacterium; assembly: GCA_040383865.1. Taxonomy (GTDB): domain Bacteria; phylum Bacteroidota; class Bacteroidia; order Flavobacteriales_F; family PHOS-HE28; genus PHOS-HE28. Next base: position 319 of record JBEICT010000223.1, on the reverse strand, counting down.
AGGCATACTCCTGTTCATTGCCGAGATCTTTGTGCCAGGGTTCTTCCTTCTTTGCCTCGGTGTGGGGGCTGCTGGCGCAAGCATGGTCGCAGCCGTTGGCCTGGGCTCCAGCGCACAGCTTGTTGCCTTCAGCGCTTTCTCGCTCTTATCCTTCTTCACCATTCGTCCATTGTTGATGAAGCGCATGTGGAAAGGTTCGGAGGTCAAGACCAACATGGACGCGTTGGTCGGCCAACGAGGCAAAGTGACCCAGGAATTCGACCCAGCGCTCCGATTGGGACGCGTGGCCGCCGCCGGTGATGACTGGCGCGCCAGCCTG
>JBEICT010000222.1:0-5439 GCA_040383865.1 Flavobacteriales bacterium | reverse complement strand
GGGCTGATCGCATCGGTCCCTTGAACGTGGTGTCGTCGACCACAGCGCCGCTTGGACACCTCTCATCACTGGCTTCTGCGCTTAGCCGGTAGCCGCTACGTGAACGGTGTTTCGTATTCCCTCTGCGTTCTCCGCGTTCTCCCGAGGCCTCGGGAGCATGAGCCGCACGTTGCTTGCCCTCTGCGCCCTTTGCGTCCCTGCCTACCGTCAGGCATGTTTGCGGTGAACCAGCATTCCCCTTAGCGCTCTTTGCGTCTTGGCGGTGAACCAGCATTCCCCCCGAACCACTTCCCCCTTTCCCTGTTAGCTTTGCATCGTCGCACACTGGGGTGCCCTCCGATAGGCGGGCTGAGATCACACCCATCGAACCTGCGCAGGTAATGCTGCGAAGGGAGCAGACCAAGGCCACCACTGCGGTGCACCTCCGTGACGCGACCAACGAACACGGAGCCTCATGTACTATCGTTCTGCGCTTTTCCTCGGCCTTCTGCTGCCGACCGTTCTTTTTGCACAGGTCCGCCTCACCGGCACCGTTACCTCCGCCGATGCCGGCCCGTTGGATGCCGTGAGCGTGGTGGCCGGCGAGGACCAGCGCTTCGGCACATGGACCGATCGCGATGGTCGCTTTGCGCTTAGCGGTCTGCGTCAAGGCCCGCTGCGACTGCGCTTGTCGTACGTTGGCTATCATCCGGTGGACACGCTTTTGGAGCTCAATACCGATCAGGTGGATGTGCGCCTGGTCATGCGCCCACAGGCGGTGCTTATGCGCGAGGCCGAGGTGAGCGCCCTGCGTGCCGGTGAGCGTACGCCCTTCGCCCAGAGCAAGGTGACGCGGGAGGAGCTCCAACGCATCAATACCGGCGTGGACCTGCCCATCCTGCTCGACCTGCAGCCCAGCGTGGTCACCACCACCGATGCGGGAACAGGCATCGGCTACACCGGGTTGCGCATCCGTGGCAGCGATGCCACGCGGATCAACGTCACCCTCAATGGTGTGCCGATCAACGACCCCGAGAGCCAGGCCGTGTTCTGGGTGAACATGCCCGACCTGGCCAGCGGGTTGGAGGACATTGAGGTACAACGCGGCGTGGGCACCAGCACCAATGGGCCGGGAGCCTTCGGGGCCAGCATCAACATGCGCAGCAGCACCATTCGCGAGAAGGCGTTCGGCGAGCTTGGCGTCTTCATGGGATCCTATGGTACACAGCGCCAGTACGTGCGTTTCGGTACAGGGCTCATGGGTCTGGGTGAAGAGGGCAAGGCGGGCAGCTTCAGCATCGACGGACGCCTGAGCAACATCACCAGCGATGGCTACATCGACCGCGCTACAGCGGACCTGAAGAGCTATCAGTTGCAGGCCGCATGGCTGGGACGCACGCGGTCGCTCCGCTTCTTCACCATGAGCGGGCACGAGGTCACTTACCAGGCCTGGGAGGGTGTGCCGCGCGAGGTCATCGACACTAACCGCACCTACAATCCGTACACCTACGACAACCAGGTGGACGACTATCGCCAGACGCACTACCAGCTGCTGTTCGATCAGCAGGTGGGCACACAGGGTACGTTCAACCTTACGCTGTTCCGCGTGTTGGGTGGCGGCTTCTTTGAGCAGTTCCGCGAGCAGGATGATCTGGGGCGCTACGGCATCGGTCCCATTGCGGTGGGCGATACGGTCATCACCGAGGGCGATGTCATCCGTCGGCGATGGCTGGATAACACCATGGACGGCGTGAACGCCACCTATGAGCAACGGTTCGGTCCACACCGGCTGGCCATCGGAGGTAGCTACAGCACGTACGATGGCGACCACTTCGGCGAGGTCATTTGGGCGCAGTGGGCGGGCGATAGCGACATCCGGCAGCGCTACTACGATAACAATGGCACCAAGACGGACGCCAATGCTTTCGCCAAGTTCACCTATGCGATCAACGAGCGCATCGATCTCTTCGGAGATGCACAGGTGCGGTCCGTGGCGCATGAGTTCCTCGGCTATAACAATGCGTTGGAGAACGTGACGCAGGAGGCCTCTTGGACCTTCTTCAATCCCAAGGCAGGCGCGCAATGGAAACTGCATGAAGGTGGCCGCCTATACGCCAGTGTGGCCATCGCCAACCGCGAGCCGAACCGCAGCGACCTCATCGAGAGCAGTCCGCAGAGCCGCCCGCGACCCGAGCGCATGATCGACCATGAACTGGGCTACGAGCGGCGCAGTGGTCGACTGGCCTTTGGTATCAATGGGTATTACATGGACTACACGGACCAGTTGGTGCTCACCGGCGAGCTGAACGATGTGGGCTATGCACTGCGCACCAACGTGGCCAGCAGCTACAGGGCAGGGGTGGAACTTACCGGTGCGGTGCAGTTCGCGCGCCGATTCACCTGGCGCCCCAACGCCACCTTCAGCAGCAACCGCATTACCGCCTTCACCGAATATGTGGACGATTGGGACAACGGCGGCCAGCGGACCAATGCACTTGGCACTACGGACATCGCCTTCTCGCCGAACGTCATTGTTGGCAGCGAACTGGTCTGTCGCTTCTGGGAACGCGGGGGTCAAGGACATGCCGAGCTCGCCTTGGCCACCAAGTACGTGGGCGAACAGTACTTGGACAACACATCAAGCGCAGATCGCATGCTCGATGCCTATGTGGTGAACGACCTGCGCCTGAACGTGGTCTTGCTGGGCAAGGGAGACCGCTCCTTGGGCCTCAACCTCACCGTGCGCAACCTCTTCAGTGAGCTATACGAGAACAACGGTTGGGTGTACAGCTTCGTTGCCGATGGCCGCCGCCAGGACCTGGTCGCCCTGTTCCCGCAGGCGCCATTGAACGTGCTTGGCGGCGTGGTATTGCGGTTCTGACGGGGGGCAAAAGCCATTATTTCAGCGCGAACGGGTGAAACTCTGGCCGATCTGGTCGGACAACTGCTGTTGTTACGATACTTCGCGGCGAAACGGCACCGATCGAGAGCAGCTACGTGCCTTCAAGAACGGCGTATGGTGCGTGACCAGCCTGCCTTGGGGCGATGAGTGCAGCGTAACGATCACGGGCAGCCCGAACGCGATGAGCGTGAACGGCGGCAGCACCACGAGCACGGGCGATGCGAAACTGGCGATGTTCCCCAACCCGAACAACGGCGAGCAGCTCACGGTGAGCCTGAGCGCAGTGGAGGAGGGTGTGAACACGATCAGTGTGGACATCTTCGACCTGAGCGGAGCCCGCGTGAGCAGCCGTACCATCGCTGTGAACGATGGCATGGTGTACCAGGTGCTGAGCCTCGGCGAAATGGCCGATGGCCTGTACATGGTGAACATCACCGCCGGAAGCAAGCGGTATACCGAGCGGTTGGTGATCGGCTAAGCGATAATGTACCGGAGGGTAGCGCCCCGGTCCGAAGCAGTTCGGGCAGGGGCGTTGCGCTATGCATTGGTGCCGTCCGGGGGAGGTTCCGGCGATGGCCGGCCTGCCGCACGTCGGGTCACTAACGGCTCGTCCGGATCCGGCAGCACCTGGTACGTTGAAGGCGAACTGAATTGAGTAGACGAATGAGTTGATAAGGGGTTGCCTATGTCTATGAAAAATACATTTTAGATGATGGTATGTAGATTTCCGTCCATGGATTTCCCTTGACAGAGCCCCGCGCTCCGATTAACTTGCGATCACACTCAACGGCACAATAAGTTCATTCAGCGAACGGAATGTGCATTCTGTCGACAAAATACCCCCCGGCATGAACACTCAATATCCACTCTGTACGTTCCTGAGCGCACCATCCTGGAAAAAGCCATGGAACCTGGCCTGTGGCCTGCTTCTGGCCATGGTCTGTTGGCTCCCCATGCACGCCCAGATCTCCTACACTCAGGCCTGGAACACGGCCGGCAACCTGGGCGGCTGGACCTTCAGTTCGGGCGCGGTGGATAATACGGGTACACCCTGTGAAGGCGCCAATGGGGCCCGGCGGAACTTCGGTACGTCCATTAGCACCACCACATGGACCCTGACCTCGCCGAACCTTGCGCCGCCGCAGGGTAACAGCGGTCAGCCTGTCACGGTCACCTTCCAGTTCAAACGCACAGGATCGGGCCAGTTCAACTTCATGCGATCGGCATGGAGCACGAACAACTCCACTTGGACCAATGTGCCCCAGACGGTGTCCAACCAGAGCTGCAACACCTACACGATGACCTTCACGCCTACCCCCGCAGTGCCGGTCTACATCAGGCTTGAAGCTTCGCGCAATGCGACCTTTTCCAGCGTTGACTATCTGTTCGATAACGTATCCGTGACCCAGGCGGCGCCGATCTGCCCGGCGGCCACGGCCACCGTGGTGGAGAACTGTGCCAACGGTAATTATTCGGTGCAGTTCAACGTCACTTCCATCGGGAACGGTGGAAGCCTGGCCTATTCCGTGAACGGGGTTTCACAGGCCCCGCTGTCCATCCCGGCCACGGGCACCTACACCATTGGTCCCTTCCCCACGACCCAACAGGTCAACTATACGCTCACGAACAGCCTGAGCACCACCGTATGCGGCAGCGTAACGGGTGCCCGATGGTCCACATGCCCTGTGAACATCACCTGCGGCACCACGCTGAACGTGCAACACTGCTACACCAACAACGACGACCGTAGCTTCCATTTCGTGGCACCACCGGGTGAGACGATCACGCTTGACTTCGTGGCCGGCACCATGGGCAGCGGTGATGTGATCCGCGCCTACAGTGGGGGCGATGATACCGGCACACCCATCGGTTCGCTGACCGGCAACTACGCCAACCTGCCCGGCGTGGGTGGCATGAGCATGAGCAATGAGCTCTACCTCGAAGTGGAAAGCAATGCTTCGGGCAGCTGTAGCGATGGCCAGCAGACCTCCTGGCAGTTCGAGGTAAAATGTACACCGGCCTGCACCAGTCCGGACGGTGCCGTTTCTCCGATCACGAACTGCACGGCATCGAACTACTCCCTGAACGTGGAAGTGATCTCCACGGGCGATGAACCGACGACGACCCTATGGTACAGCGTGGATGGTGGTCCACCGCAGACCATACCCGGCCTGGTGGAATGGAATATCCAGCCCATCGGTCCATTCCCTCTGACGAGCTCGGTCAACGTGCGCCTGCTGCATGCCACGCAGAACTCATGCGACCGGAACCTCGGCAACTTCACCCGCGACCAACTGTGCCCACCGGCCAACGAACTCTGCGGCCAGGCCACGCAGCTCTTCGTGAAAACACCGGCCCAATGCCCGGGCGAAGCGACCAATGGAACCACGTTCGATGCGAACAACGAGATCGCCGCTCCGACTTGTAATGGAACGGGAGGGACCATTCGTGATGTGTGGTACCGTTTCAACAGCGGCTTCAACCAGTCGCCCATCCAGATCTCCATCGCCGCCGGCACCATCGGCCACTGGGGCGTGGAGCTCTACTCCGCTTGTGGC
>JBEICT010000221.1:0-5445 GCA_040383865.1 Flavobacteriales bacterium | reverse complement strand
GGTCACCTTAAACCTTGCTTGGCAATGGAAGTTGCTGTGAACATGGTCTTGACATGCACCGGCGCATGGGCTCGGAATGACCAGCAGACCGGTCGCCCTTGCCAGGGCCGGGGACTTCCTATGCGCTTCACCATCCTGCTCGTCCTGCTGGCCGCGCGACTTACCGGCACCGCCCAGGTCATCAACGGCTATGCGCAGGTCACGGCGATCAGCGGCAACGTGCTCACCATCGGTACCTCGAACGAGACCGCGACCACCTTTACAGTGGGTAAGTCCGTGGTCATCATGCAGATGCAGGATGATGTGATCGGCGCGAACACAGGGAACAACGCATCATTCGGCGATCTGTCGAACATCCAGCAGGCTGGTCGTTTCACGGTGCGCAGTATCACGGCGGTGCAAAGGCCACTGAAAAGGTGAGGCAACGCCGGTCCGATCGACAACAAACCGATTAACCAAGCCGGATATGATCGCACATTACCGCCCCTTCTTCGTCATCAGAGCAGTTTCGGTCCTCCTTCTGGGGTTCTGCATGCACCAGGATGCACATGCACAGGGCATGGAGCAGCAGGGTGATCTGGTCTACCGCTTCAAGCTTGTTGGTGTGGCAGACCCGGTGGATGCCAAAGCCATACAATACGCCTTGCTGGAGAACCCCGAGATGCATATGTGCGTATACATCCACGACGATGCGTGTTTCAAACTGGCGACGCCCTTGTCCATGAGCTTCACTGAATTCCGAACTCTGGTGTGCGTCGCTGGTCATGTCCTGGATGGACCGGTGCTGGTGAGCAACGGCACGGTGATGAGAAGCACGCTCGCTGAGAAATAATGATGATGCAGCGCCTCACTCCCCTCTTGACAGCTTTCGGTCTGCTGGCGGCCACCGGTATTCAGGGTCAGGCTGATGTGTGCACGAGCGCCACGCTGATCGGTTGTGGCCAGACCGTGAACGGAACCACGGTGGGCTTCAATCCCGATGTGGCACCTTTCTGCGGCACCAGCGATGGTGCCGGCCCTGGTGTTTGGTTCCGCTTCGTGGGCAACGGGCAGAACGTGACCCTGACCCTTTGCACGAGCACGTTCGATACGCGGGTTCGGGTCTACACCGGTTCCTGTGGAGCGCCCCTGTGCGTGGCCGGCAACGACGATGGGTGCGGTGTGAGATCGATGCTGACCTTTTCGAGCCAGTCGGGCTTCAACTACTTCATCCTGGTGCATGGCTTTGGCGCTGCAGCGGGTGCCTATACCCTGCAAGTGAGCTGTGCAGCGCCAGCGCCCGTGTGCTACTCCTCCGTCGCTACCGTCTATGCCGCGGATCCCTTCACGGGGACCCAGCTGACCCTCTCCGACGATGTGCACAGTCCGCTGGTACCCATCGGCTTCCCGTTCTGCTTCAATGGGATCACCTATACCAGTTGTGTGATCAGCTCCAACAATTACGTCTCGTTCAATCCCGGTAACGCCGGCACCTACAGCCCATGGGCGACCGTGGCGATACCCAACGTGGCCAGCACGGCATTACACAACTCCGTCATGGCGCCTTGGCAGGACATCCACCCCGGCATGGGAGGGCAGGTCCGTTACCAGACCCTGGGCACCGCCCCCAACAGGCGTTTCGTGGTGAGCTATCTGAACGTACCCATGTACTCTTGCTGGACGCAGTTGTACACCAGCCAGACCGTGTTGTTCGAAGGTTCGAACTGCCTGGGCACCTTCATCACCAGCAAGCCCGTGTGCTCCACCTGGAACGGCGGTTTTGCCGTACATGGGGTGCAGAACGGCAACGGCAGCAGCGCGCAGACCGCGCCAGGTCGCAACAACACGGCCTGGACGGCCACCATGCAGGGGATGTTCTTCAGCCCCACCTGCGGACCATGCAGTACCGCCACCTCGGGCTTTTGCATGCCAGCGTTGTTGCTGCCGGTCGAGCTCACGGATCTCGTGGGCAGGCACGAAGCAGGGCGCAATGTGCTCCAGTGGACCACGGCCAGTGAACAGAACAGCATGATGTTCGTGGTGGAGCGCAGTACCGATCTGGAGCATTTCATACCCATCGCCACGGTGGCGGCCGCCGGACAAAGCCAATCCACTCTCAGCTACAGCGCGCAGGATGACAACCCGGACCCGGGTACAAATTACTACCGGCTCCGCATGGTGGACAATGATGGGGAAGAGACCTTCAGCGATGTCCTGCCATTGGTATCCAGTGCCATCGATCGCCTGGTGGTCTACCCCAATCCTTGCGAGGGGTCCACACGGGTGCTGGTGCCGAAGAACGACCGGCCCTCGATAGTGCTCACCGTGCATGACATGACCGGCCGCGAGGTCATGTCCCTGAAACTGGAGCCCGGACAAGGTTCGGCGGTCCTGAGCGGCCTTGCGCCGGGCACCTACCTGGTGATGATCCCTGAACTGGGATCGGGCGCGACGACCATCTTCCAGGTGATGTAAAGGGTTCCCTCGAGCGGTGCCCAGGCCGTGTGCAGGAAGCGCGTTCCGCAGGGCATGGTCCACGTTGCCGTGCTCCCCATCGAACTGGTATCGTTGGAGGCCGTTTCCGACGAAGGCCGGGTGGGGTTGCATTGGGCCACCGCCAGTGAATCGAACAACGACCATTTCAACGTGCTCCGATCCTCGAACGCGGTGGATTGGTCGTCCATCGGCATGCTCCAGGCCCGTGATCTGGTGGGCGGTCTGGCCTGCACAGGTAAGGGTGGACACGCTTAGCGAAAGGGCGAACAAGGGTGGGTATGCGCATCACGTCGGTTCGTACCCTAAAGCTAGTGGTTCCATCGTTGGATCTGCGCTGGACCCACGAGCATATCCGGGCAAGGCCCCGACCATGGCGGCCGCGTAGGCCGGCCTCAAGAACCCTCCATGGCCGTTCGATCGTTGTTCGGCTGCCTTCTGCTGCTCGGCACCACATGTGGACAGCCACCGGGAGGGGCACGCGGCAGCCCGTATCCATCGGAATGTTACCTTGACCGATTTGCGCGGCGGAGCCGCTCCACGGACATGAGCACGCACACCACCTCCCACACGGGGACATCATCACTTCTGGAAGCCGCCCAAGAGCTGTTGGGGACCATGGAACTTGCGCCCGATGCGTTGGAAGTACGCATGGCGGCGATCGCTGCGGAGGTGCAAGCCACGGGCACCTACACGCTCACCCAGGAGGAGCTTTTGCATGGGGCACGGCTGGCCTGGTACAACAGCAACCGCTGCGTGGCGCGCCACCTCTGGCGCACGCTGCATGTGTTCGATGCCCGCGGGCTCAGCGATGCGGAACAGGTCACCGATGCCCTCCGCCGGCACATGGCCTTCGCCTGCAACGGGGGCGCCATACGCAGCGCCATCACCGTGTTCGCCCCGCGCCCGGTGATAGGCCCCGATCCCGTTCGGCTGGAGAACCGGCAGCTGGTGCAGTTCGCGGCCTTCGTGGATGAGCAGGGAAGGATAGTGGGCGATGGCCCCAATGCCACGTTCACGCGCCAATGCCTGGAAGCCGGCTGGACGCCCGCCGCGCGTGGTCCCTTTGTGCCGCTACCGTGGATGCTGCACCTTTCCGGCTCCCCGCTTCCGCCGATCGATGTGTTCGCGCAGGACCCGGGCCTTGCACCCCTGGTGCGCATCGAGCATCCCGAGAACCCCGCCATCGCGGAGCTGGGGCTGCATTGGTATCCCGTGCCGCTACTGGCCGACATGGCGCTCGTGATCGGTGGCATCGTGTTCCCCTGCGCGCCGTTCAACGGGTTCTACATGGTCACCGAGATCGCCTCGCGCGACCTGGTGGATGGTGACCGCTACGATGCGCTGCCTGGGGTGGGCCGCTGCTTCGGCTGGGATATCAGCAACGAACGTTCGCTCTGGCGCGACCGCGCGGTGGTGGAATTGAACCGTGCCGTGCTGCACAGCTTCGATCGCGATGGCGTGCGCATCAGCGACCACCATGCGATGACGGCGGCCTTCGAGCGCTTCTGCGCTGCGGAACAGCGTTCCGGTCGAACGGTGAAGGGCGATTGGAGCTGGCTGGTGCCGCCGACATCCGGCTCCTTGTCCCCGCAATATCACCGCAGCTTCGATGAGGCGGTGGTGCGTCACACCAATTACCTGTACCAGCCGCCTGTGGTGCCGCCCGCCGGTGATGCGGAGCCGAAGCGCTGCCCTTACCATCTTTGAGGTATCCATCCGCGCAGGCGCCGAACACGGCCGCGCCCGGTAGTGCCAAAGGCCTGCGAGCAGGCCCATGGCCAGCGCGTCCATCCACACCCCGGCCTTCACCATCTGCTTCACGCTGAGGTGACCGCTGGAGAACACGATGGCCTGCATGGCACTGGCGATGGGCAGCATGAAGCCGCAGCTGGCTGCAAGGGTGGTCGGTATCATCACCGCCTTGGGGGCCATGGCCCACACCTCGGCCGTGCGTGTCCCTTGCCCGCGCATCGGCCCGAAATACCGCACCCTTCAAGCAGGTCGGGGACCGAAATCCGTTCAGGGGCCGGGTTGCGATCGCTGCATTGTTGCGCGCCTCAGCGCTTCACGATACGGAGGACCTGGCCATCCAACCGGAGCACGTAGGTGCCGGAAGGGAGGTCCCGAAGGTCCAGCCGGAAACAGCAATCCGCTGCCTGCGCTGTTGCGCGCTCCTGTAGCACCACACGGCCATGGATGTCCAGCACGATCACCGGCCCGGAGACTGGTCGGTCCGAGTAGACATTCAGCACATCTGCGGTCGGATTCGGGTAAGCCTGCAGGCCGTTCGCCGACGCAGGCTCCACCATGACCCACCGGACCGGTGTGTATGTGAAGCCGCCATCATGGTCCGTCTGCTTGATGCGGTAATAGACCAGCCCTTGTGGTGCTTCCCGGTCCATGGTGAGGTAATCGATGCGCTGCGTGGAGTTGCCCGCGCCGGGCACCTCCGCAATGGGGCTCCATGCGTTGGCATCCATGGACCTCTCCACGGTGAAGTGATCGTTGTCGATCTCGGAGCCCGTGCTCCAGGAAAGCTCCACGAGTTGTGGGCCTCTGGCGGTCGCGTTGAATTCGATCAGCTCGATCGGCAGCGTGGTCATGGGCACGGGTACCATCTCGCCAGTAGAGAGGAGCATTGCACCGGGCGCGTAGCCAGTGAAGGTGACAGCCGACAGTTGACCGGCAGTAAGCGTGCCAGTAACGCTACCAAAGAAGATCTTGCCTTCCGTGCCGCTCGTGCCAGAAGTGCCCTGCCAGCCGTTCACCGTGAGGGTGTTCGCGCCCCAAATCACAGAGGACGAACTAGCAAAATTGAGGCTGTGTGCGCCCGTACCGAGTTTGATGGTGCCGTTACCGCTCAGTGTGAGCGTGCCCACAATATCAGAGAAGCCAGCCGTAGCGCCTGTGCTCAAGGTGCCGCCCTGAAGGACAACTCCAGTTGCATTGGGCAATACGTTCGAAGCGCCG
>JBEICT010000220.1:0-5499 GCA_040383865.1 Flavobacteriales bacterium | reverse complement strand
TTCGGCGTGGGCGTGATCCCCGGCGGCGGCGGCACCAAGGAGTTCGCCCTGCGCCTCGCCGACGAGCTGAAGGAAGGCGACATCCGCATCAACGCCATGCGCGAGCGCTTCCTCACCATCGGCCAGGCCAAGGTGGCCACCAGCGGTCACGAGGCTTTCACGTTAGGCTACTTGCGTCGTGGTCAGGACGAGGTCATTGTCAGCCGCGCCCACCAGCTGGCCTACGCCAAGCAATGCGCGCTGGACCTCTGGAACAAGGGCTACACCAAGCCCGCGCCGCGCAAGGACATCAAGGTGCTCGGGCAGGAAGGCCTCGGCATCGTGTACGTGGGCGCCAACAGCATGCTCAGCGGCAATTACATCAGCCAGCACGATGCGCTGATCAGCGAGAAGTTGGGGTATGTGCTGTGCGGCGGAGACCTGAGCGAGGCGACGGAGGTGAGCGAGCAGTACCTGCTGGACCTGGAGCGCAAGGCCTTCGTGGAGCTGTGCATGCAGCGGAAGACGTTGGAGCGCTTGCAGTCCATCATCACCAGCGGGAAGGTGTTGCGGAATTGAGTGTCTGTCCGATGTCCGATGCAAGATTGTCCTATGCGAATGCCTAGCACGCGACCTACGCTGTCTTATGTCTGAAGCAAGACTGTCCGATGTGAATACCAAACACGCGATAAGACACCAACCCGCTCAACTCACATGAACCGTTTCAAGAACCTTGACGTCTGGAAGCAAGCTCTTGCGCTGTCTGTGGAAGTCTATCGTTCCACTGAGAAGTTCCCCAAAAAAGAGGTGTACGGACTGGCAAGCCAGATGCAGCGTGCTGGCGTATCGGTGCCGAGTAATATCGCCGAAGGAGCCGCACGAAACCATGATGGAGAATTCTATCACTTCCTCGGAATTGCGTGTGGGTCATCAGCCGAACTCTTCACGCAGACACTGATCGCAAAAGAGCTCGACTACATCACGGCAGAGCAGTCGAACAAGATCACTGCGGAACTTGACCACATCATGAACCGCATCTTCAAGCTCCAAGCTCAATTGGAAACCAAACACAAGAAACGTCCTGCGCGCAGCTGAATCAACTGTCCTATGTCCAATGCAAGACTGTCTCATGCCAGTTGCCCGATCGCACGGGATCGCGGCGTCGACAACCTTTCGTCGGAGGTAGGACCGTCGCGACAGCCGCATAGGACAGTCTTGCTTCAGACATAAGACAACTCCCTCATGAACGCATACATCATCGCCGGTTTCCGTTCCGCAGTGGGCAAAGCGCCCCGCGGCAAATTCCGTTTCACGCGTCCCGATGACCTGGCCGCGCACGTGGTGAACCACCTGGTGGGCTCGGTGCCCGGGCTGGAGCGCGACCGCATCGACGATGTGATCGTGGGCAACGCCACGCCCGAGGCCGAGCAGGGCCTGAACATCGGCCGCATGATCAGCCTGATGGGCCTGAACACCGACAAGGTGCCGGGCATGACGGTGAACCGCTACTGCAGCAGTGGCAGCGAGACCATCGCCATCGCGGCGGCCAAGATCCACAGCGGGCAGGCCGACGTGATCGTGGCGGGCGGCGTGGAGTGCATGAGCCCGATCCCCTTCGGCGGCTGGCGCATCGTGCCGAACGCCAAGGTGGGCAAGGCGAACCCCACGTACTACTGGGGCATGGGCCTCACCGCCGAGGCCGTGGCGCGCGACTTCAAGGTGAGCCGCGAGGACCAGGACGCCTTCAGCCTGCGCAGCCACGAGAAGGCGCTGGCCGCCATAGCCGCCGGGCGTTTCACCGACGACATCGTGCCCTACACCGTGGAGCGCGTGTACCTGGACGCGAAAGAGAAGCGCCAAGTGGAGAAGTATGTGGTGGACACCGATGAAGGTCCGCGGGCGAGCACCCTGGAGGCGCTGGCGAAGCTGAAGCCCGTGTTCGACGCAAAGGGCAGCGTGACGGCCGGTAACAGCAGCCAGACCAGCGATGGCGCTGCCTTCGTGCTGGTGGTGAGCGAGCGCATGCTGAAGCAGCTGAACACCGGGTCGGGGCCCGGTGCAAGCGTGAAACCCATCGCGCGCCTCCTCTCCTACCACGTGGCCGGCGTGGAGCCGCGCATCATGGGCATCGGTCCGGTGGCGGCGGTGCCGAAGGCGCTGGAGAAGGCTGGATTGAAGCTGAGCGACATCGGGCTGTTCGAGCTGAACGAGGCCTTCGCGAGCCAATCGCTGGCGGTGGTGCGTGAACTGGGCATCGACCCGGAGATCGTGAACGTGAACGGCGGGGCCATCGCGCTGGGGCATCCGCTGGGGTGCACGGGTGCGAAGCTGAGCGTGCAGCTGTTCAACGAGATGCGGAGGAGGAAGCAGAAGTACGGGGTGGTGACGATGTGTGTGGGGACGGGGCAGGGGGCGGCGAGTGTGTTTGAGTTGTTGAACTAGGATCAGAAGATCAGATGATCAGACGATCAGATGATGGGAATGCGGGTTTGGGCGTGCCCCCGGCTCAAATGCAGCCGGGGTCCGGCTTTCCGCTGCAAGTCCGCGCCCTGATTACAGGGCTTGCGGGCTTTCCGCTGCAATCCGTCACGCGAATACTGCTTCTCACCATCTCGTTGATCGCGGCCCAAGCCGGTTACTCCTGTAGTTGCATAGCTGCGGCTGGGGTGGATGCCGTCGATATGATGTTCACCGGGCGTGTGGTCCGAATCGAGAAGACCGATACAAGTGTTGTAGTGACCTTCAAGGTGAAGCACCTCTACAAAGGAGAACTGGGTGCGGAGAAGCGCGTAGTGGTTAGCACCCGTCGTGGAGGACAAGCATGTGGCATCCATTTCATGCGACACATGAAGTATGCTGTCTACGCTTATGGCGACATGAATAATGCAAGCACGGGTTTGTGCACGCGAACTCGGATCATGGCGCCCTTCAGATTGTGGTTCTTCAAACCCCGAGAGAGTTCAGGATGGTAGTCGAAGCACACATGAAACCTGCGACTTCCACCCGCAAGAACAGCCCTAGAAAGGCCTACTTCAAGCCCGGCAGCCAGTGCGTATGTTGTTCAATGCGCATTGACGAAGAAGCCGTCCTCCGTTGAGTACATCAGCGCTGTGTCTCACATAATTTTCGCTCTGGCTTGCGCATCAATGATCGCGTGTCAATTGCCCGCGCCGAGTAAGAGTACATCACCCCGCGAGATCCACACACCCACCTACGACCTCCTCCTCCCCGCCGAACAGAAAGCCCTGCTGATCCTCTTCCCCTGCTTCCCTTGCGATGCGGCGGATACGCGGTCGGAGTCGCCCATCGCGGACACGGCCGCGGCGAACGGCATCGCGGTGCTGATGCTGAACTTCAACCGGCACATCCTGATGAGCGAGGCCGAGCAGCAGGAGGTGATCGGCACGATCGCGGGCGCGGTGAAGGAGCACGGCGTGGATGCCTCGAACACGGTCATCGGCGGTTTCTCCTCTGGCGGCAACGTGAGCATGCTGCTGGCGAAGGCGCTGCTGCGGTCGGCCGAGCCGCCCGTGAAATTGAAAGGCGTGTTCGCCGTGGACAGTCCGCTGGACCTGGTGCACCTGTACGAATGCTCGAAGCGCGACCTAGCGAAGACCAGCTTCCCCGAATACAAGGACGAGGCGCGTTACCTGATCGCGTTCCTGGACAGCGCCCTCGGCTCGCCCACGGACAGTTTGGCCAACTACGAACGCGCCGCTCCCCTGCTCAACTCGTCCGCGAGCGTGGCGCCGCTGAAGGACCTGCCCATCCGCTTCTACACCGAGCCGGACACGGCCTGGTGGCACACCAACCGCGACGATCGCTACGAGGAGCTGAACGCCTTCGCCATGAAGCGGATCCACGATACGCTGGTGGCGGTGGGGAATGCGCGGGCGGAGTACATCACCACCGAAGGGCGCGGCGTGCAGCATGGCAACCGGCACCCGCATGCGTGGAGCATCGTGGATGAGCGTGAGCTGGTACGGTGGGTCGAAGGGCTCAGTCGGTGACGGTTCGTCACCCCCTGAAGTTCCACTCCGACCTACCGCGCGCTGTAATGCGTGCCCCTTCCGGTACCCTCGCGCACCAGTACCTCACTGCTCACCAAGACCTCCAGGTCTTTCTTCACCGTGGGCAGCGGGATGGCCAGTGCCTTAGCAATACCACCGGCCTTGGCACCTGCGTGCGCCTGCACGTAGCGCAGGATGTTGCGCTGGCGTTCGTTGAGGTCGGCGATCGCGCCCTTCGCCTCCAGTTTGGCGCGGAGCTTCTCCATCATCACCACCAGGCAGTCGAGGAAGAAGTGAAGCCAGGGGCCGATGTCCTCGCCGGGGCGCTGGGCCTGGCAGGTGCGCAGCACGCGGTAGTAATCGCTCTTGCGCCGCTCGATCTCGTGCTCGAAGCTGACGTACTGGACCCACGGATAGCCCTGTTGCAGCAGGAGCAAGGTGGCCAGCAGGCGGCTGAGCCGACCATTGCCGTCCTGGAACGGGTGGATGGTGACGAACTCGTAGCAGAAGGCAGCCACGCGCACGAGCGGATGCGCCGCATCGCTCTGCCCGTACCACGTGACCAGCGCGCGCATGGCATCCTCCGTCTCCACGCCGGGCGGGGTGGTGGTGAAGACCACGGTGCGGCTGCCATCGGGCAGGGTGGCCTCCACGGCATTGGAGCGCTGCTTGTAGCCCCCGCGGTGCCAGACGTCCTTGGTGCTGTACTGGAGCGTGAGCTTGTGCAGGTGTCTCAGCTCGCTCTCCCCGATGCGGATGTCGCCGTAGGCCTCGCTGATGGTATCCAGCGCCTCGAAGTAGCCGGCCACCTCCTGTTGGTCACGGTCCTCCAGTTTGGTGATGTCGAACTGGGCGAGTAGCGCATCCACGGCGGCATCGTCCAAGCGGCTGCCCTCGATGCGGGTGGAGGCGCCCACGCTCTGGATGGTGGCGATGGACTTGAGGTGCTTGAGCGAGCGGCCTTCGCGGCGCTCGATGCCGGCCCACTCCCCGGCGAAGCGGTCCACCCGGCTGAGGGCCTGCAGCAGCTCCCAGGTGAGCTCGGTGCGGAAGGTGTGGACCATGGATATCCGAGAATATCCGCAAATATCCGGTACATATCCGAAATGGGCAAGGCCGTATCCGAGAATATCCGCTAATAGCCGCAAAATATCCGCAAATGAGAGGTCCGAGTGAGGGGCAGCAGCGGCGGCCTGCCGATGGAACGCCTGTGCAGCCACGAGCAGCGAGGAGGCTGCGAGGCACGAGCAGACCCCGGAGCGCCGTGGCTGCTGGGCGGGACAAGGCAGCCACAGCGAATGACCCGACCCCGGCCGCTCCCGAGCAACTCCGAAGGTGTACATCGCAGGGCGCGCAGCGACCGAGAGGCTCTGCGCAGCGAAGGGATGGGACGGGGGCACCTGCCTACCGGCCTTTAGGTTAGCACCAGAATGAGAAAGGAGCCAGGGGTGAACTTTCCTGCCGGCCAGGCTTTGAGGCCTAGTGCCTGTTTTAGTCCCCTGGACTCCTC
>JBEICT010000219.1:0-5532 GCA_040383865.1 Flavobacteriales bacterium | reverse complement strand
GTGTTCGTAGGAACGGAATTCGCCGCCGGCTTCGATTTCTCGACCTTGGCCACGGAGGATTCCATCGCGCTGGTGAGCACCACGGATGGCGAAGTACAGTTCGGTGAGTTCACCTGGGAGAAGTGGAACGATGGCGACTGGTACACCCTCCCCGCCGCAGGTTGGGGCGCTGGTGCCTTCGATGTGGATTGCTTCATCTTCGTGGTGATCGATGACGAGTTCGTGGGTGTTGGCGAGAACGCCTCCATGAACAACAGCCGCCTCAGCTTCCTGAACGGCAACATCAGCAACGGCACCGTGCTCCTGAGCTACGACGTGGTGGAAGCCGGCCGCATGAGCCTGGTGGTACACAACAGCAACGGCCAGGTGGTGGCCGAGCAGGCATTCGGTAGCCAAGGCGTGGGCAACTACACCCACACCCTCAGCACCGAAGGCTGGGCCGCTGGCAACTACTACGTGACGATCAAGAACAACGGTCGTCCGCTGACCAAGAAGTTGAGCGTGCGCTAAGCTGCAGTCCTCAACGCTTTGAAAGGGCCGTTCCGCAAGGAGCGGCCCTTTCGCTTTTCAGGCACCTAACTTTCGGGCATGGGGAACTGGGACCTGAACGGGAAAAGGGCATTGGTAACCGGCGGAACACGTGGCATTGGCGCGGCCACGGTCGAGGAACTGCGCTCCTTGGGTGCCGACGTACTGCTCGTATCGCGCAGCACACCCGGCGGGCCGGATGCCATTCGTGCCGATGTGACCGTTGCAACGGACCGCGAACACATTCGACACGCCGTCGCTGAACGGTGGGGCGCTTTGGACCTGCTGGTGAACAACGCCGGCATGAACATCCGCAAACCTTGGACGTCACTGGAGGCGGCGGAGCAGGCCCTGGTGATCGGCACCAATTTGCTCGGTCCGGCCGAGCTGCTGCGCGTGTTGCACCCCTTGTTGAAGAAAGGGTCCCACCCTGCCGTGGTGAACGTGGCCAGCGTGGCCGCCTATGTGGATGTGGGCAGCGGTGCGGCCTATGCGCTCAGCAAGGCGGCCTTGCTCCAGCTTACACGCAGCCTCGCGGTTGAATGGGCGACCGATGGCATCCGCGTGAACGCCGTGGCCCCGTGGTACATCCGCACACCGCTCACCGAACCCGTGCTTTCGCAACCCGAACGCATGGAGAAGATCCTTTCCCGCACGCCCATGAAGCGCGTGGGCACTCCTGATGAGATCGCTGCGGCAATTGCGTTCCTGTGCATGGACAAGTCGTCCTTCATCACCGGACAGTGCATTGTGGCAGATGGCGGTTTTCTGGCCCTTGGCATGTGATACCATGAAGCCACGCTTGCTCCTGCTCGTCGCCACGGCCTGTATCACGATCGCCCTGCGCGCACAAACGCCGGTGCTCGTGCTTGAGCCTGTGCTCGGCGATGCGCCCGACCTCTCCCCTGCGCAATTCGCCTTGTTCGACAAGTACACGAAGGCGATGACCTCGGAGATCGAGCTGAACGCGACCGAAAAAGCTTGGTTCGATTCCATGTACTATACGGTCGGCGAAACGCGTGAAAGCCCCTGCCAGGTGATCGGCATGGAATGCAGTTGGTACTGCGGTGGCGGGCCTGACAGCATTTGGGCCACCTCCTCCCTGACCGCCCAAGGCCAACACACCTATGACGCGGCCAACGTCCACGACCTGGACTATTGCACGGCCTGGTGTGAAGGGGTCCCTGGACCGGGCATTGGACAATCGCTCACCTATCGTTTCGGGCCTGAGAGCCCACGGCTGCACACGATCAAGGTCTCCAATGGCCTTGTGACCAGCGAAGCGGCCTGGCGCGCGAACAATCGTGTGAAACGAATACTGGTATCCGAGAACGGACTGCCGGTGCTCGAGCTCACGCTATCCGACACCAGGGACGATCAGATCTTTGCGCTGCCCCGCCTTTTCGGTCAGCGTGCCGACGGGCATCCGATGGACCTTTCGTTCACCATATTGGAAATATATCCCGGCGAGCGCTTCGATGACACCGTGATCACCGAGTTCTGGTTCGACGGCACGGACGTGCACTGAACGCGTTGTCCTAAAATAAAAAGCCCTCCTTGCGGGAGGGCTTTTCGATCTTCTCAGTGAAGGATCACTTCTTCTGCATCCACTCTTCAATGCGCTCCTTGTTCATCTTCACGTAGCTGGCATCCTCCTCCTTGCGGGCGAGTTCCATGCTCTCATTAGCGGTGGCAATGGCCTCCTTGGTCTTGCCGTTCGCGGCCTGGCAAAGCGCGAGGGTATAAAGCGTCCAGTATTTCTTGTCCATGGACACGGCCTTCTGGGCCCACTCCAACGCTTCCGGCAGCATCACGCCCTTGTCCACGCAATAACGCGCGCAGCGGTGGTAGGTGCTCGGCTTGATCTCCGGCTGTGCCATGGCCTCCTTGATGTTGGCCAGGGCCTGCTCGGTGGCATCGGCCTCCATCTTCACACGCACCAGGGTGTTCTCCCAACGCAACTCCAGGAAGGCCTTGTCGTCCTTCACCTCGGCGAACCCGATGGTAAGGGTCTCGGTCATTTCGCACTTGGCCGGTCGCACTTTGAACTGGAGCACATCCTCCTCGGGCTTGCGGTCACCTTCACCCCAGAGTTCCGTGTTCTTGTTGAGGATCACCACCCATGCATCGGTGCTCGGAATGGTGAACAGCGAGTACTTGCCGGCCTCCACCTTCTGACCCTCGAACACGACAGGCCCGTCGAACTCGATGGTGGTGTTCAGGTTGGCACCGGTGCGCCACACTTTACCGTAGGCCACCAGATCACCGAATACCTGACGGCCACGGGCGCTGGGGCGCGAATATTCGACCTTGACAGTAGTAAGGCCAACGATCTGCTCCTCCTTGCCGATGGGGCTGGGCTGGGGCAGTTTCTGAGCGGACACAATGCCACCGGCGAACAGGGTGGCGAGCAAAAACATGTTCTTGATCATGATCGGGAGGTTTGGACTTCCACGAACACCCGAGTGTGACGGATGGTTCGGGGAGCGCCTAAGTTACCCCACGGCCGGTGATCAGGCCACCTTCAGGCTGCTCAAGCGCGAACGGTCGAACTTGTCCCGGGCATAGCTGAGGGTGACGCGGAGTTCGGCGGGACGCTCGGGCGAACCGGGCATCTCGTACATGGCGTCGGTCATGATGGCCTCGCAGATGGAGCGCAGCCCGCGCGCACCGAGCTTGTAATCGATGGCACGTTCCACGATGAAGTCGAGCACCTTCTTGTCGAAGCTCAGTTTCACCTTGTCCATCTCGAAGAGCTTCACATACTGCTTCACCAGGGCGTTCTTCGGCTCGGTGAGAATGCGACGGAGGCTCTCCTTGTCGAGGGGGTCGAGGTAAGTGAGCACGGGAAAACGGCCGATAAGCTCAGGGATGAGCCCGTAGCTGCGCAGGTCGGTGGGGCTGACATACTGGAGCAAATGCTCTTCGTTTATCCTGCCGGAGTCCTTGCTGGCACTATAGCCCACGGCACTGCTCTTCACGCGTCGGGCAATGATCTTCTGGATACCATCGAACGCACCGCCACAGATGAACAGGATGTTGCGCGTATCCACCTGGATAAGCTTTTGCTCGGGATGCTTGCGACCACCCTGTGGAGGCACGCTCACGGTGGCCCCTTCGAGCAACTTCAACAACGCCTGTTGTACACCTTCGCCGCTCACGTCACGGGTGATCGAGGGTGTGTCGCTCTTGCGGCTGATCTTATCGATCTCATCGATGAACACGATGCCTCGCTCGGCCTTGCTCACATCGTAATCAGCGGCCTGCAGCAAACGGCTCAGGATGCTCTCCACATCCTCACCGACATAACCGGCCTCGGTAAGCACTGTGGCATCGGCGATGGCGAAGGGCACGTTCAACATGCGGGCGATGGTCTTCGCCAGCAGTGTCTTGCCGCTGCCGGTCTCGCCCACGAGGATGATGTTGCTCTTCTCGATCTCCACATCATCCGAGGCGGACGCCGGTTTCTGGAGCAGGCGCTTGTAGTGGTTGTAAACGGCCACGCTCAGCCCTTCTTGGCATCCTCCTGGCCGATCACGTATTCATCCAGGAAGCGCTTGATGTCGGCGGGGCGCTGGAGAATGAGGCTGCCCTCCATCTCATTGCGCGTTCGCTGGTTCAGCTCTTCGCTGATGATGTTCTGGGCCTGGGTGATGCAGCTATCGCAGATGTGCCCGGTGATACCGGCGATGAGCACATTGGTGTCCTGCTTGTCGCGGCCACAGAACGAACACTTGATCTCTTTCTTGTCCATGGGTAGGATGCCAGCCCCCATTACGTGCCAAGGGGCAAAAGTGTTGCAAGATAAGGCGAAGGCCGGGGGCTTCCGTCCCCGGCCTTCGCACGATGTCCATCGTTCATCCGCGCGATCGGCGCGGCGAACGGTCAATTACTTATGCTTCACCAACAGTTCGTCGATCATGCCGTAGGCCTTGGCCTCCTCCGCGATCATCCAGTAATCGCGCTCGCTGTCCTTCTCCACCTTGTCGAAGGGCTGGCCGCTGTGGCTGCTGATGATCTCGTAAAGCTCCTTCTTCAGCTTCAGGATCTCGCGCACGGTGATCTCCATGTCCGTGGCCTGACCTTCGGCACCGCCCAATGGCTGGTGGATCATGACGCGGCTATGCTTCAATGCACTGCGCTTGCCCTTGGCGCCGGCACACAGCAGCACGGCCCCCATGCTGGCAGCCATGCCGGTGCAGATGGTGGCCACGTCGCAGTTGATGTACTGCATGGTATCGTAGATGCCCAGGCCGGCATATACGCCTCCACCGGGGCTGTTCAGGTAGATCTGGATGTCCTTCTTGGCATCCACGCTCTCCAGGAACAGCAATTGCGCCTGGATGATGTTGGCCACCTGGTCGTTGATGCCTGTACCGAGGAAGATGATGCGGTCCCTCATCAATCGTCTGAACACGTCCATCTGGGCCACGTTGAGCTGACGTTCCTCGATGATGTAGGGGGTCATCGACGAGGTGATCGCAGCCGACGTATAGCTGTGCAACGTGTTGCTGCTGATGCCGCGATGCTTGACCGCGTACTTGAGGAATTCGTCCTTGGGATACATCAATGGTGCGTTTGTGGCGTGAAGTAACGACGACCCGGTGCTGCTGCTACACCGTTCTGGCCAAGTTTACGAACGCGTCGTAGCTCACTTTGTTCTCCTTGGGGCTGAGCAACGCCTTGAAGTGGGTCATGAGCTTTTGCTCAACGATGCTGTTGCGGATACGGCCCAATTGCTCACGATCGCCAAGGATGCGGGCCGCGAACTGCTGCAGCTCCTCGCCCTCGGGCGCAGGCATGCCATACTGCATGAACTGGTCGGCGATGTAGCGCTTGGCAAAGGCGTCAAGCTCTTCACCCTTGGCCTCGAGACCGAACTGCTCCACGATCCGGTCCTCCAGGAGCTGACGCTTCAACCCCTCGGAATAGCCCGAAGAACCTTCCTCCACCTCGTTGTGCGTATTGTGCTTGTCACTGGGGGCGGCGATCCAGCGCATCAGG
>JBEICT010000218.1:0-5586 GCA_040383865.1 Flavobacteriales bacterium | reverse complement strand
GTGGGCGACACCGTCGAGGCCTTCACCATTGAGGAGGTGAAGCGCACGCTGGCTGATTGATCACGACCGTCCGTAAAAAGCAAAAGGCCCCGGGAACGGGGCCTTTTTGTTGTCAGCGACCGGGGTCGATCACTGCGGCGGGTCCGGCAGGCGCGGCATCTCGATCTCGTCCGGCACGATGTAGCTGCCCGGGTAGAGCACCTTCAGGTCGCGTAGCAGGCGTTCCGCCTCGAGGCGCGTGCGAAGGTCGCCCACGCGCAACCGGAAATTGGGTGCCAGGAAGCTCATGTATGCCGGCACATCGGGATACTTCTGAAGGAAGGTGCGCTTGTGCTCCTCGGCGGTCTTCCGATCGCCCAGGAAGATCTGCACGCGGTAGCCCCGTTGCAGGTGCTTCAATTCGGTGTAGCGCGTCAACGTGGCGTCGATCCGGGGGTCGGTGGTCACGGCGATCTGGCCGGGAATTGTGGTGACCGGGGTGTCCACGGGCTGTGGCACGGGCTTGTATGGCTCGAACACGCGCGTTGGCTCCTGGGCCTGGGAACAGGTGGCAACTACAGTGAACAGGCCGAGGAACAGGAGGTTGCGCATGCGATGGGAGAGGGCCAAAAGTATGCCGCAGCCGCGCAGGTCAGTGCCGGTTCGAAGGAGGGGAACATGTTACCTTATTTAGACCGGCTCTAAATAGTGACATCCCTGTGGCAAGCGGGCCTTTGCGCCGTGCCGCGATCGCTTCCCCGTTTATTTTTGCGGCCGGTCCCTTGGGCCCTCTTCCTCCAAAACTGCTCGGAATGCCGCTTGTAGCAAGGATTTCAGAACGTTCCACCGGGCTCCTCTACGCCACCCTCGCGCTTTTCCTGACCCTTTCCTTCACCGCTGTGCATGCCCAGCCTGCGGATGCGGCGTTGTACGCCACGGGTGAAAAGCTCTTCAAAGGCAACTGCGGAGCCTGTCACAAGCCCGATAAGGACCTTACCGGTCCGGCCCTGAAAGGTGCCCGTGCGCGCTGGGAAGGCCAAGGCGACATCTACGCCTGGATCAAGAACAGTTCCGACTACCTGAAGACCGGCAATGCTTACGCGAACGACCTCTTCAATAAGTGGAACAAGAGCGTGATGACCGCCCAGGCCCTCACCAACGAGGAGATCGACGCGATCCTGTACTACGCCGATAATTATGCCCCGCCCGCTCCGAAAGTGGCCGATGGTGGACCCGTGGTCCCACAAGACCCGAACGATGCCGGTGACGCCTGGCCCTGGCTGGTGGTGCTGGCCCTGCTGTTCTTGGTGGTGGCCATGAGCCTTTCCGGTGTGAAGAAGGGCCTGGCCAATGCCGTGCAGGAGGCCGAGGGCAAGCAGCCCCTTCCGGACCGCACCATGGGCCAGAGCATCCGCGAGTGGGCTTGGAACAACAAGGCCTTCGCGAGCATCATCGCCCTGTTCTTCGTGGTGTTCATCGTGCTGAAGCTCTGGGACGCCGCCTGGGTCATCGGGGTGTACGGTGGCGACGAGGTGGAGCACTACAAGCCCGAGCAGCCCATCCTCTTCAACCACACGCTGCACGCTGGAAAAGTGGAGGCCGGCAACCTGGCCATCAACTGCCAGTACTGCCACAGCAGCGTCGAAAAGAGCAAGCACGCAGGCATCCCCAGCACCAACATCTGCATGAACTGCCACACGGCAGTGGAGGAGGGTCGTTCGCCCGAAGGCACCAAAGAGATCGCCAAGATCTACGCGGCCGTGGGTTGGGACCCCGCCACCAAGCAGTATACGGGCAAGACCGAGCCCGTGAAGTGGGTGAAGGTGCACAACCTGCCCGACCACGCCTACTTCAACCACGCACAGCACGTGGCCGTGGGCAAGATCGAATGTCAGGAGTGCCATGGTCCCATCGACGAGAAGATGGACGTGGCCGAGCAGTGGGCACCCCTCACCATGGGCTGGTGCATCGACTGCCACAACCAGAAGGAAGTGAAGATGGCCGGCAACGGCTACTACGATGAGGTGATGGCCCGCCTGAACGAGACCGATCTCGGCCACAGCGAGCTGAAGAAGTACCTCGAGGATGACAAGATCAGTGTAAAGGAGCTTGGCGGCTGGGAATGCGCCAAGTGTCACTACTAAGACCGAAACCGCGCCGCCGAACATGTCGAGCACGAAGCGATACTGGATGGACCTCGGGGACCTGCATCAGCACCCCGAAGCGATCAAGGGACGGGAGAACGAGTTCCCTCAGGACCTGGCCATTGACCAGGTGTTGGGCGACCAGAACTTCCAAGGCGCCAGCACCGGGCGCCGCGACTTCCTCAAGTTCCTGGGCTTCTCCCTGGGCGCCGCCACGCTGGCCGCCTGCGAGACCCCGGTGATCAAGTCGATCCCCTACGTGAACAAGCCCGAGGACATCACCCCGGGCGTGGCCAACTGGTATGCCAGCACGTTCTACGATGGGGAGGACTTTGCGAGCGTGCTGGTGAAGACCCGTGAGGGTCGTCCCATCCACGTGAAGGGCAATCCCCGCTTCGGCATCAACCACAACCCCAAGGTGGGCAAGGGCAGCATCAATGCCCGCATCAACAGCTCGGTGCTGTCGCTCTACGACAATGAGCGCCTGAAGAACCCGATGCACAAGGGTGCCGACGCCACATGGGCCGATGCCGACAAGGCCATCTCGGATAAGCTCGGTGCCACCGCTGCCGCTGGCAAGCGCATCGTGGTGCTCAGTGGTACCATGATCAGCCCCAGCACCAACGCCGCCGTGGCCGCGCTGAAAGCGAAGTATCCCACGGTGGAGCATGTGCAGTACGATACCGTCAGTTACAGCGGGCTCACCAACGCCAATGCCAAGAGCTTCGGCAGCCGCGTGATGCCCAGCTACGACCTCACCAAGGCCGATGTGATCGTGAGCGTGGATGCCGATTTCCTCAGCAGCTGGGGCAGCACCACCGAGCACGTATGGCAGTATGCCAACCGCCGCGATCCGAGCGGTGCCATGAACAAGCATTTCCAGTTCGAGGCACGCATGAGCCTTACGGGCGCCAACGCCGATGTGCGTGTGCCCCTGAAGCAGAGCGAGCTTCCCCTGGCCGTCATCAGCCTGCACGACCACATCGCCAAGAAGGCCGGTGCGGCCGCGGTGGGCGGTAGCAAGGCCGAGATCGATGCCGCCACCGCCAAGGCCGCCGAGGCCCTGTGGGCTGCCAAGGGCAATTGCGTGGTATTGGCCGGCAGCAACAACGAAGGCGTGCAGGTGCTGGTGAACAGCATCAACAACATGCTGGGCAACTACGGCAGCACCATCGACATGGCCGGTCACACCTACTTCAAGCAGGGTGATGACGCCGCCGTGGCCCAGTTGGTGAAGGACATGAACGCAGGGGCCATCGGCGCGCTGCTCATCGCCGGTGTGAACCCCGCGTACAGCCTGCCCAACTCCGCCGAGTTCAAGGCCGGTCTGGGCAAGGTGGGCCTCACGGTCAGCTTCAGTGGCCATGCGGACGAGACCGCCACCCTGTGCGAGTGGACCTGCCCCGACAACCATTACCTGGAGAGCTGGAACGACTTCCTGCCTAAGGTGGGACACTACACGTTGGCCCAGCCCGCCATCCGCAACCTGTTCGATACCCGCCAGTGGCAGGAGAGCCTCCTGAAATGGAGCGGATCCACCCAGAGCTACCACGACTTCATCCGCAGCACATGGGAGGCCAACATGACCAGCCGAGGTGTCATGGGCCTCTTCGCCGATCAGTGGAACCAGGCCGTGCACGATGGCGTGTACCAGGCCTACACCGCCACCCCTGCACCGTTGACCTTTGCCGCTGACGTGAACGCCGCCGCCGCTGCTGCCAAGCAGGCCGCCGCCGGTGCCGGTGAATGGGAACTGGTGCTGTACACCACCGAGGCCATCGGGGACGGACAGCATGCCAACAACCCCTGGTTGCAGGAAATGCCCGATCCGCTCACCAAGCTCACGTGGGACAACTATGTGTGCATGGCACCGTCGGACGTGGAGAAGCTGGGCCTGAACATGTACCTCGGTGAGAAGGCCCCGGCCAGCCTCGTTACGGTGAAGGCCGGCGAGCGTGAGATCACCCTGCCGGTGGTGCCCGCTCCGGGCCAGAAGGCGGGTACCATCGCCATTGCGGTGGGCTACGGTCGCGGCGAGAATGGCGAGAAAGTGGGCAAGGCCGCTTGCATCACCGATCACAACGGCGAATTCAAGCCCGTGGGTCGCAACGCGTATCCGCTGGCCGCCATGGCCGCTGGCAGCATGAGCTTCGATGTGCTCAACGTGACGGTGACCCCCACCGGCGCCACCTACCCGGTGGCCATCACGCAGACGCACCTCACCCACATGGACCGCCACAGTGTGGTGAAGGAGACCGCGTTGGGCGTTTACAAGGCCGGTAACAAGAACGCGTTCAACCATCCCCACGAGCTGGCCGTGCACGAGGACGTGAACGGCGATGGCAAGATCAACGCGCTGGACAAGAAGAGCGTGCTGGAGTTCGACCTATGGGAGGAACATCCGGTGGAAGGTGTGGGTCACCGTTGGGGCCTCAGCATCGACCTGAACAGCTGCACGGGCTGCGGGGCATGCATCACCGCTTGCAATAGTGAGAACAACATCCCGGTGGTAGGTAAGGACGAGGTGCGTCGCAGCCGCGAAATGCACTGGTTGCGCCTCGACCGGTACTACAGCTCCGAGACCACCAAGGAGACCGCGGAAGCCGACGGACTGGGAAAGATCGACATGTACCTCAAGATGGAGGTGCCCAGCGAGACCCCCAAGGTGGTGTTCATGCCGGTGATGTGCCAGCACTGCAACCACGCACCCTGCGAAACGGTGTGCCCTGTGGCAGCGACCACGCACAGCAACGAAGGCCTCAACCAGATGGCCTACAACCGCTGCATCGGTACGCGCTACTGCGCGAACAACTGCCCCTACAAGGTGCGTCGCTTCAACTGGTTCAACTACGTGACCGAGCAGTTCGGCGAGGTGAACCCTGCTTGGGACGACCTGGGCCGCATGGTGCTGAACCCGGATGTGACCGTTCGCTCCCGTGGCGTGATCGAGAAGTGCTCCATGTGCGTACAGAGCATCCAGGCCGGCAAGCTCGCTGCCAAGAAGGCCGGCAACCCGGTGAAGGATGGCGACATCCAGACCGCCTGCAGCGCGGCTTGCGGCAACGGTGCCATCATTTTCGGTGACCTGAACGACAAGAACAGCAAGGTGCGCGGGTTGGCCACCAGCGACCGTAGCTACCATATGCTCGAGGAGGTGGGTGTGCAGCCCAATGTGAACTACCTCGTCAAGGTGCGCAACGTTGAAGAGGAGGCCGCCCATCACGCTTAAAGGATAACGACCAGGACCCCATGCATTCAGAAGCAGCGATCCGCGAACCGCTCATCCTGGGTCACAAGACCTACCACGATATCACGAACGATATCGTGGGTCCGATCGAGAACAAGGCCCCCAAGGGATGGTACATCCTCATGGGTATCGCCAGCCTCATCGCGGCCTACGGCACCGGTTGCATCCTTTACCTCATCAGCAAGGGTGTCGGGACCTGGGGCCTCAACAAGACCG
>JBEICT010000217.1:0-5593 GCA_040383865.1 Flavobacteriales bacterium | reverse complement strand
GTGCTGCACCATGCTTCCCTTGGACGTTCGGTCGGTCTTGTGGAACTGACCGCCGGTGAACTGGGTACGCGTGGTACTCCAGAACTTCGGGCGAATGAAGCGGAAGCAGCTGCATCCGTGCTGGGCGTTCGCTTTCGCTATCAATTGGGTATGGCCGATGGTTTTTTCAGGGTGGATGAGGAGAGCCTGTTGATGGTCGTCCGTTCCATCCGGGCGCATCGTCCACGGGTCATTCTCACCAATGCCATCCGCGATCGTCATCCTGACCATGGTCGTGCGGCCGAACTGGTGGCACAGGCCGCCTTCTTGAGCGGTCTTCGGCGTATCGCCACCAGCGTTGCCAGTGAGGATCAGGTCCCGTGGCGGCCAACATCCGTGTGGCACGCGGTCCAGGACCGGTGGATCGACCCCGATGTGGTCATCGACATTACTCCCTTCTGGAGCGGGAAGGAGGAGGCATTGCGCTGTTTTCGCTCGCAATTCCACGATCCGTCCAGCACGGAGCCCGTGAGCCCCATCTCCCGTCCGGATTTTCTGCCTTTTCTCGAAGGCCGGGCCCGCGAAATGGGCAGGCTGATCGGTTCCACTTTCGGAGAGGGTTTCACCACTTCCAGACCTCCCGGAGTAAGGGACCTGACCGCATTGGACTGAGCGGGTCAACGACCGAGCGCTCTCCGCCAGAGCGTGCGTAGTCGCTGTGCATCACGGGCATCCGGTAACAGGTGGTGCAACCTCACCATAGCCAGCCTGCTGAAGACGAGCCATTGGTAAAACGTGGCGCAGCAATATGCGGAGCTGGCGGTCGCAGCGGCCCCCATCAGTCCGTAACGGGGTACCAGGTAAAGTCCCAGCACCAAGGTCAGCACGGTGCCCAGACCCGAACCGATGGTGTTGTGGCGCACTCGGCCCGTGCCGCTCAGGAAATGGCTGATGGCCTGAGAGGCGGCCATGGCCAACAGGCCGGGGGCCAGCACCAGTACAAGCGGGGCCAGACCGGTGATCTCAGGACCGAAGACCGCTCGATAAAAAACGTCCGGCAGGATCAGCAGTGCACCGACCACCACCAGCGTGAAGGCCATGGAGGCTTTCAGGGCGGCCAGGGTCTGGGCACGTTGTTCGTCGGCCTCATGGGAATTGCTCACCCGGGCATACAACACCTGGCCAAGGCTCTTGGGCACCAGCCACGCGCTCTCCGAAAGTTGCGTGGTGATGGCGAAAAGGCCCAGCGATGAAGCCCCCAGCCATTTCTGGATGAGCAGGTAGGTGAACCGGTAATTAAGCAACTGTAGTCCGTTCGCCGCCTGGGCCAGGCCACCTTGCCGGAACAGGTCACGAATGGCATCCGAGCTGTTCGGTCGGGAGCGAGATGAACCAGGAGCCCGGCTCAGGATCCCGGATACCAAGGCGGTGAGTCCATGGGCGAGATAGCCGGCATGGACATGGTCCATCACGTCGGCATTGCCATGGTCCAGGAACCAGAGGAAAGCAAGCAGAAGGGTGCCCGCCTGAACGATGAGAACGGCATTGTGTGCCGCGATCCGCTGGCGGCCCAGCATCAAGCCCAGGTGGATCGTGCACAGCGACTGAAGAAACGCCAGGGCCACGAGGTGTAACGCATATTCCGAAGGGACCAAGGGGACCACACTGACCATGAGGCTGGCGGCAAGTGCGGTCACCAAGGCCCAAGCGTAGGAGGGCCATCGAAGCGCATCGAGGCCATGGCGGGGCGTGAGGTACACCAGTCCGCCGCCGCCCACGATATTGTTCATCAACAGAATGAACGTGATCCCCAGTATGATCAGGCTGATAACGCCCACACCTTCGGCCCCCAGTCGCTGGCTTGCGACGACCACCATGGCCAGGTTGAGCAGGGCCAGGGCCACGCGGGTGCCAATGGTGCCAACAACAGGGCGTATCATGAACGCTTTTTGCGTGAGGAACGGTGCCGTTTCGAAGGAGGTTTCTGCGGCGTCTTGTTGCCGCTCAAGCGAAGACCATCCACCAAGGTCACATCGCCCATGGCACAAAGCGTTCGTGTACCGTGTGGGTAGGTGGTGCCGTGGTACAAAGGGACGTGGCGTGCGGTGTGCTCCTCGAACCGCTCGGGCGTTAACAGGTCAATGTGCTGGATCACAATTCTCGGCTGTCCGGGAACGGAGGCATCAATCGCTGGTCGGTAAAGTTGCCCGTCAACAACGAAGGGTGTTCCCGCGGGTCGCGCCGACCGCAGGTCCAGTTTAAGCGGAGCAAGTAGATGAGGGTGGTATGGTCCTTCAACCCGTTCACTGTGGAAGGCCAACAGTTCGGCATCCGGCTGGTCGACACTGGTCCCCATGAGCCACCACTTTCCACCATGCTGAAAAAGGGTGGGGGAGCAGAGCGGTTCGTCCAGAACGATGTGTGCGGGTTCAAGTGCATCACTTGCTGCATTGAACCGGTAAAATGCGGTGGCACGACCCTCATGCGAACCGATCACCACCAAGGGGCCTTCAGCACCGGCCAGTACAAAGGGATAACCGCTCCCAGGCTCAAGGTCCAACAGGAGCCGTGAGCGCTTGAGCACATTGTCGCCCTTGGGCCTTACGCGGGCGACCGACCACTTTCTCTCCCGACCATCGACCTTTATGTACAAGGCCGTCAAACGGTCCTCGTGATCCATGTAACCAAAGGGTTGCATCCGTTGGCTTCCTTCCGCTGGAGTGGGTAACCAGCGAACGTTCACACTATTGCCATCGGTCAGCAGACTGCTGATAGGTTGGTACAGAACGCCGATGTTCCATTCCTCCCCGATCGTTGGTGTGTTCAGTTGTTCGGGGCGCTGAATGAGCCTGTTCACGATGGATCGAAGCACGGTGAGGTTGCCCGCTGTTGGACGCACTATCGGCAATGTTGCTGGAACGGATCCGCTTCCCGATCGGTGGCCATCGGTCCACCCTGCAAGTGATCGAGATGGCCAGGAGGAGGCAGCCTTCAACAGCCGTTCGGCATTGATCGAGAGGGTCGAGGCCGTGACGGATAAGCAGGCCTGCATCAGCACGGTACCGTCGTGCCGAACAAGGGCAAGGCAGGCCACGTTCGAACGGTCCAGGACCTCGTCCATGCCGAGCTGTTCGGTATTCCCCACGATCTTCCAGATCTCCCGACCACTTTTTGGGGATGGGCAAGTGTCCGGCGCGAGGCAGATGACCACATCCGCGTTCATGCGACCGACCTCCGCGTCAGGGTCGTTCGTTGTTCGCACCAGCCGGTTCAAACGGTCGGGCATGGCCGTGGGCTGGTTGGCCTCAAGGCGCGGCTGACGTCGTACCCAGCGATCGCGCAGTATCGTGGCCACGGAGGTTCTCGGCACGGGAGTGGGCACTGCGAGTATCGTCGTGATCTCCACAGAGGATAGTTCGCTGATCTGCACAAGGGCGTCCACCTGCCAGCGGGGTGGAGGGTCACCTGTGACGATGACCGCCACCTTGGTCATGGGTCCTTCAGCCATGGGCGCTGGCAATGCGTTGATGGATGGCCGCGAATCCGGCACCGACCGCCGCCGGGCTGAAACGATCGTTCACGCCGCTGCGGATGGTGGCCGGGTCGTATTGGGCGGCGTTGCGTGTCAAGTGGATCATGGCCTCGGCCAGTGCGCGGTCGTCCTGGGGTTCAATGAGCATGCCATTCGTCGGGGTAACGAACGCAACAGGACCACCGCATCGTGTTGCGATCACCGGTCGGCCTTGAGCCAAGGCTTCGCCAGTGACCACGCTGAAGGTCTCCACGTTGCTGTTGATGACCATGGCAAAGCAACGGCCCACATGGTCCAGCACTGCGCTGTTCGGCAGTCGACCATGGGTTCTCACCACCTGTTCCAGTCCCAGTTCGCGCACCAGCCCTTCCAAATGGGCCCGGTCCGGTCCATCGCCGATCAGGTCGAGCATCAGGCAGGGTTCCGTTTCCCTTGCCACGGCCAAGGCCCGCAGCACACCGCTTACGTTCTTCGTTTTGTCCACCAGGTCGGCCACCATCAAGAGGTGGCCAGGCTTTCCGGCCGGAGGCAACGGCCTGTCCAGGCCGGGCACCACATTGGGCACCACTTCATAGTTGCGGCATAGACCATGGCCGACCAAGGCATCGCCCAACCAAGCGCTAACGGCCGTAACGGTCGCGGCCTTCCTGCAGATGTATCGGCACAGGGCTTTGTAGGTCCGGCTTTTGGCGTCGTAGCTCCCATCCAGGAACTCGCTGCTTTGTTCGCTGACCAGATAGGGGATGCCGTACCGCCATTTGGCCCACAAGGCCAGCAATGCCGGTCGGGCCAATATGTAGGCTTGAACCACTTGGGGCAGTCCCTGCTCTTGCTCCATGCGCTTCCATCCGCGGCGTGCAGCATGCAGGTAGCCCCATAGGTTCGCGGCCTTTCGCCAAAGGCTCCAAGGATGGGTGCTGGAGCGGTAGTAGCATCGCAGTTCCCACGCTCCATCCGCCGTTTCCAGTTCCTGCTCGTGCTCAGCGGATTGATCCGGGTCAGCGGTGATGTACAGGACACTTACCTGCAACTGCTTCGCCGTGGCCAAGGCCTGCTTGCGTAGGAAATCACCCAATTGGGGGTCCTTCCGACCGGGATACCACTTGGGTATGATCAGCACATGCATGGAACGGGCGCAAAATACATAGGGTGCGGGCCTGTACCGCTCGATGCGCTCACATCGCCTGAATACCCGCTCGGGACCGGTGAGCAAGGGAAGGACCTTGGTGATGTAGCTCCCATACGCCTAGATTTGCGGCCCTGTTCACCTCGGTGACTGGTAATGGTGGTTGTAGCTCAGTTGGTTAGAGCGCCGGATTGTGGTTCCGGAGGTCGCCGGTTCAAGCCCGGTCTACCACCCTCACCGATCGAACGCCCCGAATGGGGCGTTCGACATTTTAAGCCGAGTTCATTTCAGGCTCGGCCAAAGGTCCGGGATCACGCTGCAGGGGAAACGTTGGGGTGCATGCTGCCATGCTTGGCATTCGCCAGAACGGTGCTCGGGTCCCAGGTGATGCGCTCCCGGAAAGGGGCTTTCCGCTGAGGACAGTCCGCCAGTTCGCAGATCCCACAGGAACTGGGGATGCAGGGGTCCATGTGGATGAACAGTTCGAGGTCCTGGTCATGCCGGTCATTCACCAGCTGCTCCATGGCACTGATCTCTGCGTGGGCATCCTCAAGGGAATAGTACCAGGGCAACGTGGCGTGGCAGTCGATGTGAAGGACACGGCCATATTTGATGATCCGGAAGTTGTGGATGTCCACCCAGTGGGGTTTCCGATGTTCCTCCAACAGGCCGATGACGGTGGAGGCGACCTCGACATCCGCTTCGTCCATGATCCCCGCTACCGATCGCCTGAAAATGCGAAGGCCGGTGATGATGATGTAAAGCGCGAAGAGGATGGCGAACAACTGGTCGAGCCAGAGCAGCCCGGTCAGCCGGATCAGCACCAGGCTCACACGACCACTCGGCAAAAAAGGCACTATTTGCGGAACCCTCTATCCCCACGTTTCTGACACGGTGGAGGATTTCGGACTCGGGCAACGGGGCCGACGACGTGTAGATGAGCTGCGGGGAGCCTT
>JBEICT010000216.1:0-5597 GCA_040383865.1 Flavobacteriales bacterium | reverse complement strand
GCCATCCAGCACCTGGCCGGTGTGAACCAGAGCAAGGTGATCTGCGTGATCAACAAGGATCCCGAAGCGCCCTTCTTCAAGGCCGCGGACTACGGGATCGTGGGCGACGCCTTCGAGGTGCTGCCCAAGCTCATCGAAGCTGCAAAGAAGCTCAACGCCGAGCGCTGATCGGAAATAGCGCGATAGCGAACGCCCCGATCCATCCCGGATCGGGGCGTTCGCGTATCTTCACGGCCCGTTCGCGAACTGCATGGAGAAGGTCGAGCTGCGCTTCCTGAGGATCACGTACAGCCATACCCATGCGGGGGCCTATGCCCTCATTCTCTCCGAGGTGCATGGCGATCGTCGGCTTCCCATCATCATCGGCGGTGTTGAGGCCCAGGCCATTGCCATCCAGGTGGAGAACATCAAGCCCGCCAGGCCGCTCACGCACGACCTGTTCAAGCATGTGAGCGACACGTTGGGATTCACCCTCAAGGAGGTCATCATCAACGACCTGGTGGAAGGCATCTTCCACGCCAAGCTGGTGGTGGAACAGAAAGGCCTCGAAGTGGAGATCGATGCCCGCAGCAGCGATGCCATCGCCCTGGCCCTGCGCTTTGAATGCCCCATCTACACCTACGAGTTCATCCTGGGTGCCGCAGGGCTGAAGGTGGAAGAGGGCGAAGAGGAACAGGCAGAGGGCGAACCGAAGGGCAAGCTTGAAAAGAAGTCCGGCCCGGTCTCGGTGGAAGAGCTGCGCACCATGCTCGAAGAGGCCTTGGACAACGAGGACTACGAGCGGGCCTCGAAGCTGCGCGACGAGATCAAGCGGCGCGAAGGCACCAACTAAGCGATCCCGGCAGTTGTGCGGGTCGCTGGCAAACAGCAACTTCGCCCATTACATCCCCGAACCTGATGCGAGCATTGTATCGTGCAGCCTTGTTGCTGACCTCCTTCCTGCCCATTTCCGCGTTCGCGCAAGGAGGACCGGCCCCGCTCAGCGGAGCTTCCTTCGAAAGCGTCATTCGGGGCGTCGTTGGCATGCTGATCATTATCGCCATCGCCTGGGTGTTCAGTGCGAAGCGCAAGAATGTGGACTGGAAAGTGGTGGGCATCGGCCTCGCGTTCCAACTGGTGCTGGCCCTGCTGATCCTTTATGTACCGCCCGTGCAGGTGGCTTTTGAGGTCGTGGGCCAGCTGTTCGTGAAAGTGCTTGACTTCACCCGCATCGGCAGCGAATTCCTGTTCCGCGACCTGATGAACGTGCAAAGCATGGGCTTCATCTTCGCCCTGCAGATCCTCCCCACCATCATCTTCTTCAGTGCGCTCACCAGTGTGCTCTTCTACCTCGGCATCATCCAGAAAGTGGTGTATGCCCTGGCCTGGGCCCTCAACAAGACCATGAAGCTGAGCGGTGCCGAGAGCCTCAGCACGGCCGGCAACATCTTCCTGGGGCAGACCGAGGCACCGCTGATGGTGAAGGCCTACCTGGACAAGATGAACCGCTCGGAGATCTTCCTGGTGATGACCGCTGGCATGGCCACCGTGGCGGGCGGTGTGCTCGCGGCCTATGTGGGCTTCCTTGGTGGGGATGACCCTGTGATGCGCCTCTTTTTCGCCAAGCACCTGCTCACCGCCAGCGTGATGGCGGCACCCGGTGCCGTGGTGGTGGCCAAGATCCTGTTCCCCCAGACCGAACCCATCGAGCAAAAGCTCGAAGTGAGCATGGAACAGGTGGGCAGCAACTTCCTCGATGCCATGAGCAATGGCACCACCGAAGGCCTGAAGCTCGCCGCGAACGTCGGTGCCATGCTGCTGGTGTTCTTCGCCTTCATCGCCATGTTCAACTACGCCTTCCTGAAGCTCGGCGATGCCATCGGGATCAACGCCTGGGTGGCCACTGTCTCCCACGGCCGCTTCGCAGGACTGTCACTGGAGTTCATCCTCGGCTACCTCTTCGCCCCCATCATGTGGTTGATCGGCGTGGCCAGCCAGGACATCACCCTTACCGGACAGCTCGTTGGGCAGAAGATCATCGCCAGCGAGTTCGTGGGCTACGAAAGCCTTTCCCGGATGAAGAACGAAGGGGTCTTTACGTACCAACGCAGCATTGTCATGGCCACCTACATGCTTTGCGGCTTCGCGAACTTCGCCAGCATCGGCATCCAGATCGGTGGCATCGGCTCTCTCGCTCCAAGCAAACGGCAATGGCTCAGCGAGTTCGGCTTCCGCGCCCTGCTCGGCGGCACGCTCGCCAGCCAGCTCAGCGCCACCATCGTGGGCATGTTGGTCTGATGCCGTTCCCCGGCAGGAAAGACCGGTCGATGCGACGGCTACTGCTCATCGTGGTCGTACTGCTCCTTTGCACGGTCGCAGCTTGGTGGGTCTGGACCCAATGCTCCCACAACTGCGGCGGGCCTCCAACGCGTATCGCGCTGCAACCCGGCGCGCCGCTCGACAGCCTGCACGGCGTGATCGTGTACCACAACGGAAGCATGAGCAACGTGAGCGGCCGCAATGTGGTGGACGGCTACAATGTGGGCCTGCGCTACCAGTGCGTGGAATTCGTGAAGCGCTACTACCTGGAGCACTACGGCCACCGCATGCCCAACAGCTACGGCCACGCCAAGGACCTGTTCAACAGCGCGGTGAAGGACGGCGAACTGAACACCGACCGCGGACTGCGGCAATACAACAACCCCAGCGCCACCCCTCCGCAGGTGGGCGACCTGGTGGTGTTCGATGGCTGGCGCGGAAACCCCTACGGCCACGTGGCCATTGTGAGCGCCGTGGAGCATGGCGAGGTGGAAGTGGTGCAACAGAACACGGGCAGCACCCGGGCCACCTTCGATCTGGACCTGGTGGACGGACGCTGGCGCATGGACGAGCGCCGCATACTGGGCTGGCTGGGGAAACGCTGATCACGGTTGTTGATCACTTTGCCGATGTAGGCCCGAAGCCGCATGGGCCGGAGGCTATTTTCGCCCGCGCAGATGTCAGACAAGTGGCGACTCCCCTTTGCCGACAAGGCACAACGCCTGCTCTCCAGTACGCTGGAGCGCATCCGTCAGTTCGCCCTGAACAGCAGCATCAAGGACTTCATCCTGCTGGCCCTGCCCTACCAGGTCAGCGCCGTGCTCACCGCGCTGGTGGCCGTGGGCTACGCCAAGCTGTTCCACTATATGGAGCAATGGAACGGCCGCCTGCTCTCCATTGACCCACGTCTGATCTTCCTCTCGGCGCCCATCAGCTTCATCCTATCGTGGTGGCTGGTGTTCCGCTTTGCGCCCATGGCCGGTGGCAGCGGCATCCCCCAATTGATGGCCGCCGTGGAAGTGGCCACCGAAAAGAAGACGGACCGTTCATGGCGCTTCCTCAACGTGCGCATCATCGTGATCAAGGTGCTCAGCAGCCTGTCGCTGGTGCTGGGTGGCGGTGCGGTGGGGCGCGAAGGGCCCACGCTGCAGATCGCCGGAAGCATCTATCGCACCGTACACAAGCTGCTGCCTCCCTTCTGGCCCAAAGTGAGCCGCCAGATCATGATGATCACCGGGGGCGCAGCAGGCCTTAGCGCCGCCTTCAACACACCACTGGGCGGTATCGTGTTCGCGGTGGAAGAGCTCACCAAAACACACATCGCGCAGTTCCGCACCGCGGTGCTCACCGCTGTGATCCTCAGCGGCATGACGGCCCAATGGCTGCTGGGCCCTTACCTGATGCTGGGCTACCCCAAACTGGATCAGGCCACGATCTCGTTCATGTACAAGATCCTGGCGCTCTCCCTGGTGGCCGGTTCCCTGGGCGCGCTCTTCTGCAAGGGCCTCATCGCCTTCGACAAGCTGCGAAGGAGCCTCACGGGTGCATGGGCGCAGGCCGGCTTTGCGCTGGGCTGTTCGCTGCTCTTCGCCAGTGCCGTGTACCTACTGGGTCCGCACACATTGGGCTCGGGTCACTTGTTGTTGGAGGAATACCTCTTCGCCCCGCAGGTGGATGCCACGGCCGGCAATGTGGGCGCCCGTTTCTTCGGTTCCATGTTCTCGTTCTCGGCGGGTGGCGCGGGCGGCATCTTCGCTCCTTCGCTGGCCAGCGGTGCTGCCGTGGGCGGCTGGATCGCCGAGTGGTTCAACCCCACACGTGGCCAGTTCAACATGCTGGTGCTGGCAGGCATGACGGCCTTCCTCACCGGCGTTACGCGCTCGCCCTTCACCAGCGCCATCATCGTGCTGGAAATGACGGACCGCCACAGCGCCATTTTCCAACTGATGTACGCCGCCATGGTGGGCTACCTCATCTCCTTCGCCATCGACCGCAAGAGCTATTACGAGCGCATGAAGGAGCGCCTGCTGAAAGCACTGCCGGACTGGCCGCCAAAGCCGGAAAAGCCTGCACGGAACGGGTTGCGCAGCGGGGGCGAAAGCGTCACCACGGAGTAGGTCACGAACGCCTCCCCGCTATTCACAGCCGTTAGCAAATCCGCGCCAACAGCCCGATGGGCCGCGATACCTTCGCACCGCAATGAAGCAGTACCACGATCTCCTCCGCCGCATCCTGGACGAAGGCGTGCAGAAGCACGACCGCACCGGCACGGGCACCATCAGTTGCTTCGGCCACCAGATGCGCTTCGACCTCAGCGAAGGCTTCCCCTTGGTGACCACCAAGAAGCTGCACGTGAAGAGCATCATCCACGAGCTGCTCTGGTTCCTGGCAGGTGACACCAACATCAAGTACCTACAGGACAACGGCGTGCGCATCTGGGACGAATGGGCCGATGCCAACGGCGACCTGGGCCCCGTGTACGGCTACCAGTGGCGCAGCTGGCACACGCCCGATGGCCGGGTGATCGACCAGATCGCGAACGTGGTGGAGATGATCCGGAAGAGCCCGGACAGCCGCCGTATGATAGTGACCGCCTGGAACCCCGCCGATGTGGACCGCATGGCCCTGCCGCCCTGCCACGCCCTGTTCCAGTTCTACGTCGCGGATGGCAAGCTGAGCTGCCAGCTGTACCAGCGCAGCGCGGACACCTTCCTGGGCGTGCCCTTCAACATTGCGAGCTACGCGCTGCTGACGCTGATGATGGCGCAGGTCTGCGGCCTGAAACCCGGCGAGTTCGTGCACACCTTCGGCGATGTGCACCTCTACACCGACCACTTGGAGCAGGCCAAGCTGCAGCTCTCCCGCGAATGCCGCCCGCTGCCGAAGATGGAGCTGGACCCCAGTGTTACGGACCTCTTCGCTTTCCGCTTCGAGCACTTCACGCTGAAGGACTACGACCCGCACCCGCACATCAAAGCCTCGGTCTCGGTATGATCGTCTCGGCCATCGCCGCCGTGGCGGACAACGGCACCATCGGGCGCGACAGCGACCTGCCCTGGCACCTGCCCGATGACCTGAAGTACTTCCAGCGTACCACACGCGGCCATCACATCATCACCGGGCGCAAGAACTACGAGACCATACCGGAGAAGTACCGCCCGCTGAAGGACCGCGTGAACATGGTGGTGACCCGCAACGCAGCCTACGAGGCCCCGGGTGCCATGGTGCTGGGCTCGCTGGAAGAGGCACTGGAACAAGCCGCTGCCAATGGCGAGACCGAGGCCTTTGTGATCGGTGGC
>JBEICT010000215.1:0-5631 GCA_040383865.1 Flavobacteriales bacterium | reverse complement strand
GATGGTGTGTATCTGCCTGATGATGTGGGCACGCCGTTCTCCAGTGAATTGACCTTCGCGCAGTTCGAGCCAGGCCAGACGCTCACCGATGTGAACGACCTGCTCTCCATTTGCGTCAGCATGGAGCACTCCTTCGTTGGTGACCTTGTGCTTTCGGTGACCTGTCCGAGCGGCCAGGTGATCATCCTGCACCAACAGGGTGGCGGAGGAACCTACATCGGTGGCGCCAACGATGGCGATGGGAACACCAATCCTGTGGCTGGCACATGCTGGGACTATTGCTGGGCACCCAACGCCACATGGGGAACCTTCGCAGCCAGCGCCGCTTTCGGGGCTACGCCCAATGTGATGCAGGGCGGTACCCCTCCCAACAATGCGTTGATACCCGGCACTTACAGTTCGCTCCAACCTTGGAGCAACCTGGCGGGATGTCCGTTGAACGGGACATGGACCTTCACTTCACTTGATCTTTGGGGTGCGGATAACGGGTTCCTGTGCAACTGGTCGCTCAACTTCAACCCTGCGATCATTCCGGATGTCACTCAATTCACTCCGGACCTTGGCCTGAGCACATTGGATTCGACCTACTGGATAGGTCCATATGGAACTCCTGACCCGAACAACCCGACCGAGCTCAGTTTCACCCCTGACCTGCCGGGCGCCTATAACTACACATACTTAGTGACCGACAATTTCGGATGCACCTACGACACGACGATCACCGTAACGGTTGCGGAACAAATGGTGATCGATGCGGGACCGGACATTGTTCTCTGCAACGACCCTTTGCCCATGGCCGGCCAGATCGTGGCCAATGGCCCGCCCGCGAATTGTACGTGGACGCTGACCCTGCTCGAATCATTCGGCGATAGTTGGAACGGTGGTGCATCCCTCGCCGTGGTCATTGATGGGGTCTCAACAAGCTACACCGTCCCTGCTGGCACTACGGAATTGGACATCCTCCTGGACGTCAGCACAGGTGCGTCCATCAGCCTGAACTATACGGCCGGGACCGTATGGAACGGAGAAAATTCCTTCGACCTCTTCGATGACCTTGGAAACCTGGTCTACTCGTCTCCGAACGGCCCACCCACGGGTGTGGCCTGGGCCGGCGCCATCACCTGCGATGGTGGTGCTTCGCCGACGGTCTGGGAATGGACGCCGACAGCAGGCCTGGACGATCCCAGCGATCCGTTGACGAACGTTTTCACGACCCAATCCACTTGGTACGTTCTTACCGCTTACCCCGATGGCAACCCGCAATGCGCCGTGGTGGACAGCGTGAACGTGAGCCCTGACCCATCGATCAACGCGGGCTTGAGCAACACCCTGATCATCTGTGCAAGCGAACCCCTGTTCCTGATGACAGACTCTCTGCTGGGCACGCCCGATCTGGGCGGTGTTTGGACCGACGCAGCAGGAAACGTGATGCCGGACACGTTCGACCCAGAGACCGGAACGACCGGTGTTTATACCTACACCGTTACCAGCGCCGCTGGTTGCCAAGCCACCTCGACACTGGACATCACCGTGATCCCCGCGGACGATCCAACCTGCTGCGGTGTGGTTGATGCTGGTCTGCCTGCCTTCTCGTGCAACTTGAGCATTGCATTGAGCGCAACTCCTGGCAATACAGGTGTGGGCAACTGGATGGGCCCAGTGGGCGCCATTTTCGCGGATGCATTCGCCACCCAGACAACGGTGAGCGTTCAGCCCGGCATGGGCGGGTCCCACTGGTTCTACTGGGTAGAGGATGACGGTGCGTTCTGCTACCTGATCGACAGCGTGCAGATGACCTTCACCGACACGATCGTGATCAACTTCACGCAAACCGACGCGATCTGCTTCACGTACTGTGATGGTACGGCACAAGCCACCATTACCGGTGGCAACGCGGCCGCCGGATTCACCTACGCCTGGAGCAATGGTGATGCAGGCGTGAACGTGTCTGATGTGACCGACCTATGCGCAGGCACCTATACCTTGACCGTGACCGATGACAATGGGTGCACTGGGACCAATTCCGTTCTGATCAATGAACCTGTGCTGTTAGAGATCGATTCGTTGGCCACACAACCCGTGACCTGTTCTGGCGATTGTGATGGACAGGTGGAAGTGTACGACCCCGAGGCCATCTGGTACAGTTTTGACGATGGTGCCAGTTGGTCCAACACCCCCGTGCTAGTGGACGCCTGTGAAGGCATCTATCCGATCCGGATCCGGAACGCGGCGGATTGTATTGGTACCGGGGCGATCGCCGTTACCGGACCTCCCCCCGTTGTGGCCTCCTTTGAGTGGTCCCCGATCCCAGCGACCGTGGAAGATCCCACCATCTATTTCAACTCGACATCGACCGGATCGGACCACTACTACTGGGACATCGCCGGCCTGACGAGCAGCACTCTGCCGAACCCCTCCTACACCTTCAACAACAAGGAGCCGGGGGTGTACAACGTCTGCCTGACCGCGTTCAACTACAACGAGTGTCCGGATACGATCTGCCACGATATCATCATCGATGACGTGTTGTTCGTGTACGTTCCGAACACCTTTACACCGGATGGCGACGGATTGAACGAGGCCTGGGGAATGAGCACGAACATTCCGGTGATCACCAACTTCGAGATGTACGTTTTCGACCGCTGGGGACAGGTGGTATACAACACCAATAATCCCTACGCGACCGGCTTTTGGAACGGCGCCTACCAGAACAGCGGTTCCGTTCTGAAGAGCGACATCTACGCCTACCGGATCACCTACGAGATCGCGGCGACCCAGGTCCGAAAGGAACTGATGGGCCACGTGACCTTGTTGAAGTAAGGTCTTACACTTTTGTCACACGAGCGGCGGC
This sequence comes from Flavobacteriales bacterium, assembly GCA_040383865.1. Classification (GTDB taxonomy): domain Bacteria; phylum Bacteroidota; class Bacteroidia; order Flavobacteriales_F; family PHOS-HE28; genus PHOS-HE28. The sequence continues at coordinate 2,780 of JBEICT010000215.1, read as the reverse complement.
CTCCAGACCGCCGCTCGTGTTTCCGGACATTTGGGCCTTCAACAGCACCGACCTTTGAGGTCTACAACGGTAGGGCGACTTGTCCGATATTTGACCATGGCCCAACCGGGAAGAACGATCCTAACGCAACGTCAGGGAACTTTTTATGGCTTTCATGCGTCATCCCCCCGACCGCACCGCCCTGCTATGAAGCTGAACTCCCTATTCGCACATTGGACCGCTCGTTCGTTCGCTGTTCTCCTCGCCTGTTCACTGACCTCATTGGTACAAGGACAGGTCATCCATAGCATAGCCGATGGTGACCTTGCTGCTTGCGATGGTGCCATCGTGGACAGCGGAGGCGAGGGTGGCCCTGGTTACGGTAACAACGAGACCCACACGGCAACCATCTGTCCAGGCACCCCGGGCGAAGGCGTCAGTCTGAACTTCATCATTTTCAACCTTAGCACGGCCGGTCCTGCCCCCTTGGACCAATTGACGGTATATGACGGGGACAATACCGGTGCGCCAGTGATCGGAACGTACACAGGCACCCAACTTCAAGGGCAGATCGTTTTTGCATCAGCCACCAACCCCACCGGTTGCCTCACGTTGTTCTTCACCTCGAACGCCAACGGAACGGGCACCTTCGCGGCATCCATCACCTGCTACACACCCTGCATTCCACCGGACGCCGTGGCCCAAATGAGCGAGCCGGCGCCAGCCTTGGTCTGTGTGGGAGAGGACGTCACCTTTGACTGCAGTGCCTCCACTGCTGCAGTGGGCTTCAATATTGTGAGCCGTGTATGGGATTTCAATGATGGCAGCACCGCGGACGGCACGGTCGTCCAGCACAGCTTCAGCGAGCCCGGCGATTATCTGGTCCAGCTCACCCTTACCGACGACAATGGCTGTACCAACACCAACCTGGTGGACCTGCTCGTGCTCGTTGGCACCACACCACTGTTCAATGGGACCACGCCCAGCCTGACCGTTTGCGAAGGCGCCACGGTCGACCTCACGGGCATTGTGACCCCCGTGATGTGGACAGGGATCCCTGAGGTTGATTTCGGCGACGGGGTCTATCTGCCCGACAACGTGGGAAGTACCTTCACCAGCCAGGTGAGCAACACTTACTTCTCGCCCGGAGCCACACTGACCAACGTGAACGACCTGCTGTCCATTTGCGTGGACATGGAACACTCGTTCATGGGAGACCTGGTCATCAACCTCACCTGTCCCAACGGGCAGAGCGTGGTCCTGCACCAGCAAGGCGGTGGCGGCACTTACCTGGGCGGGGCCAATGATGGCGACGATGTCAACCCCGACCCCGGTACGTGCTGGAACTACTGCTGGGCACCCAACGCACCCAACGGCACCTGGGTGCAATCCGTTGGCGCGGGCCTCACCATGCCATCCGGCACCGGTGGCAATGCGCTCCAACCCGGCACCTACTCCAGTGTGGGCAGCATGAACAACCTGATCGGTTGCCCGCTGAACGGGACCTGGACCATTGCCTTCACGGACCTGTGGGGCATCGACAACGGCTTCCTGTGCTCATGGAACATGGATTTCAGCCCCGCGCTGTACCCCGATCTTGTCCAGTTCACGCCAGTGCCGGGATATAGCACCACGGATTCCATGTTCTGGTCGGGGCCCAATGTGGTGATCAACCCTGCCGACCCGCTCACCGGAACGGTCACCGTGAACGATCCGGGCACCTTCGACTACACGTTCAACGTAACGGACAACTTCGGGTGTGTGTACGACACCACCATCACCATTACGGTGACCAACGCACCCGTGGTGGAAGCCACCATGACCCTTGGTGCAGGATGCAGCGATCCCGCCCAATTGGACGCCGAGATCGTGGCCTTCCCTCCTCCCCCGCCGCCTTGTAATTACACGCTTACGTTGTACGACTCGTTCGGTGATGGATGGAACGGCGGAGCGAACGTACAGGTCGTGATCAATGGCGTGGCCACATCGTACGCGTTGCCGCCCGGCGGGAATTCAGCATCATACCCGATCAGTGTTCAGACCGGTGCCACCATCGCCTTGGTGTTCACCGCAGGGAACATTTGGAACAACGAGAATTCACTGGCCCTGTTCAGCTATACCGGAGCCACCTTGTACACCTCACCGGCCGGTCCTCCCAGTTCCACACTTTGGAACGGCACAGGGGACTGTGGTCCGAACAGTGGACCGGTCGTGTACGCATGGACGCCGGCCGCTGGTGTCGTTTCGCCCTCCAGCGCCAGCACCCTCACCCAGATCACCCAACCGACAGAGTTCGTGATCACGGTGCATCCACCGGGACAACCGTGGTGCAACACCACGGACACGGTGCTGGTAGCACCACCCTCCTTCCTTGAGAGCGACAGCGTGGTGACCAATGTGCTCTGCAATGGCGGCGATGGTTCCATAGAGATCATCAACACGGGCCTTGGCGGGCCGTGGAACTACCTCTGGACGGACGACCAGGGGAACACGGTGAGCCAGGTGAATGGCGAGTTCGGCAATACCCTGACCGCTCCTGCGGGCACGTATACCGTTTTCGTCAGTGAAGGAGGACCTGCGGCCAATGGATGTGCCGATACGCTAACGGCCAGCATCACGGAACCCGAAGTGTTGGTTTGGGACCTGTTGCCGACAGACACTACGATCTGCCTGACCGGCATTGCGCAACTGGCGGCAACCACCACTGGGGGCACGGGCAACATAACGATCGCTTGGGCCCCGGGGCTGGTGGGTAATGGGCCGCACAATGTCAGCCCTGCCAATACCACGACCTATGCCTT
>JBEICT010000214.1:0-5697 GCA_040383865.1 Flavobacteriales bacterium | reverse complement strand
CACAGGATTGGTGTTCCCATCGCCATCGTTGGCGCCACCGATGTAGGTTCCTCCGCCACCCTGTTGGTGCAGGATGATCACTTGGCCGCTCGGACAGGTCACCGAAAGCACAAGGTCACCAACGAAGGAGTGCTCCATGCTCACGCAAATGGAGAGCAGGTCGTTCACATCGGTGAGCGTTTGGCCTGGCTCGAACTGCGCGAAGGTCAATTCACTGGAGAACGGCGTGCCCACATCATCAGGCAGATACACACCATCACCGAAGTTCGCCTCTGGAATGCCCGTCCAGGTCACAGCCGTTGCCACGCCGGTCAGGTCCACCGTTGAGCCCAGACAGACCTCCAAGCTTTCCGTTGTCCCGGCGAAGATCGGCGTTGTGCTCACCAGGATCTGCAGGTCCACCACATTGGCGTTCACGCAGTCATTGTCATCGATCAGGTTGAGCTGAACGACATACTCCCCTGGCTCATAGTAGGCGTGCGAGGTTACCGGTGAGGTGTCCGTGGTGCCGTCATCGAAATCCCAGGTGTAGGACACAATGTTGAACCCTGCGGCCGCATAGGAAGCCATGCCGTCGAAATCGATGGTCTCCCCAATGCACACCAAGGCCGGACTGGCCTCGGTCATGGTGGCCACCGCTACCGGCCGCTCACAAGGCGTGAAACAAGTGATCGCAGCCGCAAAATCGCCCACTCCGTTCGCGTTCGAAATGAACTGTACGGTAAGACATCCAGAACTGTTGAACGTCGTGGCCGAGACGATCAACCCTTGCAACGCCGTACCCGTGTACTCCCCCAGAAAGGTCGCCCCTGTGGAGTTGCCATCCCAAATGCGGATGCGGTCCACAGGATTGGGCCCGGTATTGCTCAAGTTGAACACCGCCCAGAGAAGGGATATGCCATCCCCAGGGATGTCCGGGCAGATCACAGCGGTGAAATTCTCACCATTACCGTACTGACCCGCAGGACCACCGCTATCCTCCAGTACGCCGGCACATGTGGTAATGCTGCCGGCCGTAATACTGAACTGCTGGGCGTGGGCTACCTGCAGCACAGTGAATGCAAAGGCCACAAGCAGGGTCGCGAACCTGGTGGGGGTGTACAAGTTGCTGATCATGAGCGAGGTTTGATCGCAGAGTGGTGGCGTTCAGGAAGAAAACGTCATACGAGAGTTCACAAATGCCAGACCCCAAGGTCAAGATCGGTATGGGCACTACGGGATATGATGCAAAACGCGTTGTTGGGGTTGCCTGTTCACAAAAATAATGAACCCGGCCAAGGCCGGGCTCATTCGTTCGGTCGGGTTGTCCACGATCAACGGAGCAGGTTCACGTTGCCGTTGTAAGTGCCACCCAGTTTTTCGCCATCCTTCATTTCCACCATCCAAACGTATTCCCCTGGCGCGCAAAGCTCCCCTTTGCCCCCGATGCGACCGTTCCAAGTGCGCTGGGCATCGGTGGATTCGAACACGAGCTGTCCGGTACGTGGGTCATGAATGGTGAGGTTGAATTTCACGCCCAGCACCTTTAGTGCGTCAGGCAGGAACGTGTCCTCAACACCATCGCCGTTGGGTGAAAAGGTCTTGGGGGCCAGAAGATTGTAGTCCTCATCCACACGTACGGTACGCTCCGTGCGGTCTGAGCAACCGTTGGCATTGGTCACGGTCAAGGTGACATGATAAGCACCCTTTTGCTTGTACACATGATCCGGATGGGGGGTGCTGGATGTAGTGCCATCGCCAAAGTCCCATGTATAGCTCTTGGCCCCCATGCTCCGGTTCTCAAAATGAACGGAAGGCACCGAATTGTCGTATTCCTGCTTCAGGTAGTTGAAGGAAGCCTCGGGCACCTCGTGGATAACGATACGGTCGGAAGCTGGTTTGTTGAAAATGTTGCCTCCACCCATGGAGGAATGGGACAACATGACCTCGAAAACACCCGATTTGGAAAAGGTGTGGCTCGGTGATGGTTTGTTCGAAAAGCTGCCGTCACCGAAGTTCCATAAGTAGATGCCTCCTTCCGGCAGGTTCTGTGCATCGAAAACAACCGTGGTGCCGGGGCAACCGGTGGTGATGCTCGGGCGAATGGCCACCTCCTTGTTGACCGTTTCTGCTGCACGATCGGGATCGCCGGCAGGTTGGACAACGCCATTGTTCGCAGGATGTGGTGCCTTGCGTTCGGTGGAATGTGTTGCATGTGTGGCATCCTGGGCAGTGCCGTTCACGACGTCCTGGTCTGCCTGGTCATCGCTCGCAAGGGTGCTTGGTTCGGTGGCTGTTGCAGCCAACGTGTTCATGCTAGCCTGTGGTGCCGTCTGTTCGGTGAGGCCCATGTCCGCAGCCGTCCCGGTGCCATCGGCCGGGGTGGTCCTCAGCATCAGCCAAAGCGCACTGCCAGCGGCCACTGTGCCGCCGAACAACAAGGCGATCAGCCCTGCTGATAATGACCGGCCGCTTCCGCCTCTTTGGTCCATTCGGCGCTCGAGCTGGTTCCAATCCGCGGAGTTGTAGGGTACCTCATAGGACCCCAACGACTCCCGGATGGAGTGCTCGAATGGATCGTATCCCTTCATGTTGGTCATTCCGTTAATGGAGCTTTTGCCCCTTTGTAAGCAATTTCTTCAGATTATGTTTCGCTTTGGCCAGGTTGCTCTTGGACGTACCCACATTGATCCCCAACATATTGGCGATCTCCTGGTGGGTATGTTCCTCGAACACATAGAGGTTGAACACGGTGCGATAGGCCGGGGTGAGTTTTTGCATGGCGTTGATCACATCCGCTGGTCTCACGTCCCATTCCTCCTCACCTTCCTCTTCAGCGAGCACATCCTCCTCGTCCTGGTCGCCGAAATCCTCGATGCTCCGTTCCTCTCCCAGAAGCAGGTAAGCGTTCTTGGACCGACGGAAATGGTCGATGGCCGTGTTCACCACGATCCGGCGGATCCAGCCTTCAAAAGAGCCAGCGCGGTTGAACTTGTCCATGCAGGCGAACACCTTGATGAAGCCGTCCTGCAGGATGTCCTTGGCCTGGTCGGTATTCTTGGTGTACCGCATGCAAACGGCCATCATTTTACCGTAGAACAGCTCATAAACCCTGCGCTGTGAACGCCTGTCGCCCGCAATGCACCCATCGATCAACGGCGCATAGACTTGTTCCGTTGCATCGGTGTTCACCCAGGAGAGGGTGAGGCGCGGGGCAGCGGGGCCGGATGCCGGATCGGAGACCACGGGTCGTTGTTTGGGAGCCGTCAAGATAGCCATGTCCATCCACATGACGCAACCCGGCCGAAAAGGATGCCTCCCGAGCGTGTTTTTTCGCTCTGGATGGTTCCGTTGGCGATCGTCAGTTGCAGGCCTTGGGGATCGCGTACTTTCGTGCCCGCTTTGTTCGAACATCAACCTTACAACCTGCGTAAAGCAATGAAAGTCACTGTGGTAGGGGCCGGAAACGTGGGCGCTACGTGCGCCGATGCCGTAGCCCGCTGGGAATTGGCCAACGAGGTGGTGCTGTTGGATATCAAGGAAGGCTTTGCCGAAGGCAAGTCCTTGGACATCTGGCAGACCTCGCCGATCAACTTGTTCGATTCGCGCCTTATTGGCTCAACGAACGATTACTCCAAGACCGCGGGTAGTGACGTGGTGGTGATCACCAGCGGCCTGCCTCGCAAGCCCGGAATGAGCCGCGATGACCTCATCGCGACCAATGCCGCCATTGTGAAGAGCGTCACCGAGAACGTGGTGAAGCACTCTCCCGATGCGATCATCATCGTCGTGAGCAACCCGCTCGATGTGATGACCTACTGCTCGTACATCAATAGCAAGCTGCCCAGCCAGCGCGTGTTCGGTATGGCCGGTATCCTGGATACCGCCCGCTATCGCGCCTTTCTGGCCGAGGCACTGAACGTGAGCCCCAAGGATATCCAGGCCGTGCTCATGGGTGGCCATGGTGACACCATGGTGCCTTTGCCGCGCTACACCACGGTGGGCGGTATCCCGGTCACCGAGCTCATTGCGAAGGACAAGCTGGATGTGATCGTGGAGCGTACCAAGAAAGGTGGCGGTGAGATCGTGAACCTGTTGGGCACCAGTGCTTGGTATGCCCCGGGTACGGCTGCAGCACAAATGGTGGAGGCCATTGTGCGCGACCAGAAGCGCGTGTTCCCTTGCTGTGTATGGTTGCAAGGGGAGTACGGACTGAAGGACATCTACATGGGCGCCCCGGTGATCCTCGGCCGCAACGGTGTGGAGCGTATCATCGAACTTCAGCTCACCGCGGACGAAATGGAACTGGTGAAGTCCAGCGCCAAGGCCGTGAAGGAGGTGATGGACGTGCTCGACAACATGAGCGTGGGTGCCTGATCAGGCCCCATCCTCCCGGCATTCAACGAAAAGGGCCGCGTTCATCATGAACGCGGCCCTTCTGCGTGGGTGAGGTCAGTTGTCGCAAGGATTCACCGGGTGATGATCAACCGCTCTGTCGCGGACCCGGAGGGTAGTTCCAACCGGAGCAAATAGCTGCCTTCGCCAAGACCGCTGAGGTCCAATGTGGTGCGCTGGCCATGCGTCCTGCCGGTCAGTACCGTTCTTCCCACCGCATCCATCAGGCTCCAGGGTGCCATGGGCAAGGCCTCGCCGATCAGAATGGCCACTGCTCCGGAAGCCGGGTTCGGCATTAGCAGGAATGACGGGCGGGGACTATTGCTCTCCATCAGGGTCTGCACTTCGTCGCTTCGCCAGAAGCTCAGGCCACCGCGGTAGTTGCCGACCACCAGGTCCAGTTCACCATCTCCAGTGAGGTCGTAAAGGCAGGGTGCGCTCTTGGGGCCATCATTAAGGCCCAGGAAAGTGCTGTCGGCCAGGGTCCATGTGCCTCCGATGTTGCCTTCCACGTTGGTATAGTGGTAAAGCCAGCCCGATTCAGATCCGCACAGCAGTTCCCGCTCGCCCTGTTCGTTCCGGAATATCACGGGTACCGCATGGCCGGTCACATTCCACCATTCGGCCACTTGCACACCACCCAGGGTCTCGCTCTGGAGCGTCCAGGCGGGTGCCGAGGGTGCGCCCGTGTTGATGTAGAGGTTAAGGTTCCCGTTCCGCTCGCCGACCACCAGGTCCAGCAATTGGTCGTTGTTCATGTCCACCAGTTGCGGCGTGGCGAACTGGCCCACGTCGATGGCCGCACCGTTGGCATCGGTAATGTTGGGTTGCACCAGTTGGAACTGTGCCGTGGCACCCGTAGCGATGTTCCGGTAAAAGTGCAACCGCCCCTGCAGGTCGCCGATCAACAGGTCCTTGTCGCCATCGCCGTCCAGGTCGCCGAAGGCCGGGTACATGCTGAGGCCGATGCCGCTGGTGGACAGGTTCATATAATCGTCGGTGACCTGCTGGAACGACGGAGATGTGGCGGTGCCCACGTTCAGTAACAGCGCCATCTTGCCAACGTAAAGGTCTCCCGGCGTGTAGTAACCATAATTGGATACCACGAGGTCCATCAATCCGTCGCCATTATGGTCGAATGCCACCGGATAGGCCCCCTCGCCGAGCTCGATCATGCGCGACTGGAAGAGGTCCTCCGTTTGTTTTTCGAAATAGGGAGCAGCATCGCTGGCCGTATTCCGGTAGTACCACATGCTTCGAAAATTCTGGGTGAGCGAGGAGGCGATTAAACCGCAGGCGGGGATTATAAAGGCACCGCCAGGT
>JBEICT010000213.1:0-5762 GCA_040383865.1 Flavobacteriales bacterium | reverse complement strand
TGGGGCCGAACTGGTGGGCCTGGTGATGGTGCTGCAGTTCGCCGTGGAAGTGGTGATCTTCCGCAACTACATGCTGGGGCTGCTGTTCATCACCCCGCTGGCCCTTACGCTGGCCACCTTCGGGCAGGAACTGGACCCCACGAGCACCATGAGCGGTCGCCTCCATGACACGCTCCTGGGCGCAGCCGCGGCGTTGGTGGTGCTGGGTTTCCTGGATGTGTTGCGGAAGGTGAAGGCGCGGAGGACCAGTTAAGGCCACACGCCTGCTTCACGAAGCACCTCCTTGGTGATGGCGATGCGATCGTTGCCGAAGGAGGCGTGGGCGGTATCGCTGGTGCTTATGCGGGTGGCGAAGAAGTAAGGCACCCGGTCCTTCGCTTCCACCCAACCAACGTACCAGCCGATGCTGCCTTGATCACCCTCGGCCCAGCCGGTCTTTGCGCGCAGCACATGCCCGAGCGTATCCTCGCGCACCATGATGGCCTTGGTGAGGGCGTAGGTGCGTGCACTGAAGGGCAGTTCCTCCGCGTACACCTTGCGCAGGAATCCGATCTGCTGGCGTGGCGTGATGTGCAGGTCCCCACGCACCCAGCACTGGTCGAAGCCACCGGTGGTATCAGCGTTGCCGTAGCCCACCGTATCCAGCCATTGCTTGAAACCCGCAGGACCGATGCGTCGCACCGCGTCGCGGAAGTACCAGTAAGCGCTCACATCGTAGGCCTGGCGCAAGCTGAGGTCGCGGTTGGCGGCGACGCGGCCGTAGTCATTACCATCCCATTCGATCACGTGGTTGCTATCGGGCACCACGCCGCTCTCCAGCCCGATCAGGCTGCCCAGTATCTTGAAGGTGCTGGCGGGAAGGGTGGCCACATCGCATTGGGCGCTGTCGATGAAAAGCCACTGGTCCTGCTGCCCATCGTAGCCAATGAACGAGCCCTGCACTTGCCGGTCGGCGAACAGGTGGGCCAGGTCGTCGCGAAGGATGTGGTCCGGTGCGGACGGGGGCGTTCGCTCTGTTGCGGCAGGTCCCGAGCAGGCCACGAGCAGAACGGCGAATAGGGCGAATGCGGGCTTCATGCGACAAAGATGGCCGCGAGCGCGGGCTGTTGTGCGTGGCGCGGCATTCGAGGGGCGACCTTAGTTTCGCTGCATGTCCACCCAAGACCAGTTCGCAGCGAACCGCGCCCTCTGGAACGCCCGCGTGCCGCACCACCTGTCCTCCCGTATGTACGATGTGGAGGGCTTCGTGGCCGGGCGCAACTCGCTCACGGCCATCGAGCTCGAGCTCCTCGGCGATGTCAAGGGCAAGGACATCCTTCACCTGCAATGCCACTTCGGACAGGACACACTGAGCCTGGCACGCATGGGCGCCCGGGTGACCGGGCTGGACATTTCCGAGGCCGCGCTTGCCGAGGCCCGGAAGCTGGCCGAACGTTGCGGGCTCACGGCACAGTGGGTGGAGAGCAACGTGATCGACCACCGCGCGGAACTGGACGGCGGTTCCGACATCGTGTTCACCAGTTATGGCACCATCGGTTGGCTGCCCGACCTGCTTCCCTGGGCCGCGAACATCGCGCGCTATCTGCGTACGGGCGGTCGCCTGGTCTTCGTGGAGTTCCACCCGGCGGTGTGGATGTTCGATAATGACTTCACGCACGTGGCCTACTCCTACTTCAACCGGGAGACCATTGTGGAAGAGGAACAGGGCACCTACGCGGACCGCAACGCCCCGATACAGCTTACCTCCTACGGCTGGAACCACGACCTGGGCGAGGTGATGACGGCCTTGCTGGACGCTGGCCTGCGGCTGGACCGGTTCACGGAACTGGACGGCTCGCCGCACGACTGCTTCGCGAACACCGTGCAAGGCCCGGACGGTATGTACCGGATAAAGGGCATGGAAGGCAAACTGCCCATGGTGTACGGGCTGGTAGCGACGAAGCCGGAGATCGGTCTGCCATGAGGCGCACATGGGCCATCACACTGTTCGCGCTGGTCTGGTGGGGATGCCAGGTGCGCACGGCGGACGACCACCTGTGCATAGCGGGTGAACTGGAATCTGCGGGGCAACGTGACTCGGCCCTGTACCACCTGAACGAGGCCGTGCGCAAGGATGGGAAGCACCTCTGGGCGCGTATCGAGCGAGGAGTGCTCCGCTCCCACTTGGGCGACCACGCGGGTGCGATCGCGGATGATGACACCGTGCTGGCCCTGGACCCGGACAACCAGACCGCCCTCTACGACCGGGCATTGGCCAAGGGCCGCATGGGCGACCATGCGGGGGCTGCGAACGACCTGGAAGCCGTGATGCGGTTGAAGAGCCCTGGATGGGACGAGAACGACCCCGGCAACCCGCGGGTATTCGTGGAAGCGACAGGGAACCCATGGCTGGGCATTGAACCACCCGAGTTCGACATTCCGTATGCCCATGTGGGCTACGCGTTCGCCCTGAGCTACCTGGAGCTGGATAGTGCCGCAAAGGCTTATGATTGGCTCAGCGTCTGCATCGACCAGGGCTTCGAGGTGGGGAACTGCCAGTATGAACGGGGCATCCTGCTGCTCCGCCACGGGCGTGATCCGGAGGGCTGCGCCGACCTGGAACAGGCCGCCATTCAGCGTCACACAGAGGCCCGGAACGCATGGACCCGGCATTGCGCCGGGTCCACACGGTGATGCTTCATTGTACTGGATCCTTATCTGCTCAAGAGCGGCCCAACTCTGGTCGAAGACGATGACGGCAGGTTAGAACGCGAAACCGATCGTGATGCCACCACGCACGATGGGGAAGACCTTGTTGCGGAAATAGGCCTCAGCGTAATCCGCATAGGCATACGCTTCCGGGTCGGTCAGCACATCACCGAGGATGAAGACCTGCACATCGGCATCGTCCTCATACTTCTCGATATTCTGCTTGATGATGACATAGTCCTCCGGCTCGAGGTTGGGGTCGCTGGTGCGGATGTACGCATCGCCCATGGCCATGCCGTAGCCTGCATTAAGGTCGAGGTAAACACGGGGACCCAGCTCGAACTGCACACCAACGCCCAAGCCACCGCCCATGGCAGAGGCCGTACCGTCGAGGTTGGCGCGAATGGTGCCACCGTTCTTTTCGTAGTCGTAGGGTACCAGGTAGGAGTAATCGAAGTAGCGCAGAAAGGCTTCCACATAGAAACCCTTGAAGGCCTGCTTGGGATAGAATCGGAAATAGGGGTTCAGGTAGAAGCCCTCTGGCTCGATATCGCCCGTATAGGTCTGGTTCTCCCCATCGATGTTGGCAATGGCATCCACATGGACCACAGTAGGCAGCTTGTAACCGCCCAGCAGGCCCACGGTGATCTTGGGACCCACTTTCTGCTCGTAGTTCGCATTGACCGAAAGCCAGGCGTAGCTGGCCACGTTGGTCTTCAGCATGTAACGTGGAGCGAAGACCTCGCTGACCACGGCGGCCGCCTCCTGGGCTTTTGCGGCCGGGAGGCAGAGTACCAAGGCGCTGATCGTTAGCCAGTTTTTCATGGTTATGGTAGGTGTTAGGTTCGTGCCGATCTGTTGGGCATTGAAAGTTCACGAATAACGCGAGCCGTCCGGTATGACATTTATCAGGTCTGACGAGGAGAACGTCGAATAATGCTGACCGAGCGAAGCTCCGGCACGGCCTGAAATGGAGAGACCCGGCATTACGCCGGGTCCCCAGAACACTCTACGACCTGATGGACTATTTGCCGTCGTTGTTCTCACCGGCCATCTTCAACCCTTCCTCGATCATACCGAAGAACTGGTCCAGTTTGGGCAGGATGACAATGCGGATGCGGCGGTTGGTGGAACGGCCTTCGGGCGTATCGTTCGTGGCCAGCGGCACGTACTCGCCACGACCACCGGCCGTGATGCGCGCGGGATCCACCTTGTAGTCGTTCTGCAGTACACGCGTGATGGCCGTGGCGCGTGATGCGCTGAGGTCCCAGTTGTCCTTGAAGCAATCGCGCTTGATGGGCACATTGTCCGTGTGGCCTTCCACCAGCACCTCCATCTCCGGCTTGTCGTTGAGCACGGTGGCCACCTTGGCGAGCACCTCGCGGGCACGGGGAGAAAGCTCCGTGCTGCCGCTCCGGAAGAGCATCTTGTCGCTGAGCGAGATGAAGACCACGCTCTTTTCCACGTTCACCACCACATCGGTATCGTTGAGGTTGCCGAGCGAGCTCTTGAGGCTCACCACCAGCGCGAGCGTCACCGAGTCCTTTTTGCTGAGCGCATCGTGCAGCGTGCGGATGCGCAGGTCCTGCTCGCGGATCTGCTCCAACGACTTCTCCAGGTTGATGGCCTCCTGCTTGGACAAGGTGGCCATCTGACCCACGTTGTTCAGCAGGGCGGCGTTGGTATTGTTCAGGTCGTTCACCTGCTCCTTCAGGTGCTGGTTGGCGTTCTCCAGCCCAGCTATCCGGGCATCCTGAACGGACCTTTCGCCCCGGCAGGCCTCCAGGTCCCGGTTGCACGCATCCAGCTTGTTATGCAACGTTTCGTTCGATGCTTGGATGGATAGGTACTTCTTCTTGGAAACGCAGGAGGTGCCGAGCACCGAGAGCAGCACTACGGCAAGCAGGTGGGACGCAATACGTGTCATGACATTGTGTATTTGGTCAGGCAAGCTAGCATCACATGCCTGTGAAAACGCTGACGAAAACCATCGAGCGTTACGAATGACGCGATCGGACATTCAAGGGAACACCGATACTTAGCCCATGCTCACCACACTGCTGACCGCGTTGCCCCTGCTGATCCCCGGCACACCGAACACGAGCTACTCCGCGACCAAACAAGGCATAGAGGAACGCCGCCTGGCCTTTCAGCGCAGCTACCTGAACGCTGACAGCGTTGGGCAGCGGATCATACTGGACAATGCCAAGACCTATCTCTTCGACCGCATTACGCTGGACCTGATACCGGCCTGGTATGGCACGCCGTGGGACTTCAACGGCATTACGCGGGTGCCGGGACAGGGCAAGATCGCGTGCGGCTACTTCGTGAATACCGTGCTGCTGGACGCGGGTTTCCGGCTGCCGCGCATCAAGTGGTCGCAGATGGCGGCGGAACCCATCACGTTGAAGCTGGCGGGCACCGTGAAGCGCTACCGCGACCGGCCCGTGAGCGAACTGGAAGCCTGGCTGCGGGCGCGTGGCGATGGACTGTACAAGGTGGGGCTGGACAACCACGTGGGCTTCATCGTGGTGCGCGGCGGGCAGGCGCGCTTCGTGCACAGCAGTTACTACCAACCGGAGGTGGGCGTGATGAGCGAGCCGCTGGAGGGCAACAATCCACTGGCCAACTCGCGCTACCGGCTGGTGGGCAGTTTGCTGGATGATGCGATGATGCGGGACTGGGTGATGGGCCGCGATCTGGACGTGCCCCGATGACACCGCAACGGGCAGGGCCGTCCACAGGCACCTGTTCACCGAGAACGAAGCGGGTAAGACAAAAGGCGGGATCCACTCCCCTTCTTTGCACACATGGCCCTCAGTCGCTTCTGGACCTTCATGCTGATCCTCAGCATCGGCTACGTGCTGGTGATGCTGGGCACCGGCCGGCAGTATTCCCTGGGCATGCTGGTGAACGGCAAGCAGGGCGAGGCACTGGTGGTTGCCGAGCGGGACAGTGCGGCATACCAAGGCAGCCTGTTCCTGAGCGACCTGCGCGCGTCCGGTGAAGCGGGCCTGCAACGTGGCGACACGCTATACACCCTCACCCAAACGAGCGTCGTGCCTGCCACGGTG
>JBEICT010000212.1:0-5765 GCA_040383865.1 Flavobacteriales bacterium | reverse complement strand
ACCCTGGCGAACCTGCTACCCCGCTTTTTCGATGTGACCCAGGGGCAGTTGCTGATCGATGGACAGGACGTGCGCGACCTGCGGATCCGGGACCTGCGCGCGCTCATGGGTATCGTTACGCAGGACAGCATCCTCTTCAACGATACGGTGGCCAACAACATCGCGTTCGGTACGCCGGGTATGGCGCAGGCCGATATCGAGCGGGCGGCACGCATCGCCAACGCCCACGACTTCATCACGCGCTTGGAGAACGGCTACCAGACGAACATCGGCGATGGCGGCAACCGCCTGAGCGGTGGGCAGAAGCAACGCCTCAGCATCGCGCGTGCCGTGCTGAAGAACCCGCCGATCCTCATCCTGGACGAGGCCACCAGTGCCCTCGACACCGAGAGCGAACGCTTGGTGCAGGAGGCGCTGTACAAGATGCTGGAAGGCCGCACCAGCCTGGTGATCGCCCACCGACTCAGCACCATCCAGCACTGCGACGAGATTTGCGTGATCGACAAGGGCCGCATCATCGAGCGCGGCACCCACACCGAGCTGTATGCCGCGGGTGGGCAGTACCGCAAGCTCTGCGACATGCAGGCGTTCGCGTAGGCGGTCTAGTCCGTGAAGACCACCAGTTGGGTGGCCATGGTCTCCCCGCTCGTCCACAGAACCCGGAGGAGGTAGGTGCCGGCGACAAGCCTGTTCCGGTGCAGGACGATGCGCTCTGCGAAAGGACCAGTTAGCTGTTGTACCAGTCGTCCATCCAGGTCCCTGACCTCGATGCGGTCCACCTCCGGGAAGGAGTTGCCGAGTTGAATGTGCAGGAGGTCGACCGCTGGGTTGGGGTTGATCTGGATGGCCGGTACCGATGCTTCATCGGACATACTGGTCCACGAGCAGCTGCTGTTCGCACAATAGGTCACGGACATCCAGAAGCTACCCGTGTTCACGTCCAGGTAGGGTGGTACGTCCATCGTGGGCGACAGGTCGCAGATGACCAGGGAGCCGCGCAGCACGCCGTGGTTCTCGGAATGGCCCTCGATGCACAGCTGGCCGGGGCCGCGGATCTCCGAGCCGGCTGAATTGATGAAGTCCCGGGTGTGGATGTTGCTGTTGGCTTCGAGACGGGTGTCCGCCGGTGCGATCGGGTTTACACCGTGGATGAACTCACCTCGGACCGTGACCTGGCCCCAGTTCCACAGTCCGCTTACCACGCTCAAGCTACCGGCAACGAGCTCCGCTTCATTCCAGATGGAGCCAGAGCAATACAGCATGCTCTCCACTGAGAATGAACCCATGTTGAAGAAAGGACGTGTGGTGCAGTTCATGCTTTCGATGACTCCCAGATTGTTGAGCGCACCTAGGTTGTAGAGCACGTTCGTGGTCATGGTTCCCTCATTCACCACGGGTCGGTACCAACCGATGACCAGCGAATCGGAAGCACTGATACCACCCTCGTTGAAGGTTGAATCCGATACTGAAACGAAGACCTCGCAATTGATCATTCCCAGGTTCCGTGTGTCATGCCCCGGATAGGTTTGGAAGCGCCGTACGTCGATCCATCCTTGATTCATCACTTCACACGTCCAGGTGAACTGATGTGTGCTGTTCAAGCTTCCCGCTGGGGTGATGTGGAACAACCCACCGCTCCATTCCAGGTCTTCCTCAAGTGTCAACGAATGTGCGATGATCAGCGTGTCACAGGCGATCGGGTCACAGCCGCAATCCCACACGCTCGCATCGGTGAAGGTACCGGTGGACACTGTGGTGCAGGTGGAGGCACGTGTGGCACCCAGCGAGAGCAGACCGACCAACACGAGAAGGCAACACATGCGGACCATGGCATGGAAAGTTAACTGGAGGGCGTTGTGTTGATGCGTTCGCCCAAGGACCGGCATGGGTAGAGCGACGACCGGTTACTTTGCACGGACCTGCGCATGATAACTGCCCCTGACCACCGCATCTTCGGCCTCGACCTCATGCGGGCGGTGGCCATCGTTCTGGTGGTGCTTTCCCACGCGGATGATCTCTGGGCCGCCTGGTTCCCCTATGATCCGGGACTTTCCCGCGTGGATGGCGTGGACATCTTCTTCGTGCTGAGCGGTTACCTCATCGGCGGCATCCTGTTGCGCTACACGGCGCTGGAGGGCGTGCCCTGGCACCGGCGGCTGCTCGATTTCTGGCAACGCCGCTGGCTGCGCACCCTGCCCAACTACTACCTCTTTCTCGTCATCAACATCGTGCTCGTGCACTTCGGCCTGGCCATGGGCCTGCTGAACCACAACACGTTGGCCTATTTCGTTTTCCTACAGAACCTGCACGTTCCCGTGGACCTCTTCTTCTTCGAGTCGTGGTCGCTGGCCATCGAGGAGTGGTTCTACCTGTTGTTCCCGCTGCTGCTCGTTGTCGTGGCGCTGTTGGGCCTGGCGGGACGTCGCGCTTATCTCGTGGCTGCGCTGCTCATGATCGCGGTGCCCACTTGGTTGCGGTTCCAGGTCGCACCGGAGGTGGCCTCACTTCAGGGGATGGATCTCTACATCCGCAAGTTGGTGGTAACGCGCTTGGACGGCATCGGTTTCGGTGTATTGGCGGCTTGGATACACGCTACTGCGAACGCCGGTTGGCATAGGCATCGGTCAATAGTGTTCCTCGTAGGTGCTGTGCTGCTCGGTGTGGCGGCCGCACGGCATGGCGAACAGCACCTTTGGTTCACCAGCACGTGGTACTTCACCATTTCGGCACTGGCCATGGCGCTCTTCCTTCCATTGCTCGGCCAATGGGCAACAGCACCGCGTTGGGGTGGTCCGGTGGTCTTCCTCAGCAAAGTGTCCTACGCGCTCTATCTGGTGCATCTGCCCGTGCGACATCTCTACCTTTCGTTGATGGAAGGACGTTCGATGCCGGCCACCATTGCGTTGTACGTGCTCTATTGGGCGCTCTGCCTGGCGCTGAGCTGGCTGGTGTACCGCTATTGGGAGCGGCCCTTCATGGCGCTGCGCGATCGGTTGGGCACGCGGCTGCTGCGGGCTACTCCTTCTTCTTGAACAGTCGGTCGAAGATGTTGCGCCGATCGGCCTCGCTGGTGTCGCGATCACGTGGGCGATCGGGTCCGAAGGCATCCTCGATGAGACGCTCCAGCGCACTGGGCTGTCGGCGGGCGGCACAGTCCAGGTCGGTCTCGTGTTCGATCGGAACAGTGAAGTCGCGCAAGTATTTCCTGCGCAAGGTGGCCGAGGCCTCGATCTGTTTCAGCGTGCGTCCGGCGATGGGCAGTGCCAGTGAGCCACCGGTGCCCAGCGCGCTGTTGAAATGCACGTCGGGCTCAAAGGCGCCCACCCAGGTGCCGATCACCAGGCCGGGTGTACACGCCACGAACCACGCGTCGCTGTAATCCTGCGAGGTGCCGGTCTTGCCCGCATAGGGACCCGTGAGCCCGAAGCGCGATCGCAGCGCAGCACCAGTGCCCTGGTCCACTGCGCGGCGCAGCATGGCGATCAGGTCCGCAGCGGTATGCTCGCCAATGGCCTGCACGCTTTTCGGGGCCCTGGCCTTGTAAAGTTCCTTGCCCGTGGCGTCCGTGATGCGCGTGATCAGTTGCGGTGTAACGCGCTTGCCTCCCATGGCGAAGGCACCATAGGCCGGCACCAGTTCGCGCAGGCTCACCTCAGTGGCGCCCAGTGCCATGGCGGGTTTGTCCACGTCCTTGGTGGGCAGCCCGAGGGCTTTCATCACTTGCTTCAGTGTATCCGTCCCCGTGCGGAAGTAGAGGTCCACGGTGGGCCGGTTCATGCTTTTGGCCAATGCGTACCACATGGACACTTCACCGCCCACGGTGTCCTTGTCGAAGTTGTCCGGCGTCCACCCATCGAACTCCGCGTAGCTCTTTTGCTCGTTGTCCAGGTAGGTGCAGGGGTGAAGGCCCCGCTCCAATGCCGCTGCGTACACGATCGGTTTGATGGTGCTCGCCACCTGGCGGCGTGCCTGCACCAGGTCGTAGGGTAGGTATCGGTGGTCGTTGCCACCCACCCACGCACGCACGGCCCCGCTGGCCGGTTCCATCATCAGCACGGCGCCGTTCAGCAGGCGATGGTAGTGCCACAGTGAGTCGCGGTAGGTCAGTGTGTCCAGGCGACGGCCTTCATGGTCGTACACTTCGCGGACCAGCTTTTCGTCGTTCTTCCATCGCTTGCCGCCGCGCTTCGCCTTGCGTTTTTCCCAGGCTTTCCGCGCGCCGGCATTGCGCAGCTCGCGGTCCAGCTTGGGCTGCATGGTGGCGAGGTGTTCGTGCACGGCATCGTGTGCAGCGCGCTGTAGCTCGGTGTCCAGGGTGGTATGGATGCGAAGCCCGTCCTTCCGCAGGTCGTACGTGGTGCCCTTCTTTTTACCCAGCTCCTTCAGGATGCGCTGTGCTTCCTGGTCCACCTGGTGGTTGAAGTAGCCGTACAGGTCCAGGGCATCGCCGCCGGTGTAGCGCAGGGCGATGGGCAGTTCGCGCAGGCTGTCCGTGTCGGCCCGGCTGAGGTGGCCGCGATCGTGCATCAGTTCCAGCACCTGGTCGCGGCGTCCTTTGGAGGCTTCCGGATGAAGGCGCGGGTTGTAGGTGGTGTTGGCCTTCAGCATACCAACGAGCACGGCCGCCTCCTGCACGTTCAAGCGCTTGGTGGGTTTGTTGAAGAAGCGCTGTGCCGCGCTCTCGATGCCATAGGTGTTCTCGCCGAAAGGCACGCTGTTGAAGTAGAGCACCAGCACATCGTTCTTGGTGAGCAGGCGTTCCAGCCGCTGCGCCACAAGGGCCTCCTTCATCTTGGTGACGGGCACGGTGAGCAGACCATGCCGTTCGCGTCCGTAGAGGTTCTTGATGATCTGTTGCGAAATGGTGCTGCCGCCACCGCCGCTGCGGTCGCGCCCCAGCAGCGTCCGGAAGAACACGCGGATGTAGCTGCGGCCGTCCACGCCCTGGTGGGTGAAGAACCGCGCATCCTCTGTGGACACCAACGCATCGATGAGGTGCTTCGGCAGGTCCTCGTAGTGCACGTTGGTACGGTCCTCCGCGAAGAGCTTGCCGATGATGGTGCCGTCGCTGGCCAGTACGAGCGTGGCCTCTTCGTGCCTGATATTGGAAAGCTCCTCTTCGCTGGGCAGCTCACCGAACACGCCCATGCGCACGGTCTGCATCAGTGTGAAGAAGGCCAACAATGCCAGTGCGGCACCGATCAGCAGCACCTTCAGCCAAGGCACACGCTTACCGCTCTTCTTTTTCGCGCTCTTCTTCGCCATGCTTCACCGGGACAACCTTGCTCGGAGAACGATCGGGATGTCGTCCGCCGTGCGTTGTCGTTCATTCTTCGCCGCCCTCCAGGTATTCGTCCTTGAACAGCAGGTCGCTCTCGTAGGGATAGCGCGCCACATGCAGGGCCTTCACCCGTTCGTACAGCAGCTTGCGCAGGCCGTCGAGGTTGATGCGTTGCGATGCGCTGATGAAGATGCACTCGTCGCCGTTCATGCGGGCCATCCACGTTTCCTTCAGCTCTTCCAGGGTGAATTGCTCCTCGCGTTTCGGTGCCAGGTCATCGGGGTCGAACGGTGCCGGACGGTAGGCATCCACCTTGTTGAAGACCACGATCACCGGCTTGGCGCCAGCGCCGATCTCGTTCAGCGTTTGTTTCACCGTTTCGTACTGCTCCTCGAAGTTGTGGTGGCTGATGTCCACCACATGCAGCAGTAGATCGGCCTCGCGTGTCTCGTCCAATGTGCTCTTGAAGCTCTCGATGAGCTGT
>JBEICT010000211.1:0-5765 GCA_040383865.1 Flavobacteriales bacterium | reverse complement strand
GGGCTGATGAACAGGCGCTCTCCGATCTACTTGTTGCCCAGTCCTTCGGCGAGGGCGGCCAGCACCTCCACTTCCCGCTCGCTCAGGTCCTTCAGGACCTCCTTGGCGGAGTCCATGGTGTGCTGCTGTTTCACCAGCCCTTCCAAAACGCTTCCCGTAAAATGGCGTTGGCCCGCATGCACGGCCCGGATGGCGAATAACAGCTCCTCTCTTCCACAGTTCTTCACCAGATAGCCATCGGCGCCGAGCTCCATCAAGCGCTTCACCACGGCGGGTTCGTCGTGCATGCTCAGGATGATGACCTTCACCGCGGGCCGGTCGCGCTTGATGCGCTCCGTGGCCACGATCCCGTCCATCACCGGCATGTCGATGTCCATGAGCACCACATCAACGGCAAGATGGGTGATGGCCTCGAGCGCCTCGGTGCCATCGGCTCATGCTCCCACGCAATCCATGTCCGGCGCTCCCTCGAGCAGGATACGCAAGCCATCGGTAATGATCCGGTGATCATCGACCAACAGCACACGGAGGACCTTGACAATGCTCATTATCGAACGCTAATGCGGCAAAGGAACACGTATGGTGGCTACTGTGCCACGACCGTGTCGCCTCAAGCATTGGCAATCCCTGCCTGTAATACTCAAAGGCCTGTTGGAGATCGGTCCGTTTCACCTCGTGCCCCAGGTTGCACAGGGCCTCTGCCAGAAGCGCACGATCACCCGTGGTCCGGTACAGTTCCATAGCGAGCAGACCATAGTGCGTGGCCGAATCAAGCTGATTGAGGAGGTGGTGGACCACTGGCAACCGGCCACAGATGCGACCCTCTGCATGGGGGTCATTGAACTGGCGCGCAATGGGCAATGCACGGTGCAGGGCACGATAGGATGGGGAAAGTTCGCCCACCATGCTCTGGTAGGGCACGGCCAGCAAGGAGTCGAGATAGGACCGTTGATCCGGATCGGCAGCGCACACACCCGTGGCCGTTCCGAGCACCTGGCCCAGGGCGCAAAGACGGTGCACGGCAGGGGCGATCAGAGCGGGATGTTGCCGTGCTTCTTGCGCGGCAGCTTGTCCACCTTGTTCCGCAACATGTCCAGCGCTGCCATGACCTTCAGGCGGGTATGGCTCGGGCGGATCACTTCGTCCACGTAACCACGCGCGGCGGCTTCATAGGGATTGGCGAACTGCTCCTTGTACTGCGCCTCCTTCTCCTGCCACTTTGCGGCGGGGTCGTCGGCCTTGGCGATCTCGCCCTTGAAGATGATCTCCGCCGCACCCTTGGCGCCCATCACGGCGATCTCGGCACTGGGCCAGGCGAAGTTCATGTCGCAGCCGATGTGCTTGCTGTTCATCACATCATAGGCTCCGCCGTAGGCCTTGCGGGTGATGATGGTGATACGGGGCACGGTCGCCTCGCTGAAGGCGTACAGCAACTTGGCGCCGTGGGTGATGATACCTCGCCACTCCTGATCGGTGCCGGGCAGGAAGCCGGGCACGTCCACGAAGGTGATGAGCGGGATGTTGAAGGCATCACAGAAGCGAACAAAGCGCGCGGCCTTGGTGCTGGCATCAATATCGAGCACACCGGCGAGCACCGCCGGTTGGTTGGCCACGCAGCCCACCGTGCGCCCACCTACGCGCGCAAAACCGATCACCATGTTGCGGGCGTACTCGGCATGCACCTCCATGCTGCTGTCCGGATCGATGACCGCGTTCATCACATGCCGGATGTCGTAAGGCTGGTTGGGGTTCTCGGGAATGATGGAATCCAGCTCCGGCCGCAGTTCATTATCGGAGGTGTATGGCACCACCGGTGGCTCCTCCTCACAGTTGCCGGGGATGTAGCCCACCAGTTGGCGCAGCTGGCGGATCGCCTCGATCTCGTTCGCTGCGGTGAAGTGCGCCACCCCGCTCTTGCTGGCATGCGTGGTGGCACCGCCGAGGTCCTCGCTGGTCACCTCCTCGTGGGTCACGGTCTTCACTACGTTGGGGCCCGTTACGAACATGTAGCTGGTGCCCTCGGCCATCAGCACGAAATCGGTGAGTGCCGGGCTGTACACCGCACCGCCTGCGCAAGGACCCAGGATCGCACTGATCTGAGGCACCACACCGCTCGCGCGCACATTGCGGTAGAAGATGTCGGCATAGCCGCCGAGCGACACCACGCCCTCCTGGATACGGGCGCCTCCACTGTCGTTCAGGCCTATCACGGGCGCACCGTTCTGCATGGCCAGGTCCATCACGCGACAGATCTTCTGCGCATGGGCCTCCGCGAGCGATCCGCCCAGAACGGTGAAGTCCTGAGAGAACACATAGACCAGGCGCCCGTCAATGGTGCCATAACCGGTCACCACACCATCGCCCAGGAATTTCTGTTTGTCCAGACCGAAATTGGTACTTCGGTGCGTGACCAACTGCCCGATCTCCTGAAAACTGCCCTCATCGAGCAGCAGGTGGATACGTTCGCGGGCTGTGAGCTTGCCCTTCTTATGCTGTGCGGCGATACGTTCGGCACCACCCCCTTCCAGGGCCTGTGCAATGCGGGCGTCGAGCGCGTCGAAATGATCTTTCATGAGCGGTGGGCCCTTAGCAGGCGGCGCCGAAGTTAACGGGCGTGCACCGAGCATGGCACTTGCGTACTTTGCGGGCATGCAGCGGCGTTTTGCGGACCTTCCCGTGCGGGTCAAGTTCATGATCACCCTGGGCATCCCCGTGCTCGGCATGGTGCTGCTCATCGGCAAGCAGGTGGATGGAAGCCTCAAACGACGCCGGGTGATGGACTACATCAACGGTCAGGCGGGGCTCATCGGCCTGTACGCGAACGTGGCACACGAAGTGCAAAAGGAAGCGGCCCTTTCGGTAGGCTATCTCACCGGCAGGCCAGTGAACGCGATCAAGCTGGAGGTGCAAAATGGCCGCATGGACGATGCACTTACCGCATTGCGGGACCCCGCACGTCCACTGCGCCCCATGCCGGTGGACCGTTTGGCCTTTGATGGCCTGGAACTTCTGCGGAGCAGAGTACGCGACCGGACCGTGAGCCCCGGTGAAGTGGCCCTGCGCTACCGCCAGATGTCCCGTACGGTGATGGATGTTCTCGGTCGAAGCGGCAAGCTGGCCCTGGACCCCGAGACCAAGGACCGTATGTATGCGCACTTGCGCCTGCTCAATGCCAAAGAGGCCCTCAGCGAGGTGCGCGACCTGATCAGCATCGGGTTCTCCGACCAGCGGCTGAGCGATGACGAACTGGATGAGCTTGCCGGACAGGTGGCCCAATACGAGACCAACATGCTGCTGTTCGAGCGCGATGCACCGCCCGAGCTGCTCGCGCTGCACCGGGAACTGTTCCAAGGACCCGAGGTGAACTTCATGCGCAGTATCACCGGCACGGTGAAAGAGCACGGTACACTGGGGCCAATGAGCATTGCGCCGCGCGAATGGTGGGACCTATCGCTGCGTGCCATGGACAAACTGAAACAGGTGGAGGACCGCTCGCTGGACCTGATCGTTCAAGGCACTGCGGAGAACTCACGCGATGCCCAGATACGCCTGATCATCGTGCTGGCGGCGCTCATCGGGGTGGTCGGCGCGGTCACCATCATGGGTGTCATGATCCTGCGGGGCGTGCGCAACACCGTGACCGAGGTGGGACAAGCGGCCCGGGCGCTCGCGACCGGTGACGTGAGCGCGGAAGTGCCCGTGACCAGTGAGGACGAGATCGGTGAGATGGCGCGCTCCTTCAACGAGATGACCCTGAACATCCGGTCGTTGGCGAACAGCGCGGAGGCGATAGGACGGGGCGACTACGACACGCAGGTGAACGTACGGGGCACACAGGACGTGCTTGGTCTTGCCCTCGCCCGTATGAAGGAGAACCTGAAGGCCGCGCGACTACGTGACGACGAACAGACCAGCGCATTGCAGGCCGAGAAGAACAAGCTGGAACAGGCCAACGCGCGCATCCAGATGCTGATCAAGGAGATGCATCACCGCGTGAAGAACAACCTACAGGTGATCGCGAGCCTGCTCCGGTTGCAGGCCGGAACCTTCACCGACGAGCGGCTCCAACAGGCCTTTGACCAGAGCCAGAACCGGGTGAACGCCATGGCCCTGATCCACGAGAAACTGTACAAAGGCGATGAGCTTGCCACGGTGGACGTTGGCCAATACATCCAGGACCTGTTCACGGACCTGGTGCGGTTGAACGATGTGAGCGATAGCATCAGCTATGAGACCGGGATCGACCCCGGACTGGCCTTTGACCTGACCACCATGGTACCGCTGGGCCTGTTGCTCAACGAGCTTATCACCAACTCGCTGAAGCACGCTTTCAAGGGGCGTTCGAAAGGGCTGGTGCGTCTAACGCTGCACCATGTGGACGGCCATGCGTATGACCTGATGCTCAGTGACAATGGGGTTGGCATGCCCGTGGAAAAGCTGCAGGCCGATGGCACGACGCTCGGCACTACGCTGATCGAAAGCCTGGTGGACCAATTGAACGGACGCATGACCGTGGACAGCAGCAACGAAGGAACCCTGTACCACATCCGCTTCCGCACGCGCTAAGCACCGATCGACGCTCGAGCAGGAACCTTCAACGGTCCTGGGGGTCAACCCTTTTCGAGATCCGCCTCGACCTCCTCGGTCAGGTCCATGTTGTGGTACACGGCGTTCACATCGTCGTCCTCGTCCAACATGTCCACCAGTTTCAGTACGGCGCGGGCCGTATCGATATCGGCCGGGTTGGTCACGAGCGGGAATCGCTTCAGCTCAGAGCTCTTCACCTCCACACCGAGGGCCTCCAGCTTCTGCTGCATTTGCCCGAACGACTGGAACGGGGCGTAAATGACCAGACCGTCCTCATCACGCACCACATCATCGGCACCACCATCGATCACCTCCATCTCAAACTCATCAAGGTCACGACCCTTCAGGGCGGCGGTGTCAATAACGAACTCGGCCTTGCGCTCGAACATGTGGCCCAATGAACCGCTGGTGCCCAGGTTACCTCCACACTTGCTGAAATAGCTGCGCACATTGCCCACGGTACGGTTCACATTGTTCGTGGCGGCATCCACGAACACGGCCACGCCACCCGGTGCATAGCCTTCGTAAGTGACCTCGTGGTAGTCGGCCTCCTCACCACCTGCGGCCTTCTTGATGGCACGGTCCACATTGTCCTTGGGCATGTTCATGCCCCGGGCGTTCTGGATGGCCACCTTCAGGCGGGAATTGGCATCCGGGTTGGGTCCACCGGCCTTCACGGCCATGGCGATCTCCTTACCGATCCGCGTAAAGAGCTTGCTCAGCTTCGCGTTACGCGCGAAGATCTTGTGCTTGCGTTTCTCGAAAATGCGACCCATGTGCGAAGCGACTTTGAAATTGCCCTGCAGAATGACAAGGCCCGCAAAAATAGGCTTCCTCGCTCGACCACCGGACCCACAAAAGGCGACCGCGAGGAGCGCCACCTTCCCGGTGCACCTCCCCGCGGTCTTAGGGTCCAACCCCTCGTAGCGCCATGTACGCCCGGGCCGGGCGCAGGTGCTAGTTGAACCCGACCAACGTGAGCCCCACGTTGAACGGCGTAAGCACAGGGCCCTTGCCATCCTTGAACAGTGGGGTGAGCGCGTACTCCCCGAACAGGTTCAGCCCACCGTAACCGATCCGTGCGCTCAGCGCCGCACGAACCGGCAGCAGGTGGTAGTCGCCGGAATAGCGGTCCATCTGGTCCTCCCCGTCCTTACGGTACTTCTGCTTGTACATGG
>JBEICT010000210.1:0-5799 GCA_040383865.1 Flavobacteriales bacterium | reverse complement strand
TCTGCATACACCACGGCCTCGGCGGCGATGCGCGTGCGTTGCATCAATTCGCGGGCTTGTCCGGCCTCCGGGTGGGTGGCCACATAGGCGGTCAGTGCCTTGCGCTGTTCAATAGTGAGGTCCCCTTCGAGTTCGGCCACCAGGAAGTCGTCCAGCGTATGGCGGTCGGGCTTGCCTACGGGCGGCAGTTGGCGCTCCAATTCCTGCTTGGCGGCAAAGGCCATGGCCTCGGGCACCAGCTTCACCAGGTCGTACAAATGGGCGCTGCGCAATAGCTCGGGGTGCTCCAGCAGGAAGTGGCGCAGTGCGTGCAGCTGCTCGGCGTTCAGGTCGCCTTCCAAGCGCGCCACCAGGAAGTCGTCCACGTTCTCCAGGGAAGGCTGGCCCGTTGGAGGCAGGGCGCGCTTCAGGGCGTTCTTGTCGGTTGCGGAGAGCTTGGCGTCCAGCTGGCCCAGCGTGGGCAGTTCATCCATGCCGGGGTCAAGTCCAGGGTTCGCCTTCAGGATCGCATCCAGCTCCTTCTCCTGCGCGGGGCTCAGGTTGCCCTCCAGCCGGTCAAGCAGCCAGGCTTCGTAGTTGCTATGGTCAATGCGCTGCTTCATAGCACCAGGTCGAGTTGGCCGATGTATTCCTTCAATGTCGTGCGGCCACGGTAGATGTACACTTTCACCTGGGCCAGGTTCAGGCCGGTAAGCTCGGCGATCTCCTCGTACGCATAGCCCTCCAGATCGCGCAGCAGCACCACGCTCCGCTGGATGGCCGGCAGGGTGGCCAGGGCCGCGTCCAGCACTTCCTTCAGGTCGGGCTGGTCCTGGCTGGTAGTGCGCAGGTTGTCGTGGTGGTCCTCCATCCGCGTGCTGCGGCCGCCTTTGCGCACTTCGTCCACCATCACGTGGTGGGCCGTGGTGAACAGGTAGCTCTTCGCCTTGGCGCCCTCCACTTGGTCCAACTTGGTCCACAGCCGGGCGAAGCTCTCCTGCACCACGTCCTTGGCCAGCTCCTCATCGCGCAAATGCTTGAGCGCGAAGCGGTAGATGCCATCGGCATGCTGGTCCACGGCGAGGTTGTATTCAGCGGGCGTCATCGGTTAGGGAACCGTTGTCCGTGCTCATGGGACGGTTGGCCGAGGGGAAAGTTACAGCCGTTCGTTGCCGGCGCTTCGTTCCTTTGTCGGCACCTCCCGATCCTTTCGCGGCCGCTCCGCGTATCAGGGGCCTTCAGATGGCGAACACCACCATGACACAGCAACGGGGAGGCCGAAGGGAGAGGGGTGAACACTGTTCGGGCACGGCCCAGCGCCCCTTGGTCAGCATCATCACCGTGGTATACAACGGTGCGGCCACCTTGGAGCGCACCATCCAGGGCGTGCTGGGGCAGACCTACGACAACATCGAGTACATCGTGGTGGACGGCGGCAGCTCGGACGGCACCCTGGACCTCGTGCGCCGCTACGAGGATCGCCTGGACCTGTGGGTGAGCGAGCGCGACAAGGGCATCTACGACGCCATGAACAAGGGCGTGGCGCTGGCCACCGGCGAATGGGTGGCGCTGATCAATGCCGACGATTGGTACGAACCCGACACCGTGGCCCGCGTGGTGGAGGCGGTGAAGGACCGACCTGCCATCAACATCGTGCACGGCGACATCTGGATCCACTATCCCAATGGCCACCGCAAGGTGAAGCGTGCGCGGCAGAGCGGATTCCTGCTGAAGTATTGGGAGATGGTGCTCAACCACCCCACCTTCTTTGTGCGCCGTAGCTACTACCAGGGCCGCCCCTTCGATGCCGGGCTGCGCGTGAGCGGCGACCACAAGTGGACCCTGGCCGCCTGGCTGCATGATCCCAAGCAATTCCTCTACCTGCCCGTGGTGCTGGCCAACTTCACGGCCGGTGGCGCCAGCATGACCATCCCCCTGAAACGCGTGCTCAGCGAGGGCCGCCGTGTAAGCCACGACCTGGGCCTGGGCGCTGTGGGCACCGCCATTGGGCAGGCCACACGCACCGCGCTCTACGTGCCGCAATACCTCAAGCTCCAGTTCAACCAGTACATTTCGCCACTGCTTGGCGGCAGATCGTAATGGCGAGCGTGTGGAACATCTTCCAGGACTGGCGGGCCAACCGCGGCAACCCCAAGGGGAAGCTCGTGATGCTGCTGTTCCGCACGGCGCACCTGCTGCGGCAGAACAAGTTCACCTTCCTGCTCTTCCTCTGGTACTTCGTGCTCTACCGCATCGGTGTGGAGTGGTTCCTCTGCATCGAGCTGCCGTGGAAAACGCGCATCGGTCCCGGCTTCCGGGTGGACCATGGCCAGGCGCTGGTGATCAACGACGGCACCGTGTTCGGCGCCAACTGCACCGTGCGCAACAGCACCACCATCGGCAACAAGCGCATGAAGGATGGCACCTACAGCCGCGCGCCCCGCTTCGGCGACCGCGTGGACATCGGTGCCAATGCCGTCATCATCGGTCCCATCACCATCGGCCACGATGTGCTGGTGGGCGCAGGGGCCGTGGTCTTCAAGGACGTACCGCCCAACAGTGTGGTGGTGGGGAATCCGGGTCGGGTGATACCACGGCCATAGCTGCCGCTCTAAGGCGGGTATGCGCTGCAATGATCGCTTGCACACGTTGCGCTACTCCACCACCCCGCCTTCGCGGGGCTACGGCGAGCAAAGCACCCGCTCGTAGCAGCTCCCCTCCTTGCTGGTAAAGCGCACCACGTAGGTGCCCGCCCCAAAGCGCGTTAGGTCCACCTCTTCGGTGGCTTTGCCCTGGGGCAAGGGCCGTTGGAAGAGCAACTTGCCCATGGTATCGTACACGCTGTAGTAGCTCTCGGCCATCAGGGGGTCGGCGAAGGAAAGGGTGAAGTGGCCGGTGTTGGGGTTGGGGCGGACGGACATAGGCGTGCGCCGCTCCATGCGGGGGGGCAGGTTGGTGCCGAAGGTGCAGGCATCGTATTCAATGAACAAGTCTGGGTCAACGATGCTGTCGTTAACGAAAATCGACGTTCCGGTTGCCAAGCCATCCACGACGGTGAGGGTTAAACTGCTGTCAATGGGAAAGAGATCCAGTGTCTGCATAGGGTAGTGCTGCTCTTGGCAACCAAACTGCCCCAAGGAGTCGGTCTTGAAAATGTAGCAGAGACCGGTATTGTTGTTGGGGAGATCACCTTGCACTATTCCGCTGAACATATAGCCTCCATCTGAGTAATGCAGAAGGGTCCGGGCCATGTAGACGTACCCGTTCGCTCCCACGGATCGGGTCCACAGTGTGTCGCCATTCGTATCCAACTTCATCAAGATCGGGCGGTACTCCAGATTGTTCGCCGGCATACCCAAGGTGGCCAGGACCGCATAGTTGTCGTCAAGTGCTCGAACAATGCGTGATGGCATGCCCGTGTACCATCGATAGGTCGAATTGATCCAGCCGCGGCACCATTGCACGTCGCCATCGCCATTCAACTTCATCATAAAGAGCTTGGGTTGAAATGTGCTTGGAAGCGTCTGGAATATGTTCAGCCCGCTGGTGTCGGTGACTCCAGTGATGATGAACGAGTTGTCCGACTCGATCAAGGCATCATGTACAAAGCCCTTGGGTCGGATGTAGCTCTTCACCCAAAGGAAGTTGCCATCGGCATCCATCCGCGCGATCACCGCTCCTGCACTATCCAGGTTGATGCCAGCAAGCAGATCACCGCCAGGGAGTTCCTTGATGAACTTGAAGCCTCCCGGAGCCACGACCTGCTTTGACCAAACCGGGTCAAGGGTGGAATCAACCCGTAGGGCGAAGAAGTTGCGGTCACGACCCCACGTTAGTGCTCCCTTATCACTAGTGATCTCAAGGCCTCCATTGCTTCCATGACAAATGATCGGATCGAACGCATACCGTTTCATCTGTACCACTGCCCCGATCGAATCCATCTTGCCGATGACTGGGTGAATGAGCGAGAGTGTGGTGCTCCCCGGAAGACAA
This sequence comes from Flavobacteriales bacterium, assembly GCA_040383865.1. Taxonomy (GTDB): domain Bacteria; phylum Bacteroidota; class Bacteroidia; order Flavobacteriales_F; family PHOS-HE28; genus PHOS-HE28. Next base: position 1,827 of record JBEICT010000210.1, on the reverse strand, counting down.
GGTGCAGCAGTAGTGCCCGTTGTGAAATAGAACTTGTTGAATTCTACTGCCCTTATCGTTTGCACAAAATAAGTCCCCCCCCCAAAGAAACCACTCGCAGGCGCTACATAACCACCCGGGTGCAATAATAGAGTTCCGCCCAACGCGGTAAGGATATTGTGTCCGGGCAACTCAACAAGATCTAGAGTGTAGCTAGATCCTGATTGGTATATCTTCTGGAAAGTGGGTTGCGCTTGCAGTGTGCTTAGCCCAACTAATGCCGTTGCGATAGAGGTTATGCATCTCATGGCTCAGTTGATGATCAGTTTCTTGGTCTTCATGTTCTCGCCTACGATCACCTGGACCCAATACGCGCCATTGGCTAACCGATTAGGCGGGATCTGCAACAGCGGGGATGATACCAAAGTGTACTTTGCTACGCACCGTCCCGAAACATCAAATATGGCCACATCCTTAATTGCATCATTGTCGAAGTGCAGTGTGAGCATGTCCCGCGTCGGGTTGGGATAGAGCGCAAAATCCCAAGCAGCCGTTGGCGTGACCTCCGCATTTTGTTGATGCAGGCTCTTAACGAATGGCTGGGGTGTGATTACGAAGGCGTAATCCGAATGAAGGGTGTCCAAGTAATTGTCGGCGATACCGCTGAAATACCCGGAAAGGTCGATCACAAGGTCCCCGCTGGACGTGCTCATTAGCTGGATATCCGGCGGCAGGTCCGTGGCACCATTGCGGGTGGGAAACCAGGTGACAAAGTGCAAGGTCGAGGAGTAGAAGCCCGAGAGTGTGATGTTAGAAGCCATCTCAAAAATAGGTGAGGTGTCCTGAGCCATGAACAACGGGCGTTTGACAATAGAAGAAGGGAGGGTCTTGATCCCTTCACCGTGTGTGGCCTCTTTCGATGTCCAAAACGATGGACTGCACGGACGCCCAGTGGGAAGCGGTCAAGGACCTGCTCTCACCTATTCAGGAAAGGACCGAGACGCGTGGCAGGAAGCCACTGGATGCTCGGGAGGTGTTCAATGGGGTATTGTGGATCTGCCGGACGGGAGCCAGATGGCAGGACCTTCCACCACGGTATCCTCCAAACCAGTCGTGCCATCGTTACTTTCAGCCCTGGACTCAGGAAGGCGTATGGGACAAGCAGCTTTGGGCCATGGCAAAGGACCTCAAACGACGAGGGAAGATCGACATCACCGAATGCTTCATCGATGGCACCTTCTCCAGTGCCAAAAAAGGGGGCTCCATATCGGCCCGACTAAGCGAGGTAAAGGCACCAAGATCATGGTCGTCACAGACGCTGCTGGTCTTCCTATCGCCGTACGGACCTTCGGAGCCAGTACCCACGAAGTGAAACTGGTGACCCAAACGCTGGCTGCGCGCTTCTTGGAAGAATTGCCCAAAGTGCTCATCGGTGACAAGGCCTACGATAGTGATCAGCTCGATCGCAAGCTCAAGCGCAGGAAGGTCCGCATGATCGCGCCGAACCGCGCAGGGCGTTCAAAGTCCCAGGATGGAAGGGAGCTTCGCAGATACAGGAGGAGATGGAAGGTGGAGCGATGCTTCGCCTGGCTCAATAACTTCAGGCGTACTGTGGTCCGCTACGAGTATCACAGCGTCAACTTCCTCGGCTTCGTCCAGCTCGCTTGTGCCATGATCCTCATGCGCAAACTATTTTGAGATGGCTTCTAGTGTTGGAAGAACGCATCGATCGCCTCCTGATACTCCTGCGGCAACCGCAACCCCACCTCCACCTTCTCCCACTTGTGTACGTGCACCACGTTGTCCTCGATGCTGCCATAGGGGTTGCTGCCATCGGGGGCTGGGCTG
>JBEICT010000209.1:0-5829 GCA_040383865.1 Flavobacteriales bacterium | reverse complement strand
TTGATTTTTTATTGTCTGTTTGTCCATAATATTTGTCTTTATGCTTGCCACTAACCGATCATTGCCGTAACCCAGTTACGTTTATTTCTATCGTTGGTTCAATGGCCAAGATACTTATGTTCAGCCTGTTGGCCGTACAGCAAGCGTTTGCTTTCGGAACTAGCCGCAACTCCTTCATCCCAACAGGTGTTTCCCGCTCACATCCACCACAAAGCGGCCACGCAGGAACTTGCGACCTAAGAGCACTTGGTACTTCATGTCGCTGCGGTCAAAGAGGGTGAACTGGGTGCGCACCACATAGCCGTTCAGCCGCACCCGGGTGCTGATGAGGTAGCGGCGGCTGGTCTCGCCGTTGCTGCTCTTCACCGTGACCCGCTTGTACACCCTGAAGACCTTCGTTCTCCGCTGTCCGCCCATTTGGAACACCACCACCAGGCGCTTCTGGCCGTCCACGGTGCGTAGCCTGAGGCGCTGGTAGTGCAGGGCACTGCGGTAGGCGCCGGTATCGATCTTGGCCTCCACGCGCTCCACGCCCAGCCCCGGCAGGGCGATGTGCTCCAAACGGCCGATGGTGCGCTTTCCGTGGGTCATTTCCGGACCGCAAAATAGGCCGGAGGGCGGTTCGCGGTGCGCTGGTGGCCTTCCCCTTTTCTCAACAGCCGGTGGCAGCGCCAAGGTCCGGTGGCCGGTTTGTTATCTACCTGTTAAAGATCAGCCTACCTCCGCCGGGGATCGCCGACCTTCGTGCATCCGAAACCGATGACCATGAAGTCCATCCTGACCGTTTTCCTGAGCGTGGCCCTGGTGGCCGCCTGCACCACCAGCGCCCCCGAGGCCAAGGCCCAGACCGTGAAGAGCTACGGCGCCGAGATCACCCCCGATGGTGCCATGAGCATGGCCGACTTCGCGAAGGCCATTTCGCAGACCGATTCGCTGAACGCCAAGGTGGCCTGCGAGATCATCACCAGTTGCACCAGGAAAGGCTGCTGGATGCATGTGAAAATGCCCGATGGCACGCCCATGATGGTGAAGTTCAAGGACTATGGCTTCTTTGTACCCAAGGAAGGGCTGGAGGGCAAAAAGGCCGTGATGCAGGGCTATGCCACCAAGGAGGTGACCTCCGTGGCCGAACTGCGCCACTACGCCGAGGATGCCGGCAAGAGCAAGGAGGAGATCGAGAAGATCACCGAACCCCGCGAGGACCTGTTCTTCCTGGCGGAGGGAGTACTGATCACCTTCTGATCGCCACCAGATTCACCCGTTGAAGGCCCGGCCGAACGCCGGGCCTTCGCCTTTGCGCACCCCGTTGTTGACAGCTTGCCCTCGCCAAGGGGTCATGCCTGCCCACGCAGCCTACTTTCACGCCCCTAAGAACACCCACCCATGAGCACGTTCGCATTGGCCGTACACGGCGGCGCCGGTACCATTGCCCCCGACCTGATGACCCCGGCACGCGAGAAGGCCTATCGCGATGCCTTGGAACTGGCCCTGCGCCGGGGCCATGCCGTGCTGGTCGAAGGAGGCGCCGCGCTGGATGCCGTGGAGGCCGCCGTGCGTGTGCTGGAGGATTCGCCGCACTTCAATGCAGGACGTGGATCGGTGTTCAATGCCGATGGCCAGCACGAAATGGACGCCAGCCTGATGAACGGTGCCGACCTGCGGGCCGGTGCCGTGGCCGGTGTGCAGAACGTGAAGAACCCTGTGACCCTTGCGCGCCGCGTGATGGACCACAGTAACCACGTGCTGATCAGTGGCAATGGCGCCTTCGAGTTCGCGCACAAGCAGAAGGTGGAACTGGAGGACGACCAGTACTTCTTCGACGAGTTCCGCTACCAGCAGTGGAAGGAGACCGTGGGCACCGATGTGTACCAGCTGGACCACAGCGACAAGGAGAAGAAGTTCGGTACAGTGGGCGCCGTGGCCCTGGACCAGCATGGCAACCTGGCGGCCGCCACCAGCACCGGCGGCATGACGAACAAGAAGTGGCAACGGATCGGCGACAGCCCCATCATCGGTGCGGGCACCTATGCCAACAACGCCACCTGCGCCGCGAGCTGCACCGGGCATGGCGAGAGCTTCATCCGGGCCGTGGCAGCGCACGATGTGCATGCGTTGATGGCCTACAAGGGCCTTTCCCTGGCCGAAGCGGTGCGTGTGGTGGTGCACGAGAAACTACCGCCACTGGATGGCGACGGTGGCCTCATCGCCGTGGACGGCGCGGGCAACCTGGTGCTCGACTTCAACTGCAGCGGCATGTACCGCGGCCATGTGGGCGCCGATGGGCAGTTCCACACGGCGATCTTCCGGTAACGGGCACACGCGGTGCTGGTCGTTGAACCGGTGGTGCGTGTCATTCCCGAAAGGGGCGCCGTTGCACGCTCATCGGACCTCGCCCCGTTCGTACGGGTGATCGAGGTCAAGCGGAGGGCTTTTTCCCGGAAGCTGGTCCCGGCCCTTTTCGTCCTGTGAAGGGGATCTTCAGCCGTTCCTCCTCAGGGGTGTCCACATCCTCGCCGAGCAGGTACCCCCAGGCGTTCAACGCGGGAATGCTATCGCAGATCACTTTCAGCATGCCGGTGACCGGGATGGCGAGCAGCATGCCGGCCACACCCCACAGCGAGCCGAATCCGAGCAGCGCCACGAGGCTGACGAGCGGGTTGATGCTGACACTGGAGCCCACCACTTTCGGCGTGATGAAGTTGTTGTCCAGGAACTGTACCACCAGGCAAACGGCCAGCGCGCCCAAGGCGTAGAGCATGGAGTCCTTGGTGACCAGCGCCACGAACATGGGCAACAGCGCGCCCACCAGTGCCCCGATGTAGGGTATCAGGTTCAGGAAGGCGAGGATGAAGCCGAGGAGTATGGCATACTTGAGCCCCAGCAACAGGAAGCCGGTGGAGGCGAGCACGCCGAAGATGACCATGACGGTGAGCATGCCGCGCACATAACGACGGGAGAGCTTGCTGATGTTCACCATCACGCTGAGCGGCGCGGTGTCCCGGCCCTGACCCAGGAGGTGTAGAAAGGTCCGGAACCGGTCGCGCAACAGCAACAACAGGAAAACGAAAATGGGGATGGGCAGTACACTGGCCAGCACCGATCCGGTACCGGAGAAGAGGGTGAGGGCGGCCTTTCCGCCCCAGTTGGCCAGGTCGCTCACGTGCTCGTTGAACCAGGTGATCTGATCGCGCCGGTCCATGTTCGTGTTGTTCTCGACCCAATCCAGGAACTGGATGCCTCGGATGGAGAACTTCTCTTGCAGCATGGGCAGGTCCTTGCTGAACCGGCTTACCTGCCAGCCGAGGAAGAAGAAGATCCCCAGCACCACCAGGACGATGACCACGGTTCCCAAAAGTGCGGCCACCCAACGCGGCAACCAACGCTCCATGCCGCGCACCATGGGTAGCAGGAGAAATGCGAGCAGCCCGGAGAACATCATCACCAGGATGATGTCCCTGCCAAAGTACATGGCGGTAACGGTGAGCACCACGGCGGCAAGCCCCAGCACGTAGCGCTGCAGGGTCGCTGTTGGTGGCCTGTGGTCCGTGGGCGTTGTCATGCTCGGAAGGTATCGCTGCGCTCACGGAACCTGCTCTTGATGCGCTCCCACGAGCGGTCCAGTTCGGAGAACAGATGACCACCGCCCTCGCTCTTCCGGAAGTTCTGGAACAGGGAGGGCAACACCGCGCCCAGTCCGCCCAGCAGGGTCTTGCCGAACGCCCCTTTGGCGCGCGAGCCCAGCGCCAGGCCGAGCAATGTGCCAATCACGTTGGTGCCTGGTCCGAACGCATCCAACAAATGTCCGAGGGGCTTTACGGAACGCAGGATATCGGTGACCGCGTTGCTGATGACCTTGTGGCGGAAGGCCGGAGCACGTGCTTGCTGCCAGTGCCCGTTCAAGGCCGCACCATATCGGTCGCGCTCGCCCATGAGCCGACCACGTTCGCGCTTCACGGCGTCGAGGTCAGGGAAGGTGTTCCGGCCTGGCATGTGCGGCATTGATAACGGCGAGGATGATGCGGTCGCGCAGCACCCAGCGCCAGAGGAGGTAGAACAGTCCGGTAGCAGCGAAGAGCACACCACCAGCGGCCAGGAAGCCCAGCACGTTGTCGTGAAGCACCCGGCTCAGGTACAGCCCCAAGGCCACGGAGAGGAGCCCGATGCCAAGGCTCACAAGAAGGATGGCGGCAATGTACCAAACGGCCTTTGCGGCGACACGGCCGCCCCGTTCGCTCAGGTCGAGGGTGATCAAGGCCTTGCGGGCCTCGAAGTAGCCCTTGGCATCGGACGCTGCCGCCTGGAACAGTTCCCCGAGGTCAGGCACCTCGGTTTCCGGGGGCGGATGTTGCTCGCGCTCGGTCATGCGTGATCAATTGGCGCCATGGCGCACATGGTCGGCGGTGCGGCGGGCGCGGTCGGCCACGTCCTCGGCGCTATCGGCCACATCCTTGCCCAGCCGTTCCTTCAGGTCCTCGGCTTCTTCGAACAGGAAGCGTACGAAGTCGCTCACCTCTTCCTTGGTCATGGTGGCGGTGTCCACCACCTTGCCTTTGGCCTTGGCCCATTCGGTGCGGGCCTGATCGATCATGTCCTCCAGGTCGTCCTTGGCATCCTTGGCCTTGCCGGCCATGCGTTCGCGGGTCTCCTTGCCGGAGCGCGGGGCCAACAGGACCCCGATGGCCGCTCCGATGGCAGCACCGGCCAGAAAGCCCAAGATGCCGTAATTGCGTTCGTTGCTCATGGCGTTGCTTTCCCGAAAGGTACGGCCGGCAATACCGGCGCCGACTGATCCCGGTCAGGTTGGAGGTTTACGCCCAGGGGCGCGGCCTATTTTAACCGCATGAAGCGCTTGTTCCGAAACCCGGTGGTGTTCCTGGTCGTTCTCCTGTACGCCATGGGCACTCGTTCAAACGCCCAGCATGCTTTCGGTCTTGCGGGTGAATACCTCTTCCATATGAAGGCGGCGGAGAACGGGGACCTGGGGCTCCGGCTCAGCTACGACCGGGTGTTGAACGATCAATGGACGTTGCGCGGCATGGTGGGGGGCATGGGCGGTGGGCAAGTGCGGGTGTATACCGCGGTACCGTTGCCGGCCTATGCCGGACTTCCCAACGACACGGTGAAGTCCGATGAGCGCGAACGCTATTTCCATGTGACGTTCGGTGCCCGCCGGTATGTGCTGGGTGGTGCGTTCAGCAAGGGCGGGGCCTATGTCCACCTGGGCGTGCATCTGGGCTTCTGGTCGTTCACCGCCGAGACCGAAGCGTACGACAACACCCGGTATACCATCCCGGCGCTCGGGCCTACCGAGGACGACCTCATGCTGGTGCTTTTCCCGGTGGGCGTGGGCTATGAGTGGCGCGCGGGCAAGCTGGTACCCTACGCGGAGCTCGCCTATATGCCTGGCACCACGGTGGGCGATGCCGCGGAACTCACGCAAGGCTTCGGGGTCACCGTCGGTCTGCGGTTCCCGTTCGGTGAAGGGGAGGGGAAGTGAGCGGTCGGACTACGAGAGCCACTTCCGCTCCATGACGAAGGTGCCGAAGGGCAGCACGCTTGCAGCGCCCAGGCCAACGATGCGCTCCACGTCCCACTTCAGCTTGGTGAATAGGGGCACGGCCGCCACCCAGTAGCCCACAAAGAGCACTCCATGCGCCCAGCCCACGTATTTCACGGCAAGGGGCATGTCGGCCATGTACTTCAAGGGCATGGCGATGAAGAGGAGCACCAGGAAGCTGATACCCTCGAGGCGGGCGATGGTGCGGAAGCGGGAGATGATGGGGGATGGGGCGTTCATGCGGATACAAAGGTCGGAACTGCTTGGCCTGC
>JBEICT010000208.1:0-5904 GCA_040383865.1 Flavobacteriales bacterium | reverse complement strand
GGCGTGGTCCTGTTCCGTGGGCAGCCAGGCCTCACGGCCTTCCATGTCCTGCATGAAGGATCCACCGACCATCATGCCAATGACGATGGGAGAACCTTGGGCCAGGTGCTGTTTCATGGCCAGCATATCGGTGCGCTGCTCGTCGGCACCGAGCGTAAGCCGCTGGAAGCCTTCGATGCGGTAGGGCAGGGCCTGCTGGCGCTCTTCGGCGTTCGGCTGTTTGTCGCAGCGTTGGTCGGTGTAGGCGAAACGGCTGAAGGGGAGCGCGCCGCCTTTCAGCATCTGCTCCATGGCGCGGTAGATGTAGGACCCCTGGCAGTCGCTGCCATCGATCTTGATCTGGTTGTACATGAAGGCCGGACTGAAGGCGGTGCGCTTCGGGTCGTCGCCGGTAGCCTGGGATTGCACGATGGTGCGCGCGGCATAGGCACTGGCCCACGCCACGCAGCTGCCCTGCTGGCCTTGGTTGAGCCGGGGCGGGCAGTACTGCTCCAAGGTGACGCGCTCGGGAAGCGGGTTCTTCACGTTGTCCGCCAGTGGTTCGTACACTTCGGCCTGGTCGTAGAGCGCCGGGTCGAAGTTGGCGCCGGTGCTGAAGTTGGCCAGTTGGGAAAGCACATCCCCACCTCCGCTGTTCCGCCCCACGAAGAACCACCAAAGTCCACCGAGGACCAGCACCAACAGCAACAGCTTGGGCTTTTTAATGAGCAGCCCCAGCACCATGGGAAGCAGGCGCCCGAGGCCGCCGCCCATGCTGCCACCTCCGGCCGAGCGACGTGGTGTGGGTGCACTACGCCGGCTTCCACCGGGATCGTCGGGTACCATACGAATGGCCATGTACCGTTGTGTTTGGGAAGGTTGTAGGTGAACGGTCCGTGCGTATCAGACCCGTGGCCTGAACGGTTCCTTGCCGGTGAGCAGGTCCCAGAACAACAGGAAGTCGCTGGCAAGGCTGTATGCTGGATACTGGAAGGTGGCGGGCTTGTTGCGCTCGAAGAAGTAATGTCCCACCCACGCGAAACCGTAGCCGGCCAATGGGATCATCACCAACCAGAGCGCGTTCAGGGTGACCAAGGCCAGTGAGCACCAAACCACGATAAGCCCCGTACCGATGAAATGGAGCACGCGACAGACCGGGTCCTGGTGCTCACTGAGGTAGTAGGGGTAGAACGTCCTCAACGATCGAAAGCGCTCGGGGGGACTGTCCGTTGTCATGGTCCGGGTGATGATGCGCACCTAAATTAGGCCAATAACCCACTGAGCCATGAACCTCCTTCTCGCCATTGTGACCGCACTGGTCTTGCCTCTGCAGCCCCTGACCATTCCCGTGTTGCCTGTGGCTGCTGCCAGTTCCGATGTTTCGGTGGTGCTTCATGTCGACGGCCTTGATGATGCCATGCTTGCCCGATTGGCCAAGCAGATCGGTCGGGACAAGAACATCACCATCGAATATTCCTGCGTGTCCTCTGGTGTGGTGGTACTGCGGTTCGCGGACGCGCCGGTGAACGAGCGTGCCGATGTCATCACCATGGTCCGCAGGCAGCTTTCTGCCGCAGGGATCGAGCAGGGCGTGGAGTTCCTGCACATCCATATCGAGGCCAAGGGTCCGGGCAAGTGTTGACCGGAACGGGGCGTGCTGGGGCGTTCGCTCCCGATACCTTTGTGCTCCGCATGCAGCCGCATTGTATCCCTTACTCCGCCACGCACCGTTTCTCCCCGTTGGTGCTGGACTACCTGGCGGATGGTGAGCGCACGCGGGAGTTCCATGCAGGCAGGCCCGACCTCACCGGCCTGGTGCAGGCCGCTTCCCAACGGCGCTTCGACCCGGCCGCTCGCGAGGCGCTTGTGCGCGTTCTGCGGTCCCAATATGATGGCCTTCCTGTGGAAGCAGCGGTGGAGCAGAGCCTTCGTGATCTCGCCAGCCCCGATGCGTTAACGGTCACCACCGGCCACCAATTGGTGCTTTTCGGCGGACCGTTATATGTGCCGTTCAAGCTGCTCAATACCGTTCGCGTGGCACGTGAACTGCAGGCTGCCACGGGCCGTCCGGTAGTTCCGGTGTTCTGGATGGCCACCGAGGACCACGACCGTGCCGAGGTCGATCATACCTACTTCAATGACCATATGCTGCAATGGCCCGGCCAGGCAGGTGGTGCGGTCGGCCGTATGCACCTGCATGGCATAGGACCCGCGGTGGAGGAGGCCATTGCCCACCTTGGCGAAGGAGCGCATGCCCCGGAAATGGCTTCGCTGCTCCGGGAACACTACCGGCCCGAGCGGACCTTGGCAGAGGCCACACGCGGCTTTGTGCATGCGCTCTTCGGTCGCTTCGGCATCCTGATGCTGGATGCGGATGCACCTGAACTGAAGCGCTTGTTCGCACCGGTGGTGAGGGACGAGTTGCTGAACCAGGTCGCGGAAAGGAGCGTCTCCTACGCCAATGCCCGGTTATCTGAACAGTTCGCCGTGCAGGCCCATGCCCGCGAGATCAACCTCTTCCACCTGCGGCCCGGTCATCGCTCGCGCATCGTGCTGGATGGGGATGCCTTCCGTGTACTGGACGGCGGTCCTTCGTTCACCCTGGACGAACTGCTGGCCGAGGTGGACGCCCATCCCGAGCGCTTCTCTCCGAACGTACTGCTCCGTCCGGTATACCAGGAGGTGGTACTGCCCAATGTGGCTTATGTGGGCGGAGGTGGTGAGCTGGCCTACTGGCTGCAACTGAAATGGATCTTCCAGTCGCTGCAGGTCCCCATGCCACGTGTGTTGCTGCGGACCAGTGCAGGATTCATCAGCACGAAGCGCTTGCACCAATGGCAGGCCTTGGGGCTGGCCACCGAGGACCTCTTTGCTGATCAGTCACCCCTGATGGCCCGCGTGGCCACTGACCATTCCACGTTCAGCACGGACCTGGCCGGTGAACGGGAGCGGTTGACCGCGTTTTATGATGGCCTGTTGGCCAAGGCCAGTGCGGCCGATCCGACGCTGCGAGGCGCCGTGGAAGCACGCCGGGCCAGTGCCCTGAAAGGGGTGGACCGCCTTGAACAAAGCATGGTGCGCGCCGCCAAGCGTCAGCAGGCAACGGCCATGGACCGGATGCGCAGCGCCCATGCCGAGCTGTTCCCCGGTGGTGGTCTGCAGGAACGTCGGGCCAATATCCTGCCCATGCTGGCCGCGCGTGGCGTTGGGTTCCTGGACGAGCTCTTGGAACGCCTCGATCCCTTGAGCCCCTGCTTCACCCTCTTCGAGGAGGCCTGATCCGCTGTTCGTTCCCCGCTCCCGACAGGGCTGCTACTTTTGAGGCGTCATCGGATCATCTGTACCGGTGGCTACCCATCCCGTGGCCGGTTCCATCCTTATTCTCGATCATGGCTCCCAGTACACCCAGCTCATTGCCAGGCGTGTTCGTGAGCTGAACGTGTATTGCGAGATCCATCCCTTCAGCAAGGCCCAGCAGTTCGTTGGCGATCCCACCATCAAGGGCGTCATCCTGAGCGGTAGCCCCAGCAGTGTGCACGATGTCAATGCGCCTGATACCGACCTTACGGGTATCATGGGACGGTTGCCCGTGCTCGGTGTTTGCTACGGTGCCCAGCTCCTGGCCAAACGCGCAGGCGCTCCGGTTGAACGTTCCACGGTGCGGGAATACGGCCGTGCCCACCTCACCACCATTGGCGACAGCCACCTGTTCGACGGCATCCAGGCCGGCACACAGGTGTGGATGAGCCACGGCGACAGCATCACCGCGCCCAGCGAGGCCATGGATGTGATAGCCAGTACCAAGGACGTGCCCGTGGCCGCCTACCGGCTGCGCGATCACATGACCTTTGCCGTACAGTTCCATCCCGAGGTGTATCATACCACGGACGGCCTTCAATTGCTGCACAACTTCGTGATCGGTATTTGTGGCTGTGAAGGGGACTGGACCCCGCACGCCTTCGTTGAGCACACCGTGGAGCGCTTGCAGCAACAGATCGGGCAGGACCAGGTGGTGCTGGCCTTGAGCGGTGGTGTGGATAGCTCTGTTGCCGCCCTGCTGCTGGACCGTGCGATCGGCGACCGTCTCCATTGCATCTTCGTGGACAATGGTCTTCTTCGCAAGGATGAGTATAACCGTGTGCTGGAGAGCTATCGCCACCTGGGCCTTAACATCACCGGGGTGGATGCCAAGGCGGAGTTCTATGCGGCCCTGAAGGGATTGGAGGAGCCCGAGGCCAAGCGCAAGGCCATCGGCCGCACCTTCATTGAGGTGTTCGACCGTGAGGCCCACCGCATCAAGGAGGTGAAGTGGTTGGGCCAGGGCACCATCTATCCCGATGTGATCGAGAGCGTGAGCGTGAACGGCCCCAGCGTTACGATCAAGAGCCACCACAACGTGGGTGGACTGCCTGATCACATGAAGCTCCAAGTGGTGGAGCCATTGCGCCTGCTCTTCAAGGACGAAGTGCGAAGGGTGGGCCGAGAACTTGGCCTCGACCCCAACATCCTGGGCCGCCACCCCTTCCCCGGACCGGGTCTGGCCATACGCATCCTTGGCGAGATCACTCCGGAGAAGGTGGCCCTGTTGCAAGAGGTGGATCACATCTTCATTCAAGGCCTGCGCGATGAGGGGCTGTATGATCAGGTGTGGCAGGCTGGCGCCATCCTCCTGCCCGTGCGCAGCGTGGGGGTCATGGGCGACGAACGGACCTACGAGAATGCCGTGGCCCTGCGCGCGGTGACCAGCACCGATGGAATGACGGCCGACTGGTGCCACCTGCCGTACGAGTTCCTGGCACGGATCTCGAACAGCATCATCAACCGGGTGCGCGGCGTGAACCGAGTGGTCTACGATATCAGCTCCAAGCCCCCGGCCACCATCGAATGGGAATGACCATCCGTTTTCCCTTGGTCCTGGCCCTGTTCCTGTGCACCATGCTCTCCTTCGCACAGGGAACACGCACCATCGACGGTCGCACCTACACGGTGCATCGCGTGGAGGCGGGCCAGACCTTGTACGCCATTGCGCGTACCTACGCTGTTCCGGTGGATGCACTTTTGGCCGCTAATCCCGCCGCCAGTGGCGGTCTCAACATCGGTCAGGAATTGCTGGTCCCCAAGGATGCGGTGGTGAAGAAGGAGGTGAAGGCAGCGCCCACCATGGCGAAGGACGGCGAACTGTTACACACCGTGGCGAAGAAGGAGACCCTGTTCGGGATCGCCCGCAACTATGGTGTGGATGTGAACGTGCTTTTGGAACGCAACCCCGATGCCCAGGCCGGACTGCGTGAGGGTATGACCATCGTGGTACCCGTGTCGGGCAAAGTGCAGGGTCAGCCTGATGTTGTTACCCGGCCCGCCGTGCCAGAGACCGTTGTGGAGCACACGGTGAAACAGGGCGAGACCCTGTATGCGCTGGGGCAATCGTATGGCGTGGCACCAGAGGTCATTCAGAAAGCGAATGGTGGATTACCCGAAGGGTTGAAGGCGGGAGCCGTAGTGCGTATTCCGTTGCCACCCGGGGCCAAGGCTCCGGATGTGCCTGTGGCCACAGTGCCGAAGGCCAGCGATCGGGTCACGGTGGCCTATCTGCTGCCCTTTGCCTTGACGCGAAATGACAGCGTACTGGCCGTGCCTTCGGACGAACCAAGGTTCTATGAGGCCACGCGCATTGCCACGCAGTTCTGGGCCGGCGCACGTATCGCATTGGATTCCCTGCAACGCCTTGGCGTCAACGCCGATGTGAGGGTGGTGGACATGGGTGACGATGCCCGCACATGGAACGCGGCCCTGAAAAAGCCGGAACTGAGCGGCGCGGATCTGTTCATCGGGCCCTTCCACCGGACGGCCATTGAACAGCTGGCCCGCACCACCAGTGTGCCCATCGTGTGCCCGGTCCCACAAAGCAACAAGGTGATCCTTGGT
>JBEICT010000207.1:0-5929 GCA_040383865.1 Flavobacteriales bacterium | reverse complement strand
CTGCGGTCGTGCCGCTGTTCTACGCCCTGCGCCATCGATTCCGGTGGATGATGCTGCTGGGGGTGAGCCTCTATTTCTACATGTGCTGGCGTCCGGAGTACATCGTGCTCCTGCTCGCCAGTGCGGTCGTGGACTATTGGGCCGGTATCCGCATGGGTGCACAGGCCGACAAGACCTCACGCAAGCCCTACCTGTACGTGAGCCTGGCCAGTAACCTGGGCCTGCTCTTCGCTTTCAAGTACCTCGGCTTCCTGAACGAAAGCGCGCATGCCGTGGCTGGACTGTTGGGCTCCTCGTGGCCCGTTCCTCACCTCGACATCCTGCTGCCGGTGGGCATCAGCTTCTACACCTTCCAGACCATGAGCTACTCGCTGGACGTGTACTTCGGGCGGCAGGTGCCCGAGCGGCACTTCGGCATCTTCCTGCTCTTCGTGAGCTACTTCCCGCAACTGGTGGCCGGACCCATCGAGCGCGCGGGGAACCTGCTCCACCAACTGAAGGCCCGTGTCGAATTCGACCCGCATCGTTTGGCCAGTGGCGCCAAGATGATGATGTGGGGGCTGTTCAAAAAGGTGATGATCGCCGACCGCGTGGCCCCCATGGTGGACCATGTGTACAACAACCCCGGCGCACATACAGGCCCCGCATATGTTCTGGCCACGCTGCTCTTCGCTGTGCAGATCTACTGCGACTTCAGCGGCTACAGCCACATTGCCATCGGTGCGGCCCGCATGATGGGCGTGGAACTGATGCAGAACTTCGAAGGCCCCTACTTCGCACGCTCCATCAGCGATTTCTGGCGCCGCTGGCACATCTCGCTGAGCACCTGGTTCCGCGATTACGTGTACATACCGCTCGGTGGCAACCGTACAGTGAAATGGCGGTGGTACTATAACCTGTTCATCACCTTTCTTCTCAGTGGCATCTGGCACGGCGCCAACTGGACGTTTGTGATCTGGGGCGCGCTGCACGGCTTCTACCTCGTATTTGCCATCATCAGTGAACCCTGGCGCCAACAGATCAATGAGCGCGTGGGTCTGACCAGGCGCCCCCTTCTGAACGCGACCCTGCAGACGCTGATCACGTTCGCGTTGGTCTGCTTCGGTTGGATCTTCTTCCGGGCCAATACGGTGGCCGATGCGTTCACGGTCATCCGCGGTTCATTCCATGGGCTCGAAGGGTTCTTCGGCCCTGCCGCATTGGGGCTTTACTCTTCGCTACTCGGCACCACCACCACGGAAATGCTCATCGCCACCTGGGCCATTATCATCATGATCGCCGCACGCTGGGCACAACGCCACGGAGGCGCCACGGTATGGGTGGCACAACGGCCAGCCTGGCAGCGCTGGGCCATTTACTATGCCCTGATCGGTAGCATGGTCTTCTTCGGCGCCTACTATCAACAGGTACAATTCATCTACTTCCAATTCTGATGGGGCCCCGCACATTGCTCAAACACGGTCTGCTGCTGATCGCGCCCTTTGCGTTGATCCTGGGCACCGTGGCCTGGGTGGACCCCTACGGGATGTTCGGTTGGAAGGGGCCTGTACCGGTTGAACTGAAGGAAAAGAACCTGTACCACAACGGTCGCACCATGCCCTTCAGCAACCTGATGTGGAAGCTGGTCGCGTTCGATCGCCAACCCGTGCGCAATGTCCTGCTCGGCGATTCGCGTTTATCCCACTTCGACATCGGCCACCTGCGCGAGGTGGATGGCCGCACCTGGTTCAACTTCGGCGTACCGGGCGGCAACGTCCGCACACTGGCGGATGTGTTCGCCTACGTCGATAGTACCACCCGGCTGGAACGTGTGATGGTCCAGGTGAACTTCCGCGCCATGAACAAAGGCTTCGACTGGGACCTGTTCCACGAACCCTCCCTGCTGGTGAACGACCCCCTGCTCTATCTCACCAACCGCCGGGTGATCGAGGCCACGGGCCTGAACCTGATCAGCCGTTTCTGGCCTGAGCATCTTACCTACGATACCGTGCCCGAGGACCAGTGGGAACGCGTGTTGAAGATGGAGCGCGAAAACGCAGGTTCCTTCACGTTCGATGACAAGGCCTTCGACCTGCTCAAGCAGATCGCTGAACGCTGCCACGACCGCGGGATCCAGCTGCTGTTCGTGGAATATCCAACCCACGATGAGGTACGCCGGATCTATAGCGAGGCCGGCCTCGATGACGAACGTGGATCGTACACCATGCGCATCAGGAGCATGGCCAACTACCTTGATCTGGACCGTGACGACGTGTTCCCTGCGGACCGTACCCTCTGGCGGGACCCCATGCACCTGACCCAGGATGCCCAACGCCTGTTGATAGACCGCATCTGGGGTAACAGCGGCTCGAATCGTTGAAAACAGCCTCACAGGGTGTTGATAGTCCGGCGCGTCAGGGCGATGGAGTGATCAGCGGAACGATTAGTTTTCGCCTACCTCCAAAACCGACACCATGCGCACACTGTCCCTCCTGGCCCTTGTCGTTCTATTGACCACAGGCTGCCGTCGCGACGAACTACAGAACGCCACCAGCGTGCAAGGTCCCGTGCTACAAGAGAACAGCACAGTACTGCCTGCACCTGCTGGCGATCCGCTTAGCCAGGAGGACCTGGACCGCCTGGTGATATCCACGCTCGAACAACGGAACGACTTTCATTGGGAATGGATGGACCTGCACACCCTTTGGAGCGCAGTACAATACAATGACCATAGCCTGGCCATTGGCTACCAACCCGTTGGCGCAGGGAATGTGGATGACGCACTTCACACCATCAACATCCGTGAAGGGGCCTGGCGGGCCGTGCACGATGCGTTGATCGACCGCATCCTTACCGAACTGAACAAGGAGCGTACCGCAGCGGCGCTGACACTCGCTGATATCCTGGTGGAGGATGACCCAGTGCTGCCCATCCTCACCCTGCGCATTACCGACAAGAACGTGATCACCATGCTGCGCAACCTGCGCAACGTACGCTATCTGGAACCGCTTGATTATTTCCCGGTCGCCGGCCGCGACGATCGCAGCACCTCAGGGTGCAGCGCATCCACCTTCGCCCTGAACAGCGCCGACCTAACCACCATCACACCGAACGCTCGTCTCCCTTGGAACTTCAACAATCACAACATCCCTGGGGCGTGGAGCAGTGCCACCGGCAACGGCATCACGGTGGGCGTGATCGATGCGGGGATCAGCTCCGCTCAACCCCTGATCGGCAGCGACTTCAACAACGGTGATAGTAATGTGGGACGCAGCATCACCACGGGCCACACTTTTGGAAATTCGGCCTTCAGCAGTTGCACGCATGGCACCAGCATGTCAGGCCAGGCCGTAGGGCCTCGCAATGCCAGCGGCGCCACCACCGGTGTGGCATACCGCAGCAGCCTGCACTTTGTGCGTGGTTGCGAGGATGTGGTGCTGGACCTGAGCAGCGAACGCACCGGTGTGAAGAACGCACTGGTGGCACTGGGCAACAACAACGCGGTGCGCGTCATCAGCATGAGCATCGGCACGCCCTTCAGCAGCAGCGTGCTTGCCGATGGCGTGAACTACGCTTATGGCAAGGGCAAGATGCTGATGGCAGCAGCCGGCACCAGTTTCGGCTGGACGAGCTGGTGGGGTGTGATCTACCCCGCAGCGTTGAGCAAGTGCGTGGCCGTTACGGGTGTCAAGGAGAACGGCTCCAAGTGCAGCAGCTGTCACGACGGCAGCCAGGTGGACCTGACCATCTGCATGGAGCGCAGCGCGAACAGTTCACGAAACTCGCTCAGCCTGCCCGCCAGTGGCACCTCGCCCACCTACATCGGTGGCAGCAGCAGCGCAACGGCCACGGCAGCCGGCATTGCGGCGTTGGTATGGAGCGCGAACTCCACCAAGACCCGCGAGCAGGTGCTGCAGTGCCTCACCAGCACGGCCCAGTTCGCCTCGGCGCCCAGCAGCAGCAAGGGCTATGGGAACATCAATGCGGCAGCAGCAGTGAACTGTGCACTGGCGCAATAGTCTTTTGCACCTGGACCAGGCCATGGCCACGCACGGGATGTCGCGGCTTCCGAGCTACGGCATCAATGCAGCCTCCAAACGCTTCTCCAGCATCTTGATCCGCTCGAGTTCAGCCTTCAACACGGCATCGGGCGGACGTTCCTGCAGCTGGTACTTCTCCATCAAGGCCAGGGTGCGCTTCAACTTGATGAGCTCGACCAGTTCCGTGGTGCGGCGTTGCACAAGATCGTAGCGCTGCATCAGATCGCGTGAAGCCGCCATGGAGGCACTGTATCGTGCTTCGCTCTGTTGCAGTATGCCCCGCTGCTGGTCGCGCTCCATACTATCGCTGAGCTGCTCGGTATGCGCAAGGGCGGCTTCGTAATAGCTGCGGTTCTGTGCCTCATAGCGGCGGATACGTTCCAAACTGTCGCCATGCGCGACCATCTGCTTGTCCAGCGCATTCAGCAATGCCTGGAGCGCGGTATCCTGCTTCAGCACATCGGCGAACAAGGCATCCACCAGGTCTTTGCTGTAACCACGGCCGGACAAGGAACCCTTGATGTCCTGCACCACATCGGGGTCCTGCAACGCGGCAGGCACTTCATCCGGCTTCTCTTGTGGTGAAGAGCATCCGGCCAATAGCAGGACGATCGCGGCTATAAAAGGTCCACGCATGAGCTAGGAGAGTTTCTTGATGATCCAGGCGGCCCCGAAGGCCTCCAGCATGCTGAGCGGAACGGCCAGTGGAAGGATGGCTGTCGGTAGCACGCCCAGATTGCCGATCACCATCCACATCAGCACGAAGCCCACAAGCCAGGCCAATGCTGCAGTGCGCAGCAGATCGAAGCGAGAGGCGATGATGGCGATGGCCGAGGCGAAGAACAGGGACCACACGCCCCACATGATGCCATTGATCGGCGCAGCGGGGAACTCCCGCCCCAAGGCCTCATAATGCGCCACCCAATGCTGTTTCACGAGGAACTCGTTGCGCACGAATTCCGAGAGAGCGATCCACAACGTGGCGGCCAGTAAGGCGAGCAAGTTCTTGGGGAACGGATCCATGATGTTCGGTCGTGGATCAAAACTAACCGTCGACGCGGTGTCCGTGTGAAGGTTCGATCCCCATACCACGCAGGGCCTATTGGGCCTTGAACATCACCGGCAACCTGTAGATCACATCCACGGGCTTGCCACTCTGCTTGCCAGGGTTCCATTTCGGCATGGCCTTCACCACGCGAACGGCCTCGCGGTCCAGCGAAGGGCCGCCGGGAATACCGCGCAGCACGCGTACATCGGTAATGGGACCATCAGCACGCACCACGAACTCGATGAACACCTTGCCTCCAACACCGGCCTCCGCCATATCCTCCGGGTAGTTGATGTTGGACGAGATGAACTTCATCATGGCCTCCTGACCACCGGGGAACTCAGGCATCTGCTCAGCGATCTGCAGCGGCCCTTCTTGCAACGTCCCCGTCTGCATTACAGGCAGGTCGCCTTCCTCCTGGATGACCTCCCTATCCTCTACTACCTGAACGGGAGGGGGTGTGGACTGGGCACGCATCACAGAAGGAACAGTGATGAGAAAAAGCAGCGCATGGAGTGGAAGCATGTGCCGAAGGTATGTAGCGCACACTGCGGGCCGCAAGCGGTCGATCCGTCACGCGGCAAAAGAATTGTGGCGGATCCAGCACCGATCCGCTCCCATCGGACCTACCTTACATGTGATAGTAGTCCAAACCACCTCATACCGATCGATATGTTACGCTGGGTCATTACCTTTCTTGTGATCGCCATCATCGCAGGTCTTCTGGGTTTCACTGGCGTTGCGGGCGATGCGGCGTATATCGCCAAGGTGCTCTTCTTCATCTTCCTCGTGCTGCTGTTGCTTTCGCTCATCTTCGGCAAGCGCATCTGGAAGGTGTAGTACCGCGCCGCTTCTTGTGTCG
>JBEICT010000206.1:0-5943 GCA_040383865.1 Flavobacteriales bacterium | reverse complement strand
GCCAGGGATCCACGGTCATGTGGGCGAAGGAACGAAGAAGCCGGGCTCCTTTCCGTTCAGTTCGAACCGGAACGCTCCACAGGTGTACGGACAGCCAACTTCGCCCCCATGCTGCGCACCTCACTGTTTGTTCTGGCCCTGTCCACCATCGGCCCTGCCTTCGCCCAAGTGCATCCGAGCCGATCCGCATCACCCGGCACGCACCTGCTCGAGGTGAACGGCCAATGGAACACCATGGACCCGGCGGTGCTGCGCGATCAACGGTCCGTGGCCTTCGCTTCCGAGGCGGCCCGCATCACCGAACACCTGCACGGGGTGGCTGATCGTTTGGCCGCACGAACAGCGCCCTCGCTTGGTGAGGGACCTTGCCAACGTCGCCTGGCATTGCTCGATACGTTGCAGGCCTATGCCGACCGAGGTCGATTCCCGCTGAACCACACGGTGCCCGGCCGTACCCCGGTCTTCGTGGACGAACAAGGTACCGCCTGCGCCGTGGGCCAACTGATGATCGGCAGCGGTCACGCAGCACTTGCCGAGCGGATCAGCAAGGAGATGAACCTGGCCTATGTCCACGACATTGAATTACCGGAGGTCGCCGTCTGGGCGAGGGACCATGGCTTCACCATCGATGAACTGGCCTGGATCCAGCCGACCTATCATTTCGAGCGGATCCTGCCCCAGGGAGTGCTCGCGGCCTTCGACCTGGCGAACGGCGACCGGATCGAAGTGCAAGCGGTCAAAGGACCCAATGCCCCGCAGAAACTTCGTTTGGTCCGGAAGAACGGACAGGGTGAGAAGGTGCTTGCCACACTCCCCTTGCTTTCCGCTGTACAAGCCATGGAGTTCAACGGAGATGTGTACGTGGCCGGGATGCCTCCGGCCAACGGTCCCTCGGCAGAAGTATATCACTGGGACGGGACCACGCTCCAGGCACATGACCCGTTCCCCGGACGCATGGTCATTGGATCCCTATCCATGCAGAACGGAGGGCTGCACGTGGTCGGATACGAGTTGGGAAAGCCGGAGCCTCAGGAACGCTACTTGGCGGAGGACGGCGAGTGGAAGGTCATCTAGCCGACCTGGGAAGCGGTCATCCGCAACAGATCGCGTCCCGAGCCCTGAATTGACCGCTCCTACATCCCGCAGTTGCACGGCTGGCTGAAGAACACCTTGGCGCGGGGAAGCAGCTCTTGGATGCGGTCCATTTCGGGCTGCTCGAACTGGATGGCGCGCAGGTCCAGGAAGCGCAGGGCGGTCATCCCCTCGATCTCCTCGGGGAATTCGGCCAGGTCGTTGCTCCACAGGTCGAGTGAGATGAGCTCTTTCAGTTTGCCCATGCAGGCGGGCAGGCCAGTGAGCGCATTGCGGCTCAGGTCGAGGCGCTTCAGGTGTTCCAGCCTGCAGATCACTTCAGGGAACTGCACCAGCTTGTTGCGCGAAACACGCAATTCCTGCAAGTAGGTCAGTTCGGCCAGCCACGAAGGCAGTTCCTTCAGCTTATTCCCGGATATGTCCAGGGCGTTCAGGTTCTTCAGTTGCTTGATGCCTTCGGGCAGTTCCTTCAGTTTCTGGCCAGAGAGGTCGAGCCGGTATACCTGGTCGGGTTCCTTCAGTGCACGCTCCAGGCTGCGGTAGGTGCGTACGCTGTCCAAGGCCGCGCTGGACAGCAACTGGGCGTTCGTGGCCTGTGGAAGGGCGAGCACGAGCAGTAGGAGCAAGGTCCACCGTGCGGCGGTGCGTAGGGCCGTCGTGGTCATGGTCGTTGGCTCAACAGTCGCATGGCGGCCGTGCGGTCCAGGTGCAGTTGTTCCTTCAGTTGTTCCATGCCGTCGAACCGCATATCGCCACGGATCCTGTCCTTGAAACGCACGTGGATGGCCTCTCCGTACAGATCGCGGTCCAGATCGAAGATGTTCACCTCCACGGTGCGCACGGGAGCGGGGTTGGACAGGGTGGGGCGCTCGCCGATGTAGAGCATGCCGGTATGCACGCCGGACCTCAGTTCAACGGTAACGGCATACACCCCATCGCCGGGCACCAGTTTCTGCGGGTCGATACCGCCGATATTGGCGGTGGGATAGCCCATGGTGCGGCCGAGTTGATCGCCTTTCACCACCACGCCGCTCAGCGGGTAGGGGTGGCCCAACAGGTCTTCGGCCATGCGCACATCGCCTGCGTTCAGGGCCTGTCTCACCTTGGTGCTGCTCACTTTCACGTGGTCCACTTCCTGGGCCGGTATCTCCTCCACTTCGAAATCGTACACCTCGCCCAACTGGTGCAGCAGGTGCAGGTCGCCTTCGCGGTTCCGTCCGAAGCGGTGGTCGTATCCAATGACGACGGCATGCACCCCGATGGCGCCCACGAGCACCTCGCGCACATAATCCGTGGCATGCATGCGGGAGAACTGGCGGCTGAAGGGCACTACCAGCAAGTGGTCCAGGCCGGCCTGTTCGAGCAGGGCGATCTTCTCCTCCTGCGTGCTCAGCAATTTCAGGTCGTTGTCGCCCGGGAACAGCACCATCCGGGGGTGGGGGTGGAAGGTGAAGAGCACGCTTTCGCCCTCATCGCGCCGGGCCCGCTCCGTTAGCCTATCCAGAATGGTGCGGTGGCCGCGGTGCACGCCGTCGAAGGTGCCCGTGGTGAGCACGGGGCGGCGCACGTTGGCAAAGGAGGCCAGGTCGGTGTGGACGCGCATGGTGAGGTCGGGCACAAAGGTCGGGCCCATGACCACATGTCCGGCGCAGGTGCGCGGCCCCTTGCTGTTGATACCTGTCGGACGGGCGGATGACCGGGCCAACGACCGGAAAGCCCCGGAACGCGTGGGACAAGGCCGGGAAGGGAACGGGCAAGGGGGGCGAGGGGTCGCCAAGATCTCAACACGCGGTTGCCGCTTCCGTTGGCAAGCCCTACCTTCGCGGCCGCAAAACGGGGGCAATGTCCCCCAAACAGCACAACCCGCTCATGTCCAAGCACATCGGAAAGGTCGTCCAGGTCATCGGACCCGTGGTCGACGTTCGCTTCGAGGCCGGTAAGGACCTGCCCAACATCTACGACGCTCTCCACATCACCCGTCCGGATGGCAGCATCCTGGTACTGGAGACCCAGCAGCTCATCGGTGAGGACACCGTGCGGGCCATCAGCATGGAAAGCACCGACGGCGTGTCGCGCGGCACCAAGGTGGAAGGCATGGGCCAGCCCATCAGCATGCCCGTGGGCGATGCCATCAAAGGCCGCCTGTTCAATGTGACCGGCTCACCGATCGATGGCATGAAGGCCGTGAACACCGGCAAGAGCTACCCCATCCACCGCGAGGCCCCGAAGTTCGAGGACCTCACCACCAGCACCGAGATCCTGTTCACCGGGATCAAGGTGATCGACCTCATCGAGCCCTACGCAAAGGGGGGTAAGATCGGATTGTTCGGTGGTGCCGGTGTAGGTAAGACCGTATTGATCCAGGAGCTGATCAACAACATCGCCAAGGGCTACAGCGGCTACAGCGTGTTCGCTGGCGTGGGTGAGCGTACCCGCGAAGGGAACGACCTGCTCCGCGAAATGATCGAGAGCGGCATCATCAAGTATGGTGATGACTTCGTACACAGCATGGAGAAAGGCGGCTGGGACCTGAGCAAGGTGGACTACACCAAGCTCGCTGAAAGCCAGGCCACCTTCATCTTCGGACAGATGAACGAGCCTCCCGGGGCCCGTGCCCGCGTGGCCCTCAGCGGTCTCACCCTCGCCGAGTACTTCCGTGATGGCGATGAGCAGAGCGGAGGCCGTGACATCCTCTTCTTCGTGGACAACATCTTCCGCTTCACCCAGGCCGGTTCCGAGGTGAGCGCACTGCTCGGTCGTATGCCGAGCGCCGTGGGTTACCAGCCCACCCTGGCCACCGAGATGGGTGCCATGCAGGAGCGCATCACCTCCACCAAGCGCGGTTCCATCACCTCGGTACAGGCCGTGGACGTCCCTGCCGATGACTTGACCGATCCCGCACCAGCAACGACCTTCGCGCACCTTGATGCCACCACGGTATTGAGCCGCAAGATCGCCGAGCTGGGTATCTACCCCTCTGTGGACCCCTTGGATTCCACCAGCCGGATCCTCACGCCCGCCATCGTGGGCGACGAGCACTACAACTGCGCCCAGCGCGTGAAGGCCATCCTGCAGCGTTACAAGGAACTGCAGGACATCATCGCCATCCTCGGTATGGACGAGCTGAGCGAGGACGACAAGCTGGCCGTGAGCCGCGCCCGTCGTGTACAGCGCTTCCTCAGCCAGCCCTTCTTCGTGGCCGAGCAGTTCACTGGTCTGCCCGGTGTGATGGTGCCCATCGAGGAGACCATCAAGGGCTTCAACATGATCATGGACGGCGCGATGGACGAATACCCCGAGGCTGCCTTCAACCTCAAGGGCCGCATCGAGGACGTGATCGAGGCCGGTAAGAAAATGCTCGCTGAGGCTGCCAAGGCCTGAGTCACGCAGAACGTTGCAGGTCCGCACCTGTAGCGTCGACCCACCGGGTCGACCTAAGGGGGCGGCAGGCAGGGAAATCAGAACCCACGATCAATGCGCGTAGAGATCATCACCCCCGACAAGGAGCTCTTCAAGGGCGAGGCCACCAGTGTCACCGTTCCCGGTGTGGATGGCAGCATGGGCTTCCTGAAGGACCACGCCCCGCTGATCACTGTGCTGAAGGCCGGTGAGGTCAAGGTGCGGACCGCCGAGGGCGAAAAGTCCTTCGCGGTGAAAGGCGGTGTGGTGGAAGTGATGAACGATACCGTACTGGTGCTGGCGGAATAAGCCATTGCCGACCATGAACGAACGGCGAACGGCGCTCCAGTGGGGCGCCGTTCGTTTCTATGGGCCTTTGGGCTGCACTGCCGGACGAAGAGTGATAGCGTTGGGGCCCGGGAACGCCCCGTGTCCTTCCCCGCCTGTTCATGTATGCTGTGCGAGTTACCTTGCCGGAGCTTGCTACACCGTCTGCTCGTTGCCGGCTTTCCCATCATCATCACCGTTTCGGCACAACAGGCCGAGGTGACCCGGTATGATGTTGCCCAAGGGCTTCCACAAAGCCTGGTGAACCATGTGGTCCAGGACCACGATGGCTTCATTTGGTTGGGTACTGGTGATGGCCTGGCGCGGTTCGACGGCCAGCATTTCCGTGTTTACAAACATGATCCGCGTGACACGGCAAGCTTGCTGCACAATAGCATTTGGGGCCTGGCAGAACGCGATGATGAACACTTGTGGGTGAGCACCCGGGTGGGCATGGACCTGTTGGACAGGCATACAGGGCGGTTCGTCCGTCAGCGGACCGGTCCCACTGACGGGGTGGATGGTTGTTGGCGACCGTTGAACACAACGAAGGAGGATGCGCTGTTCTACTCTCCACTTGCTGGTGACCTGCTCCGGTTGGAACAAGGTGGGCCGGCACGTCAGCACATCCCACATCTTGCATCCTATGTGTCCTATTTCGACCCTGCCACCAGGGTGCTCACTCAATTGGTGGGCTTGGACACGCTGCTCACCATAGCGGTTGACGGTTCGTTAAGTTCAGTGGTGCTGCCGAACCCGGAAAGGCACAAATTCACCGGTCTCTTGCGCTTGAAGGACAAATGGCTGGTCCTGACACAAGGAGATGCCTGGACCTGGTCCGCTGAACTGGGGAGAAGAGCGCTGCCGGGTGAGCTCCGACCTTACCTGCATGCTTCCTGGGGCAACAAGCTGGTGGCCAGGGGGGCGGACGGAACGCTTTGGCTGGGGCTTTCAGGAGTGGGCATGCTGGTGCTGGATGAAGACCTGCAAATCCTGCAGGTTTATCCGTTGCTGTTAGAATATTGACTAGGAGCAATAATCGAATTGTAGTAGGCTTCAAACAAAGCGAACCAGGCAGACGTGTGGCAGAGGATAGACTTACTCAGCTATTAGCAAAAGAAGGTG
>JBEICT010000205.1:0-5995 GCA_040383865.1 Flavobacteriales bacterium | reverse complement strand
TGCACACCCGGCGCTCGAAGGGGTGTTCGTGGTTTGGGCTGCATGGGCGTTGCGGTCGGCCTTGGCCGGTCGTCCGCTCGGGGCCTTTGAGCTCATCCTCTGGACCACTTGGGCGGTATTCGGTCTGAGCATGCTGGCAGAGCACGAGTTCGAATGGGCCGGGTATGTGGGTATGCTGGCCTCGCTCGGTCTGATCGTTGGCCACGTGCTTAATCTGCGCAGGCGTCGCGCTGGAAGTATTGCTCGCTGCGGAACAGTAGCTGTGTAGTGAGCCCGATCGCGAAGCCTGACCTGGAACACAGGCCGGGCAGGGTGGACCGGTCGTGGGGTCAGTTCCCGACGTAGCGGATGCGATAGATCATGTCCGTTGCATCATCGCTCACCAGCAGGCTTCCATCAGGGGCCACCAGCACATCCACGGGCCTTCCACACGCCTTGTTCCCGTTCAGCCAACCGGTGGCGAACACTTCCGTGGTGGCTGTTCCATCAGCATTCGGGAATGCCACCATGAGCTGGTAGCCAACGGGGGTGCTGCGGTTCCAACTGCCGTGTTGGGCAATGAAGATGGCGTTGCGGTACTTGTCCGGGAATTGTTGGCCGGTGTAGAACCGCATGCCCAATGGAGCGGTGTGCGCACCCAGCAATGCAGCGGGAGGAACGAACTCCGCACAGGAGCGCTCAGCGCCGAACTCGGGGTCGCTGACCGCGCCTGCGTGGCAGAACGGATACCCGAAGTGCGAACCTGTTGCGGCCAGGCGGTCCAGCTCGCAATCAGGGCTGTCGTCGCCCAACCAATCCCTGCCATTGTCCGTGAACCATAGTTCGCCGGTGCCAGGGTGCCAGTCGAAACCGACCGTGTTGCGTACCCCATGGGCGATCACTTCGCGCCCTGTGCCATCGGGGTTGATCCGTGTGATGGACGCATAGATGCGGTCCTTGCTGAGGCAGTTATTGCACGGTGCTCCAACGGGCACGTACAGTTTGCCATCGGGTCCGAAGGCAATGAATTTCCAGCCATGATGGGTCTCACTGGGATACTGTTCGGTCACTGTGACCGGTGCGGGAGGGTCCGTGAGGTGGTCCTCGATGCCCACGAGCTTGACGATCCTGTTCACTGCGCTGATGTACAGGTCGCCATTGCGGAAGGCGACGCCCACAGGCATGTTCAGGTCCTTGGCAACAAGGTGGTGCTCTTCGGCACGGCCATCGCCGTCCTTGTCGCGCAGGGCATGTACCACGCCTTCGCTGCGACTTCCAACGAACAGCGTGCCCCGGTCGCCCCAGCACATGGCGCGGGCATTGGTAACACCTTCCGCGTAGACCTCGATCACGAACCCTTGCGGGAGCTTGATCTCGCTCAACGAAGGATCACCTCCGCGAATGGTGGGCACACACACGGCGCCACTGCAGGCGAGCAGGACGAACGCCAGCCATGGTGAAGAACGGGCCATGCGTTAAGGGCGTTCCTTGGATGGGACAATGAGCACGGGCACCGGGCTTTTGTCCAGCACCTGCTCGCTCACGCTGCCCACAAAAGCCTTGTACAAGCCTCCACGACCGTGCGACCCCATGACGATGAGATCGATCTGCAGCCGTTCCACTTCCTCTAGCAGGGTTTCGGTGGTAGGGCCCTGCACCAACAGTGCCTCCGCTTGAAGCCCTTCTTCCTTCACTTCGCCGGCCATGGCCTGCAGGTCGGCGTGTTCCTGGCGGAGGATGTCCGCCCGGTGCTCACGGATGTACGTAGGTCCGGTCTTGAAGCCGACGAAATCCGGATCGGGAGCGGCCACGTGTACCAACCACAATTTCGCATTGAGCTTGCCGCCGAGGAAAACGGCCGTGGTCAGGGCGTCCTTGGAAGGGCCCGAGAAATCGACCGGTACCAGGATGTTGTTCATGTGCTGAGGAATTGAGGACAAGATAAGTGAACGGCGACGGCAGGTCCCATGACGGACAACAGCAGAAGAGGGAACACCGTGGCGTTCCCTCTTCTACATGCGGGGTGTTCATAAGCCTAATCCTGGGTCAGGACCAGCTTGTCGTAGTGCTGCTTCCGCAATGCACCGCTGGAGCTGAAGAACCAATCCTTCAAGCCATAATGGTAACCACGGCGCAGGCCTGAACGGTGCGTGCCGAGCAAGCCGCGCTTGCCGCTCAGCTTCTGCAGCACCCGAGTCAGTTTCACTTCGATCTCGGGCTCGGTCATCAACGGTTCGTTCTTGCGGGCCCAGGCCATCGCTTGGAGCTTCAGGTCCTCCTTGGGAAGCAGTCGATCGGCCTTGGTGATGGCGCCGACCACCATTTGGTCCCAGTCGCTGAGGCGATAACCACCGTTCTTGATGGTGCGCTTCTTGCGCCGACCGGACTTCTTGGGGCGTTTGGCCTTCTCGACCGGGTTCTTCCGCGGGCGTCCGGGGCCACGCTTCACCGGGGCCTCGTCATCCTCGCCATCGTTCTCCCCTAACTGGCCTTTCAGACCGGCGATCGCTTCGCGCACACGGTCCAATTGGAAGATCAGTCGGCGCCGCTCACTGCGGTACTGGGTCAACAGTTCCTTGATGTCCTTTTCGTTCAGCCGTCTTTTAGCCATGTTGTTGGATCGTTAAACGTACACCGGAGCAGGTGCTGTATGCAGCAAAGCTAGGGGGTTGCATTGCAATGGGCCAGTTCATGGAAGCTGGAGTTTCTCGGTACATGGTGTCATTTCCGGTTGGTAGGAGAAAATCGGACTTTCGGCGATCAATGCACAGTAATGGTCGGTCTTCCGGAGGGTTCGGTCATGGTGCCGATGACCGTTGCGGATACGCCCGCGCTCCTGATCACCTCGAGCACGCTGTCCAGGGCATCAGGGGCCACTGCAGCCAGCAGGCCGCCACTGGTCTGTGGGTCGCTCAGGAGCATCATGCGTTCCATGTCCGATGCACCGGAGATGTGTGCGCTGAGGCTTTTCCAGTTGCGGAAGGACCCGTCCGGGTAGCAGCCTTGTTGCAGATAGGTGCGCGCCTCGGGGATCACGGGTACCTGCTCCATCCGCACTGTGGCATTGAGCCCGGCTCCCTGGCAGAGCTCAAGCAAATGCCCGCCCAGTCCGAACCCGGTGACATCGGTGAGCGCATGCACGCCGCTCTGCATGCCTAGCAAGCTGCCTACCTGGTTCAATTGGCACATGAGGTCGCGGCCGATGTGCGTATGTTCCGCTTTCAGCACACCCCGCTTTTGGGCCGTGGACAGAATGCCCACTCCGATCGGTTTGGTCAACAGGAGTACATCGCCAGGCCTGGCGCCATCGTTGCGCTTGAGGTGTTCCAGGCGCACCTCTCCGGTCACGGCCAGTCCGAAGAACGGTTCGGGTGCATCGATGCTATGCCCACCGGCCAGTGCGATCCCTGCCTCGTGGCAGGCCGCACGCCCCCCTTCGATCACGCGTGCGGCCAGTTCCGCCGGAAGTTTTTCCACGGGCCAGCCCAGAATGGCCACGGCCAGCAAGGGTTTGCCGCCCATGGCGTAAACGTCGCTCAGTGCGTTGGTGGCAGCGATGCGCCCAAAGTCGAAGGCGTCGTCGACAATGGGGCTGAAGAAGTCCGTGGTGCTGATCAGCGCGCGTCCGTTGCCGATGTCGTAGACCGCAGCATCATCGCGTGTGCCATAACCCACGAGCAAGCGCGGATCGGGAAAGGTGCCCAGATCGCTTTGGAGGATGGTCTCCAGCACGGCCGGGGCGATCTTGCAACCACAGCCTGCCCCGTGGCTGTATTGGGTAAGGCGAACAGGTTCAGTGGACGGGGGAGGAGGCAGCGGCATGTTCCAATAGGCGTGTGGCCAGGCCGCGAAGATCGCTCGATGTGGCGGGGATACGGACCATTTTTTCCGGGGCGCGTTCCGAAGCACCACGCAAGTAGGCCTTGTCGTAATAACGCAGCGTGATCGTTGCCACGGTCAGTAGATCATTTGTGGCCAAGGCCTCGAGGGCGGCCTTGCAATGCTGGGGTCCCAGCCGCTTTTCGATCCGCTGGGTGGCGGCCTCGAGCTCGTTCTTTGGAAAGCGACCGTAGTCCACCACCAGACGGGCAGCGCGTTCCTCCAATGGCATGTCGGCGAAGAACAGCATGGCCTGCCGCATGCACGCGAAAAAGGCATCGGGAATTCGCACCCTACCGATCATGAGGCTCTCATCCTCCAGCCAGAGCGGTTTCCCGGGGTCCATGGTGGTCAACGCCTGCCAGAGCAGGTTCTCGAAATGCTCGGTGCTGGGCTGGGGCTGTTCACCTATGGCGCCATACGACGAGCCCTTGTGGCGGGCCAGCGCTTCCAGATCGATCGCCTGGGCCCCGAGGTTCTGGAGATGGTGCAGGGTCTCGGTCTTACCGGTGCCCGTGTACCCGCCCAGGACCAGGATCGTACGTGGTTGCTCGAAACTGTTCCGCACCAGTTCCCTGAAGGCCTTGTACCCACCACGCAGCACCTGCACCTGCGCGAACCCCGCCTTGTCCAGCAGCCATGCCACGCTGCCGCTGCGCTCGCCCCCGCGCCAGCAGTGCACTCGCACGCGCCCCTCGGGCGACCATGCCTTGCATTGCTCCACGATCGTGGCCAGCTTGGGCCCCACGATCCGCAGGCCTTCGAGCATGGCCGCATCGCGCCCCTGCTGCTTGTACAGGGTGCCGACGATGGCGCGTTCCTCGTTGTTGAACAAGGGCAGGTTGACAGCGCCTGGAATATGGCCGTGAGCGAACTCGCCCGGCGAGCGCACATCGATGATCGGTCCACCGGCATTCAGGAATGCCTCGCCGGAAAGCGGAACGATCATGGAGAAAAGCGTGCGGTCAGCTCTTTGCGAGCACCAGGGTCACCTTATTGAAGTCGGCGGCGGCGTTCACCACGGAACGGTAGGCCTCGAATTCGCTGAGGGGCAACTGGCACACCTTGTAGAATTCCTCCACCGTCACCGTGAGCGTGTTGCCTTCGAGGGTGTAGTCCGAATGGAAGCGCAGCAGTTCCTTGCCATCGCGCACCAGGCTGCGGTCCATCTTCAGGGAGGCCAGGTTCTCCACCTTGGTGCCTGGGGGCAGCACCACGGTGATCACACGCAAATAGCGGCGTGCGTGGTCATCGTCCACGGGCATGGTACGCTCCTTGTCCGCATACAGCTCCATCTGGGGGCCGATGAGCTCGCCGATCTTGAAGAGCGTTTTCTCGCCTGCGTTCTCCAGGAATCGGGTGGTGGTGGCATTCAGCTTGATCACCACGGGCTTCACGCCGAAGTTCAGGGATCCGTAGTCCTCCACCTCCACCTTGTGCGACTCGCTGTCTTCCGTTACGAAGCCTACCATGCTGTCCATCAGCTTTTCCTTGTTCTCATCATCGAGGAGGCTCCAGTAGGGCTGCAGGAACTGGGCGTAGTAGCCACTGAGGCTGTTCTCCAGGTTGATCACCGCGCTGCCCGGCTGGCTTGCGAGGTCCACACGGGCCTTGATGTCATGAATGCAACGGTCGTCCGACAAGGGTTCGATGTAGTTCACCTTGCCAATGCCGGTGCGCGTGCCGCCCACATCCACCGTGCGGATGAAGAGGCCCAGGTTGTCCATGAACTCCGCCGGGATGTAGCCCACGCGTAGTTCGGATTCGGTAGGTGCCATGTACTTCTTGAACGAGGGGAAGTAGATGAACTCGCGCTGCAGGCTCAGGTACGACTCGAAGTCCTTGTCGAACTTGTAGCTCTGGCGGTCGCTGGTCACCACCACCTGGTGGTCGATGCCCATCTCGGTGAGCAGGCCGGCCGTCATGATCATGGCCCCCACGTTGTTCATCACCTTGTTCTTCAGGATGTATGCGGGGTCACGCAGTTCTCCGGCCCCCGAGCGGACGATGTTGTAGTTGGTCTTCAGGTGGTCCTCCACGCGGCGCACTTTGTCCTCGTCGTCCGTGGCCTGTTCGGCACCCGATGCCTTGATCAGCTTCCGGAGCTCCTTCTGCATCTTGGCATCCACGGTGGGAT
>JBEICT010000204.1:0-6022 GCA_040383865.1 Flavobacteriales bacterium | reverse complement strand
GGTGCGGTACGCTCCCCTGC
Source organism: Flavobacteriales bacterium (assembly GCA_040383865.1). Taxonomy (GTDB): domain Bacteria; phylum Bacteroidota; class Bacteroidia; order Flavobacteriales_F; family PHOS-HE28; genus PHOS-HE28. The sequence continues at coordinate 6,002 of JBEICT010000204.1, read as the reverse complement.
CGGAGCTTGATCCGGAGGTGGAGTCCACAACGGATGAGGGCGATGGACGTTCGGTGCTCTCGTTCCCGAATCTGGTACTGGGCGTCATGGCGTTGTTCCTTTACGTGGGCGTTGAAGTGATCGCAGGGGACACCATACCGTCCTACGGGGAGGCCCAGGGCATGCCTTTGTCCGAGGCCAAGCATTTGACGAGTTGGACCTTGGTCTCCATGGTGGTCGGTTACATTCTGGGTATTCTGGCCATTCCGAGGTTCATCAGCCAATCGCGCGCACTGCTGGTCTCTGCGCTGCTCGGGATCGTCCTCAGTCTGGCCGCTCTCTTGCTCGATGGACGGTCTTCTGTGGCCTGCATTGCCTTGCTTGGACTGGCCAATGCATTGATGTGGCCGGCGATCTGGCCGCTCGCCATAGATGGTCTCGGTCGGCATACCAAGACCGCCAGCGCTTTGCTTATCATGGCGATCGCTGGTGGGGCCGTGCTACCGCCTGTTTACGGTTCATTGGCCGCCATGGCCGAGGTGGGGCCCAGGGCAGCCTATTGGCTGCTGGTGCCCTGCTATCTGTTCATCGGGTGGTATGGTCTTCACGGTTGGAGGCTGCGGAATTGGACGATCGTTGGTCGATAGCCGGGTCGGAGTGTTGAAAACTGAAGCCATTTCTCGCGGAGCCCCGTATACGTGCCCATTACCTTCGACCTCAGAAGATACAGCACTGAACGCGATGACCTTACATCACCTGTCGCCCGTTGCCATCGGAATGGGCCTGTGCCTTTTCCTTGCATCCTGTGGCGGTCCCGACCAGCCGGATGGCCAAAGCACGGGGGCCGATTCGTTAACCACCGATACGACCGCCCAGGCCGGCCAGCTGCTCAGTGTGGGTGGGCGGATCTTCAGTCTGCCGTCGCCTGTTCAAACGGCCATGGCCATTCGGAAGGCCGGTCTCAAGTATCGGAAGGACCTGACCACGCCCCTGGACAAAGGGGAGGCCATGGCCTCCAAGTCCATGCAGGCCGCCGCACTGGGTCTTTATGGTGCGGACCTGGCGTATGTGACCGTGCATAAGGACGGCCAACGGGCATTGGCCACCATGCAGGCCGTGGAGAAACTGGGACAGAAGCTCGAACTGACCAATGCGTTCGATCGGGCCTTATTGGACCGCTTCAAGACGAACCTGGGCAACGAGGACAGTCTGCTCCGCTTCAGTGGAACGGCATTTCGCGCAGCGGATGCCTACTTGAAGAACAACGACAGGAATGATATGAGTACGCTCATCCTGGCCGGCGGCTGGGTGGGTTCGCTCCATTTGACCCTTGCTGATCCCGCAGCACTGAAGGACCAGGCCCTGCTGGACCGCATCGGCGACCAGAAGAATACCTTGGATGGACTGTTGGAACTGCTTGGCCAGCATGTGACCGATCCTGCTGCTGCACCGCTAGTGGCTGCCTTCAAGGAATTGCAGGCGCGGTTCGCCGGCATTCAGCGTACTTATGCCTACGAACAACCGGTCACGGATGCGTCCAAGCGTACCACCTTCATCAACAGCCGAAGCACGGTGACCATTCCGGCCGAGACCATCGACGCCATTACCAAGCAGGTCGCCATCATCCGTTCCCTGATCCTAGCCTGAACATGCAGTACCGGAACAACCTGTTCTTCCCGATCATCGCCTTGGGCCTCCTGATGGGAATGGCGATGGGAGCCAATGGCCAATCACTGTGCGAGCCGATCGCTACCCGTTGCGAGCAGCACATCACCACACAGTACATTCCCGATGGACAGTTCTACCGTGCCCTGTTGCAAGGGGATGAGCTGGCCGAGTTCAGCCTCACACTTTTCGGTGGCACCACCTACCGGATCGCGGCATGCAGCGGTGATACGGACGGCATCCTCATTTTCAGCGTGTACGACAAGGACCGTAACCTGCTCTTCACCAACAAGGACCATAGCAATGCGCCGTTCTGGGACCTGGCCGTGGCCAATACCCTCGACGTCACCGTGGAGGCCATGATCGATCCCTCCAAGGCAGGCAGCGGTTGCGCGGTCATGCTCATCGGATTCAAGAAGTAGCGGTCCGCTCAGCGTTACTGCAACCTTCCAGCGCCCCTCCCGTAAAGAGGGGCGCTTTTTTATTTCCGATAGGAAGGGTCGCATGAGCGAGAAGATACTCAAGGCACTGCTGCAACTGTTCGCGATCATCGCCAAGGGCGAGGCCGTGGCCGAAGGTGCGCGACCCGAGAATGCGGCTCCGCTGGAGCGCTTCCTGCGTAAGCAGTTCAGTCCTGAAGTGGCTGCGGGTCACATGGTCCGCTACCAGACCTTTGTTCAGGCTTTCCACGCCAGTGGAGGGCAGAGCCGCAGTGGTCGCAAGCGCACCTCGCTCAATTCGGTGAAGGTGCTCAAGATCTGCACCCAGGTGAACGAGGAGCTGAACCAACGTCAGAAATTCGTGGTACTGGTGCATCTGCTCGAGTTCATCCATGCGGATGGCCATGCCAGCGAGCAGGAGATGGAGTTCGTATCCACTGTGGCCGAGACCTTCAATATCGGACATGAGGACTTCAAACGCTGCCTTCAGTTCGTGGACCCACAGGTGGAGCACCGCGAGGATGCTGCCCATCTGCTCTACGTCGATGCGGCGCACGAGAACACCTTTGATCAGGCCAGGCACTTGCATGCGCACGGCCTCGATGGTGATCTACGCGTGCTGCACGTTCCGAGCGTCAATCTGTACGTGATGCGCTACACCGGCCAGGCTGAAGTGCTGCTGAACGGACAGCGCATGAGCCGGGGAAGCCACTACGTGCTCAGCAATGGTAGCAGTGTGCGTCCGCCGCACGGAGTGCCCATCTATTATAGCGATATCCTCGGGGCCTTCATGAGCCGCAACGGCCGTCCGCGCACGGTGTTCAAGGCGGAGGCCATTGAATACGCCTTCCCGAACGGGAAGATCGGTCTTCACGAGCTGCACATGGCCGAGACCGGGGGCAAGCTGATCGGGATCATGGGCGGCAGTGGCAGTGGCAAGAGCACGCTGCTCAATGTGCTCAACGGCAATCTCAAGCCCAGCCGGGGCCATGTGACCATCAATGGGATCGATGTGCATGCCGAGCGGGAGCGTATTCGGGGCGTCATCGGTCACGTAAGCCAGGATGATCTGCTCATCGAGGAGCTCACGGTCTACCAGAACCTGTTCTTCAACGCCAAGTTGTGCTTTGGCGACCAGGACGATAAGGGTATCCACGAGCGCGTGATGCGCATGCTGCAAAGTCTGGGGCTGTTCGAGACGAAGGATCTCAAGGTCGGCAGTCCGTTGGAGAAGACCATCAGTGGTGGACAGCGCAAACGCGTGAACATCGCCTTGGAACTGATCCGCGAGCCCAGTGTGCTGTTCGTGGATGAGCCTACGAGCGGCCTTAGTTCGCGCGATTCGGAGAACATCATGGACCTGCTCAAGGAGCTTGCGCTCAAGGGACGTGTGGTGTTCGTGGTCATCCACCAGCCCTCATCCGACATCTTCAAGCTGTTCGACAGGCTGCTGCTGATGGACCAGGAGGGGCATCCGGTCTATTATGGTGACCCCGTGGATGCCGTGGTCTATTTCAAGCGTGTCACCGGGCAGGTGAACAGCGATGTGGGCCAGTGCAGTGCCTGCGGCAATGTGAACCCGGAGCAGATCTTCAACATCCTCGAGGCCAAGTTGGTGGATGAGTACGGCAACGAGACCGATCAGCGACGCATCAGCCCTGAGGCATGGAACGAGGTGTTCCGCGCGCAGATGGAAGGCCGTGCCGCTCTTGTGCCCGAGGAGCGGAGCGTGCCGAGAAGCACGTTCGCCGCACCGGGTAAGTGGCGTCAGGTGCGGGTTTACTTCCAGCGCGATCTCCTGAGCAAGCTGGCCAATACACAGTATGTGCTCATCAACGTGCTGGAGGCCCCGGTGCTTGCCTTCATCATGTCGTTCTTCCTGCGGTATTACCGCACCGGCCATGGAACGCTGGACGCCTACATCTTCCGTGAGAACGACAACCTGCCGCAGTACTTGTTCATTGCGGTCATCGTAGCGCTCTTCCTTGGACTTACGGTGAGTGCGGAGGAAGTGATCCGTGATCGGAAGATCCTGCAACGCGAGAAGTTCCTGGACCTGAGCTGGGCAAGCTACCTCGTGAGCAAGGTGGGCCTCATGTTCCTGATCTCGGCGATCCAGACCTTACTGTTCGTGCTTGTTGGCAACACCGTTCTGGGCATCGAGGGGCTCACCATGGTGCACTGGCTGCTGTTGTTCAGTACATCCTGTTTCGCCAACGTGCTCGGGCTCAACATCAGCGCAAGCTTCAATAGCGCCAAGGTCATTTATATCATGATCCCTGTGCTCATCATACCGCAGTTGTTGTTCAGTGGCATCATTGTCAAGTTCGACAAGCTTCACCCCTGGTTCGCGTCCGAGCGGAGCGTGCCTTGGATCGGGAACATCATGGCATCGCGTTGGGCCTACGAAGGGCTCGCCGTTACGCAGTTCATGGAGAACCGCTACGAGAAGCAGTTCTATCCGCTGGACAGGCGCATGAAGACCGCCAACTGGAAGAAGGACCTCTGGATCCGTGAGCTTGAGAACGCATCGGGCAATGTGCGCAGGGCACTGGTCGACCTTTCCACCTCTGCCGGAATGGAACACGACCTGTCCCTGTTGCGCGGTGAATTGGAGAGGGAGACCAAGGCATTGAACGGTTTTGAGGTCCCCTTGATGGACCGATTGGAACCGGGTCGGGTGGACCTCAAGGTATTGGACCAGGTCGATGCGGCCTTGCGGACCCTGACACAGCACTATCGCACGGCCTATAAGACCGCTGAGGCGGAGAAGGAGCAGTTGATCGCCCAGTTGACCGGTACCTCCGGGAACCGAATGGAGTACTTCGCTCAGCTCGATGCCTACCGCAACGAGAGCCTGGCCGAGGTGGTCACCAACAAGAACGATGTGAACGTGATCGTGGAATACCGCGGGGAACTGGTCCAAAAGAGCGATCCCGTGTATCTCGAGCCTCGTTACAGTGGATTCTTCGGGGCCCAGTTCTATGCGCCGTCAAAATACCTCGGTGGCGTGCGGCTACCCACGCTTTGGGCGAACACCCTGGTGCTTTGGGGCATGTCCCTGCTGCTTGCCATCGCCCTGTATTCCGAGCTGTTCCTCAGGTTGCTTGAAGCCCTGCCGCGTTCCCGCCGTCGGCAGGCCTGAATGACAAGCCCCCGGAGGTCCCGGGGGCTTGTCCTGGTCCAGGCACAGTGGACCTAGTTGTCGTCCACTTCAGCGATCTGGATCATACGGAACGGCACATTGATGATGCCTGCGTAATCCTCGCCGGCCTCCAACATATCCTCATCATCGGCCTCGTAGTGCCACAGCACGGTGACCTCGTTGCCTGCGGCACGTATGGCCTCCAACTTCTTGAACACATCCAGGATGCACTTGGATGAGCTCGTGTTGAAGTACTCCAACTGCATGTGCAGGGCGGTCTTGGGCCGTGGGCCACGCCCGTAACGGTCGATCCAGTCGATCAAGGGCTTGTAGAAATCAATTGAGTTCTCCGGTATGGAGCGGCCCTTCAGTTCGAGCAGCCCGGTCTCGGGGTCGAAATTGACGTACGGGGTCTTTGGCGAACCTTCGAGTTGAAGCGGTTCCATGTTCAATGGGCTAGGGGGTCACGTTTACGTTAAGGCTGAAGAAGGCGTTGTCCTTGTCATAGGGTACGAATCCGTATTCGAGCTTGCCGCCGCTCTTTCGGGCAATGTCGATCATGCCAAGTCCTCCACCACCATGCGGACTGAATTGGCCGTCGGCAAGCGTGTCGCGGTAGAGGTCTCGGAGCTTATCGGGACCGAGCGTATTGATCTTGTCCAGATGGGTCTTCAAACGGTCCACATCGCCTGCAGCCATGAAATTGCCCGTCAGCACGGAATAACCGCTGTCGGCGTGCGCGATCATCACCACGCCATGCGGATCAGCGGTCG
>JBEICT010000203.1:0-6045 GCA_040383865.1 Flavobacteriales bacterium | reverse complement strand
GCCACCGGCAGTACCCGTGCGGGTAACACTGGCCGTGCCACCCGTGCTGCAATATGGCGAACCCGTGTAGCTGATGGTGGCGCTGGGGGCAGCGGTCACCGTAATGGATGCCGTGGTCTGGAACAGGGCGCAACCGCCCGAGGCTGCAATGGTGTAAGTCACCGTATAGGTTCCTGGTGTGCTGGCACCAAGGTTCACTGCGCCAGTTCCGCTGTTGATACTAAGGCCGGCCGTGCTGCTGTAGCTGCCACCGGCAGTACCCGTGCGGGTAACACTGGCCGTGCCACCCGTGCTGCAATAGGGCGAACCAGTGTAGCTGATGGTGGCGCTGGGGGCCGGGGTCACTGTTACAGGCACCGTGGTGTTCGTGGAACCGCATACGTTGCTCACGGTAATGCCATAGCTGCCCGTGGCGGCACCGGTCACCGAAGGGTTCTGGCTGCTAGCACCCGGGCTGAAGGTGCCTGTGCCGGTCCATGCGTAAGTGAGCGGTGAGGTGCCAGTGGCCGTTACCCCCAGGGTAAGCGCACTACCCGCACAGATCGGGCTATTGCTGGTGCTGGCCGTGATCTGGGGCACCGTGCAGAAGTTGAGGCGGACGTAGCGAAGGTTCCCAAGGTCATCACCCTGGTCATCGCAGATGGACAGCACCCATGATCCGTTCGGGTCACCCGTAAATCCGGCCAGGGATTGCTCCGGGGCATAGGTACCGGTGGGACTGTTGGCGGTGTTGCCAATGGTCGACAAGGCAGTGCCTCCGTCCTGGAAGACGAGCGCGCCACTGGGGCAACTGGCCGGATTACCGATGTTGTCACCGCTGGTACTCCGGTTGATCCACAGGTTGCGCGTAACCCCTGAAGGAGAGGTCAGCGTCACATTGAGGTCTCCGCGATAGGGGTGGCTGATGATCAGCTCCACGCTCAACAAACGGGCATTTCCAGCAGCCGTGCCCAAGGTCGTGGGCAGACCACTGATGGTCATGGGTGCGACCAGTTCATTGGTCCCGCAGCCATTATCCGGGATCGCGTTGAGCGGCAAGGCCGCCATGCAAATACCGTTCGGGTCGAAGCTGACCACGACGCGGCCATCTCCTCCACGACCTCCATCGCGTGTACCAGAGGAGGTGCGCAGGGCACCTCCTCCGCCGCCGCCTGGCTCGCTACCATCCTGGCCATCGCCCTGGCTGGTCGACCGGCCGTTCCCTCCATTACCACCACCAGCCGGAGCCGTGCCGCCGGCAGGCACAGCACCGTTGCCACCATTGGCCGCGGTTCCTGCGGAGGAACCGCCTCCACCTCCGGAGAGATTGGAATTGGCTCCATTGCCACCGCTGAAGCGCACGGAACCCACACTTGCTGCGGCCGATCCACCGCTGGCACCGGTCGTGGTATTGTTCGCCACACTACCACCACCCTTTGCCATTACTGTGGAGGCGGTTCCGAACCACGAATCACCTCCGGGTGTACCACCGTTATTGCTTCCCGCACCTACTGTCACCGTAAAGACCTGTCCAGGGGTTACGGTAAGAACACTACGTGCATAAGCACCACCACCTCCACCAGCGGCGGCACCGTTGGAACTTTGGCGCGTGCCACCACGGCCACCACCTCCCCAGCATTCCACGGTGATCTGTGTGACCCCGGCAGGAACAGTGTATGAACCGTTGGCGGTATAGGTGACCACCTGCCCTATGGCATCGGCCATCAACACCAGCAGCAAGGCCAGTGTCAGTATCGGCCGCAATAAGCGACCGGCAAGAGGGTACAAAGACATCATCGTTTTCATGGTCGAAGAGTTTGCCCCGCACATGGCGGAACGGCCCTTTATTCGTCACCGACCATGAAAAGGGTCCACCGAAGCATTAAAAGGGCGGACCAATTACTCCTTCGGACCGACAAACACGCACCTCGAACCGACCACCGTCACGAAAAAGCCCCGCCTGAACGGCGGGGCTTCTTCTCGACCTAATAATTTGCTTATCAGCGCACTACAGGAACACGCACCGTGCGTTGGGTGTCCTCATTGGTCACACGAACGAACCAAATACCCGTTGCGAGTCCCTCCGATGGCAGCAGGACTAGGCCCGGAGTGGCGGCCACTTGGCGCTGTACATGGAGGCGGCCCGTGGCATCCAAGAGTTCGATGCGCAGAGGGCTGTTATTGTTAAAGCCATGCTCAATGACAATGTGGCCAGGCGTGGCCCAAGCGTTCACCGTACCGGCCATGTTCGAGGTGGACACTCCGGTGGCCAATTCCACCGTGATCTCCATGCTGGTCTGGTCCGTGCACAGAGCATCGGCCACGGTCAGGGTCACCGTGTAGGTGCCAGGTTGCTGGTAGGTATGCACCACTTCGGATCCTTCTGCGGTGGAGCCATCACCCAGGTCCCAAGTGAGGTTCTCTGCTTCGGAGAAGCTCTGGAAGGCCACTTCGGTGCCCACGGTCACCAGTTCGGCGCTCGCAGTGAACGCAGCCTCCGGACCATCGCCCTCGATCAGGTAAGCTTCACTGGTCCAGGTGCAGTTGTTGGCATCGGTCACCGTGAGGGAGTATGCACCAGCAGCGGCCACCAGGTCCTCGTTGGTGCTGTTGTCGCTCCAGAGGTAGGTGTAGGGGGCCACACCGCCCATCACCAGCACATCCACACGTCCGTCGGCCGTGTTGCCGCAGGTGGCGTTCACGACTTCGGCCACAGCCTCAAGTTCAAAAGGCGCGGTGATGGTGAAGTCGCTGGTCAGTTCACCACAAACGGCCACGGTGCCCAATCGTACGCTGTAGCTACCTGCTGCCAGACCGCCGAACGTGGCCGAACCGCTCACTCCGGATTGCTGCAGGAGCAAATTCCCGAAGGCATCGGACCACGTGATATCCACAGGCCCCTGAATGCCTTCCACCGTGGCCTGCCCGTTCGGGGTATTGGCACAGGTGGCGTTGGTGGTGCTGAACGGAACGGGTGCCGTGGCACGAAGCAACAGGCGGGGCTGGGTGGCATCGGCGCCCGCCTCAATGGCAAAGCTGTAGGAAGCACCTTCGGTCAGCGGCGTGATCACACCCGTGAGCAGATCCTCCAGGCTGAAGCAGCTGAGGCCCACTTGATTGGTGAGCTCCGCAGCGGTCACGGTGTATGTGCCGCTCACGGGGGCGTTCACCAACACTGGGATGCTGATGTCCGCGCTGTAAGCGCCATACATATCGATGGCGAGGTCCTCACCGTCGGTACTACGAAGGGCCATATGCGGTGCCTCGGGGTGGCTGAACACCAGTTTGGAAACATCGCCACCATCGAACGCGGGTGTACCGTCCTGGAACACCACCACCACTTCATCGCTGTAGCTGTTCAGGGCGCTTCCGACCGTAAGGCGGAGGAATGGCAGGCTCGTCTGTCCGTCAGCGCCGAAGAGTCCTCCAGCATTGCTGGTCACTTTGGCATTCTCATCCACGGTGGTGGTCACCGAGGCGCCGGTGGCCTTCAGGTAGAAAGCCTGGCTGCTCTGGATGACGTTGGTGGCTCCGTTGGTACCGATCACACCGTTCCAGCTGGAAATGTTCCCATTGGTGGGGTTGTAGCTGAGGTACTGGTTCAACACATCGGCACCGCGGTTGATGGCCGCGAAGCTGATGGGCGAAGGCAATGGGTTGCTCACCAGGTTGTAGCCGTCCACCAGCGGGGTGCCGGTGTTCGTGTAGGTCATGGGCAGGGTCACTGGGGAAGCCGCGATCACGGGCTGGCCAGGAACTTCGATCAGGAAGGGGTTCGTACCGCCCAGGTTGTCGCCACACCAAACGGCATAACCGCGACCGGGCACCAAGGACTCACTGACCCCCGCAACTCCGATCAGGCCGTCATTCACGACGGTCCCGGTATTGCTCTCATCGTATCGGCGGATGCTGGGCCAGGGCTGACCGTCCACGATAAAGTTCGGGTAATCGCTGCCTGGGAAACCGGCCGTAAAGAAGTCATCGTTCCACTCGGCAACGGTGGTCCCGGCGACCGGGGCGCCCAGCATGCGCCAATTGGTGGCTCCGCCGGGGATGTAGCGCTCCACCACCAGGTTGCCGAGGTAATCGGCCGTGCCGGCCACAGGCCCCAGACGACCGGTGCGGTTGGCATCGCTGCGCAGGCGTACCGTGGCGCTCGTGGCATCAAAGTCGCCATCGGCCAGCAGCAGGGTGCCGAAGATGTTCACGCCGCCCGTCACCGTGGTCCCGGCCGGGGTGTTCACCGTAAGGTTGTTGAAGGCCACCACACCAGCGCTGTTCACGGTGACCGGCGAGGTGCTGACCAGCTCCACTTCACCATTGGCCGCAGAAACACTGAACTGCGCCAAGGTGAGCAGGTCGCCATACACGCTCAGGAGGATCTCGTTACCGATCACCAGGCGGCTGCCCGTTCCGGTGGTCAGGTCGTTGATGCTGGTGCCCGCGTTCACCGTAACGGTGTCGCCGGCCTGCACCACCATGCTGCTGCCGGGGGTCCAGATGGCGGGGCCGGGCGTTCCTACCGGGGCGTCGGCCCAGATCGGGTCGTTCACGTTGCCATTGCCTTGGCTGTAGTAGGCGGGTACTGCGGTGGTGGTGGCGCTGATCACATTGCTGTTACCACCGGTGCTGCAGCCGCCGGTGCTGCGGACACGATAGTAGTAAGTGGTCAAGGGGGCAAGGTTGATCACATTGTAGGTCGTGACGTTGCCTACGCTCAGGTCGTTGTAGCCCGTGATGTACGAGTTGGCGCGACCCGAGATCACCACATCATCGATGTTCGATGCCCCGCCAGCAGCCACGGTGGTATTGTTCACGTTCGTGTTGCTGGTCATTATCCAGCGGAGGAAGACCTGACCCTGGTTCACGCACGCATCGGGTAGGGAAAGGTTGCTGAGCGCACCGGTGGTATAGTTATCGCCCACGGTGACACTTCCTCCCGTGACATCCGTCCAAGCGCCGCCAGTGCCAATGCGATACTGTAGCTTGAAGTCACGCGGACCAGTGCCACTGCTGCGCTGCTTGGAAGAGACCCGAATGTCCCCGTAGCCCGTGCTCTCGAACTCCACCTGCCAGTACTTGGTGCCGTTGCCACTGTTCCAGCCATCCGCACGCGCGGTCAGTCCACCATTCGCTGCACTGTTATAGGTCACGTTCGTGGCACCGACGCCTGTGAGGACCTTGGTGCTATTCGCCGGGATACCCCCATCGGCGATATTGTCATTAGTGGCCGCAGGAAAGTTCCACTCCACAACCGTAGTCGTGTTAGGCAAAAGGAAGTCACTGTAGGAGCTCACATCCAAGAAGTAGCCTGTGGCGCCGCTAATGGCGTTCCAATTGGCTGTGAAGTCAACAAAGCCGATGCCCGAGGCAGACGTTGCTGTCGGGGCTAAAGCCGTTTCGTTATCGTTCACGGTCACCGTGCGCTGGTTGGGCGTGCCGATGAAAGCCGTTCCCTGACCGCCGCTGATGTTCTGCAACTGGAAGGTGAGCGTCTCGTTGCCGTTGCACAGGATGTCGTCCGTGACGGTGAGCGTCACCGTTTGATCGGCGCTGCTGTTGGCCGGGAAGGTCACCGTTTGGGTGGTGTAGTTGTTCACGCGCGCGCCGTTGCCGCTCAGCAAGGCCACCTGCACGCTGGTGCTCTGGCTCACGCTGGGGTTGGCGATGCTCACCGTTAGGTTGGTGGTGCCCACGCCCTCGCTCACCGTTTGGTTGGTGCCGCCGAAGGCCACGCTGGTGCACACATCATCGTTGTTCACCGTGAGCGTGTGAGCGGCCTGGGTGCCGATGGAGGGCGTGCCCTGACCGCCCGTGACGCCGGTGATGGTGAAGACCACATTCTGATTGCCGTCGCAGAGCAGGTTGTCCGTGATCGGCACGGTGAGGCTGCCCGTGCTGCTGCCGCCGGGGATCACTAGCGGCGAGGTGAAGGAGCCGATACGGCCCGTGGCGCCAGAGGCGGTGATGGCCACGCTGGTGGCGTTGGTAGCATCGGGGTTGGTAAGCGTAACGCTGAGGGAAGCGCTACCACCGTTCTCCGCTATGCTGCTGGTGGCGGCGGTG
>JBEICT010000202.1:0-6122 GCA_040383865.1 Flavobacteriales bacterium | reverse complement strand
GTGATCGAACCATTGGTCCCCGCATTGGGGGCGTTGACCACCGAAACGTTCACGACCGCCGTTGCATTCGGACACGGGCTCAGGCCAACCACCGTGTAGGTGTACGAGCCGGGCGTATCCACCCCGGGGGTATAGGTCACACCATGGGGTCCGTTCGGACCGGTCCATGTGCCGCCTGCGTTCGGGGTGCCACCCAACTGTCCGAAAAGACTGAAGGGCGCATCGTTGGAACACCGGACCACGTTGGCGTTCGTACCCGCGTTGGGCGCCGTGTTCACGGCCACAGTGACCGTGGCTGTTGCAGGCACACAAGGCGACTGACCTGTTACCGTGTACGTGTACACGCCGGGAGCACTGGTACCCGGAACAAAAGTGCCGGGATGGACCACACCTCCGGGTGCGGCCCATGTACCACCATTATCAGGCGTCCCTCCCAACACCCCGAACAGCGCAAAGCTTGCATCGGTGCTGCACACCGTAATGGAAGCCGATGTGCCGGCCCGGGGCGCAGTACGCACCGTTATGGAAAGTACGGCCGTTGCATTGGTACAAGGCGCAGTGCCGAGCACCGTGTAGGTGTAGTTGCCCGGAGGATCGACGGCCGGGTTGAAGAGATCGCCGTGAGCACCACCGGGGCCCACCCACGTTCCTCCGGCCGCAGGTGTCCCGTTCAACTGCGAACGCATGCTGAACGGAGCGTCGTTGCTGCACACCACGATGCTGCGATCGATGCCCGCATTGGGAGCCGCCACTTGTGTGACCGTGACCGTGGAAGAACTGGCCAGGCATGGGGCCGTACCGGGCAACGTGTACGTGTAAGTTCCTGGTGTGGAAACACCGGGCGTGTAAGTTGCGCTGACAACGCCCCCGCCAGGACCGGTCCAAGTACCACCCGGCTGTGGCGAGCCGCCCAGAAGCGCGAAGAGGCTGAACGCGGGAGCATTGCTGCAGACCGTGGTAGCGCCATTGGTGCCTGCATTGGGGCGCTGGTTGATGGTGACCGTTACGGTGGCAGAGACAGGCGCACAAGGCGCTGTGCCCTGCACCGTATAGGTATAGATGCCCGGCGGACCTACTGTGGGATCAAGTGTGCCCGAGTGAACACCACCGCCAGGAGCGGTCCATGTGCCGCCGACCTGAGGTGTACCACCAAGGCTGGCGAACAGGCTGGTCGCTGGCCCATCACTGCAAACGGTCAACGAACCATTGGTGCCCGCATTGGGTGCCGACGTGATCGTTACCGTGACCGTGGCAGTGGCATTCGAACAGGGCGAAACACCCGCAACACTATACGTGTAAACACCAGCCGGATCGACAGCCGGATCAAAGGTCCCGGAATGGGCCGCTCCCCCAGGTCGGGTCCAAGTGCCACCAACCTGCGGTATACCGCCCAAACTGGTAATGAGTTGCACAGGTGCCGCATTGCTGCAGACCGTAAGCGCTCCGTTCGTTCCAGCGTTCGGTGCCTGCACAAGCGTGACCGTCAGCACAGCGCTTGAATCAGGGCAAGGAGCAGGACCGCTGACCGTGTACGTGTAGGTTCCGCTCACATCGGTGGCGGGGTCAAAGGTCTCACCATGCGCCAGGCCACCGGGACCGGTCCACGAACCTGCCGCATCAGGTGTGCCTCCGAGCAACGAGCGCATATTGAACGGGGCCGCGCTGGAGCATACCGTGGTCGATGCGTTCTGCCCCGCATCGGGACCTGTGATAATGAGCGCGGCCCATCCGGCCGCTGAGCCGGAGCCGTCACTTTCCCAAAGGAAGGTCAGGCATCCACTGGGATCGGTGGAGGTGAACGTCTGCCCGTTCAGTGAATTGATGGACGTTCCTTCAGCGATCGGCAGTCCGACAATGGCTGTACCGTTGAAGATCCGCAGGCGGTCGCCGGGTCCACCGGCCACGTTCCACTGGGTGAACCTGACGGAGGTGAAGGGACCAGAACCTGCACCACCCGATGGACAGATGGACACCGTGACAGCCTCGTTGTTCGCGTAGTTCCCTGCGCTTCCTCCGGTATCGAAAAAGCTGCCGCTACAGGTCTCGAACACGGCACCATCGCTTGCAATGAACACCTGGGAACGTACCGTTGATGAACAGCACAGAACCAGTGCGGCAATTGATACGAAGCGAATGAACCAAGACCGGAACCGGCCTTGCGCTGAACGAAACCCCATATGAACTGTGTATCCCAAAGAGGGGAGGCAATTTACAGGCCTGCACCATAGGGTTGTCAATAACTGGTCACTTATGAACACACCTACTCGACGAGTCGCCGATTAAGATCGACAGATCGCTTTCGCTCCTGCCGCTCAGGGCCTTGCAGGAGCCGCTTCCTTGTTCAGCGTAATGGCCAGCATCAGTTCATGGGTACCCGCACTGTAATTCCGCAGGTTGGAGGTGATGATGTCGTACGAATAGCCGAACTGGAAGGTCTGTTTCAGCCACACACCCACCATGGCCGTGTACGCGTCATTCGTCCGATATCCGGCTCCCAACCACAACATCTCCTTATAGCGGACCAGCGCATTGATGTCCAGTTTCATCGGCACCGGTTCCACATACTTCAGCATGAACGAAGGCTCCAATTTCCAATCGGCCCCAAGCTCAAAACGATAACCTCCGGTCACATAATAGTGGTCCTCCATTACGCTCAGGCTCTCCTCCTGGTCCAGGAAATAGACCTTGTTCTGCAGCAATTGAGGAGCGCAGGCGCCGACCCAGAACCTGGGGTGGTAGAGGTGGAAGGCGAACTTGGCATCCGGCATAAGGTCTCCGCGGAGCTGATCATCCATCACCGGATCGTCGGGGCTTTGGAAGGAGATCTTGGACCCATCAATGAGGAACTGGAGCATGCCGACCGAAAGGGACAGGCCCAAACGCAGGTCCGAGGTGATCTGCAAGTGATAGGCGTAAGAGGCTTGGAACCCGGTACGCCGCGTGGGGCCAACGTTATCGGTGAACAAGTACGCACCAACGCCCATGTTGCGTCCCAGGTTCGAGGTGCCACTGAGCATGAAGGTGCGCGGGGCGTCCTGTACGCCCACCCATTGGTATCGGTGCGCACTGCGCAGCTCGAACATCTGTCTGCTTCCTGCAACGGCCGGGTTGAACAGGTAATCATTGAAGCGGTACTGCGTCAACTGGGGCAGCTGCTGCGCGTGGGAGACCACACACACAAGAATGACGCTGGCCAGAAGGATAGATCGGCGCATGGTGTGCATGGGGTTATCGGATCACGGTGAGGGGGCCGGTGAATGCATCGGGGAACTGTGGATCGTTGAGCTCGATCACATAGTAGTAGGTGCCCACGGGTACCTGGCCATCCTTGTACCGTCCATCCCAAGGAGTGTTGTAGCCAACACTGCGGAAGAGCTGTTCGCCCCAGCGGTTATACACCTCCACCTCACATTGGGGGAACAACTCAATGAACTCGATGACCCAGACATCGTTGCGACCATCACTATTCGGCGTGAAGCCCGAAGGAATGTCGATGTTCGGGACAACAGTGACCAGGACCGAATCAGTATCCGAGCAACCGTTCAGTGCCACCACGGATAGCACATACCACGTGGTGGAGAGCGGCGATGCGATCGGGTTGGCAACCGATGCACTGCTCAGCAAGGTGTCCGGGGTCCAACTGTAAAGGGTACCCGCAGGACCACCTGGACCACCGAGGGTGGCGCTGCCATTGAGGAAGATGAACTGGTCCGGACCCGCATCGGCCAATGGAAGCTCAAGCACCTCCACGGAGACCTGGTCCACATCCGTACATGGGCCGTCGCTTACGGTCAGCGTGAACACATGCACCCCCGTCGGCAGGTCCGCGAGGCTCAGGCTGGCATCCGTTCCGATCACATTCCCTTGATCGTCGGTCCAACTGTACTGTACGGCACCGATGCTTGCCGATCCGTCCAACACCACCGCCGGACCATCGCACAACTGTTGATCGGCACCCGCATCCGCGACCACGGTGACCAACGCATCCACCTCTACCTGTAGCGGGAACTGGCAACCGTTGGCATCGGTGACCAACAGGTCGTAGGTGCCAGGGAACAGTCCCGTCAGGTCCTCAGCAGATGAACTGTATCCATTGGGGCCGGTCCATGCGAACGAGTAGCTGGTAACACCTCCTGCAACAGAGATGTCGATCGTTCCATCGCTGGCCGACGCGCAGCTGGCGGACGTCACTTGGTCCACGACCACTGTCAACGCGGACGGCTCATTGATGGTGAACGTTACACTCGTGTCGCAACCGACCAGGTCGGCCACGATCACGCTCCATTGCCCGGCACATAGCTGCAATGCCTCTGACTGGCCTTGTCCGTTGGAAGGCACAGGAGCCCATGTGTACGAATAACCGCCGAGCCCGCCTGACGGGACAAGCGAAATGGACCCATTGCAGGCACCATTGCACAGTACATCGTTGACCACTGCATTGGGAAGGATGGGCTGGAATGGCGCGATGGTGAAGGCATACGTGGTATCGCATCCGAGCACGTCCGTGATAGTAACGGTCCAATCATCCGCACACAGTCCAGTTACCTGCAGCGTGCCCTGGCCCGACCCCGGCTCTGGCTGCCATAACACCGTGTATGGACCAGCTCCCCCGCTGGGTGCCACTTCTGCCGTTCCATCGCAAGGCCCAAAACAGGTCTCGCCAGTGAAAAGCAGACCGGCCTCAATAGCAGCGGGCTGGGTGATCGTGAATGGAAGTGTCACAGCACAACCATTGGCATCCACCACTACCACGGAGTAATCGCCGGCACACAGTTGGGCTACATCGGTCACATCCACAGCCAGCGTGTTGCCGTTGGGGTCGCTCCAAGTGATCTCGTAGGAAGGCACGCCACCACTAATGGACAATGAGGCTGATCCGTCGCAGGCAGCAAAGCATTGGTTATCGGAAGTGCTCAGGTCCACCACCAGGACCGGCGGATCGTCGAGCACGAAGTCGAGTACCAGCGTGCAGCCGTTGGCATCCGTAATGGTCACTGACCATGTCCCAGCGCAAAGCGCCTCGACCGTGTCGGTCCCTTGGCCGCTATTGGGGTCAGGGGACCAGCTGTACTGATAGGGAGCAACCCCTCCGGACACGGTGACCGTGATCGCACCATCACAACTCCCATTGCATGAGACCGGAGTGACCACGCCCGATGCGGTGAGCGGCAATGGTTCAAGAATGAGCACAGGGACAACAATGGAACAACCAGCATCATCCGTTATGGTGACGGTATTGTTGCCCGCACAAAGCCCTGTTGCCTGCGGCGTACCCTGACCGGTAAGGGGATCGGGGGCCCACAGGTACCCGTATGGCGGCGTACCACCTGTTGGACCGACCGTGGCAGTACCATCGCACGTGCCAGCGCAGGTTGCAGCTGTCGTGCTCAGGTTGGGCAGTATGGGGTCCGGCTCGGTGACCGTGGCCGTATCGATGGACACACATCCAAGTCCGTTGGTCACCTGTACGAAGTAGGTACCCGCACATACACCGGAAAGCTCTCCGGTCGGTTCGTTCAGGTCATTGCCAGCAGCATCGAACCAGGCCACGAAACAAGGGGTCTCCGTGCAGTTGAACACCACATTGACCACACCGTCACAGTCACCCGGGCAACTGGTCACGTCATCCGTGGTCGTGAGCAACTCGCCCTGCACATCGCTCACGGGCACCACCAAGGTCGCCTGGCACAGGTTCGCATCGATCACATCGACCACATAGATACCTGCGCAGAGACCGGTCAGTCCGGGTCCTGTACCAACAATTGCACCTCCCTGTCCCCATGTGATGGCATAGGGCGCAGTTCCACCTGCCACATCCACACTGACCTCGCCATCGCAAACGCTGCAGTTGCTTTGCACACTGCTACCAGTGAGCTGTAACGGCAATGGTTCCAGTATGGTCCATGTCCTAGTGGTGACACAGCCGTTCGCATCGGTGACCGACAATGTGATGTCACCGCTGCACAGGCCGGAGACGGATGTCGTCCCCTGGCCGTTGGCCGGAGCCGGTCTCCAGACCAACACATAGGGTGCACCCCCTCCTGACACCAAGGCGTTGATGGAACCATCGCACGAGCCGGACCATGAAACATCCTGTTGAACTCCACCGATGGATACGGGCT
>JBEICT010000201.1:0-6153 GCA_040383865.1 Flavobacteriales bacterium | reverse complement strand
TTGATCGGCCACAGCAGGCGGCGCGCCTTGTCGAGGTTGCCGTTGTCCGGCCAGCTGTTGAGCGGGGCGAAGCGCTGGTTGCCGGTGCCGGCGCCACCACGACCGTCGGCCGTGCGGTAGGTGCCCGCGGCGTGCCAGGCCATGCGGATCATGAGGCCGCCGTAGTGGCCCCAGTCGGCGGGCCACCAGTCCTGCGAGTCGGTCATCAGCTTCGTAAGGTCCGCCTTCAGCGCCTTGTGGTCGAGCTTCTTGTAGGCCTCGGCATAGCTGAAGCCGGGGTCCAGGGGGGTTGGACACGGGCTGGTGCTGGTGGAGGATGGAGAGGTTGAGGTTGTTGGGCCACCATTCGCGGTTGCCCGTGCCGCGGCCGGCTACGGGAAAGCGCATGGCGCCGTGCATGACGGGGCATTTGCCCGCTCCGCTGGCGGGGTTGCCGGCCTCGAGGGTGGCGTGGGGATGATCGTGTGCCATGGGATATGTCGTTAGAAGGGAGGGCGAAAGTAGGAACCACTTGCGGCGGGGAACTGTTCAATGTCAGCCGCCGGGGAAAAGACCGCGCAAGGTCCGGACTACCGATGGTGCGCCACGGTCAGGGAAGCGGCGATCCCGGACAGTTGATCCGTCCCATGCGCAAGCCGATGACCATGGCATACATGCTCCGCTCCGCGTTCAGGTCGGCCCGCGCCCCGATGTCAAGACCCACGCCCGAACACGTGGGCACGTCGAAGCGCACCAGCAGCGCCAGTCCCGGCACACGCCGGGTCTTGCTGCGCAGATCGGGCGAAGCAAGGAACCCGCCGGTGCCCGGGATCTCGGTGCGGGAGGTGATGGAGGACATGGAGATGCCGCCACCCACGGTGAACAGGATGGGCTCGTCCGCTCCCGAAAGCACCCTGCTGGCCGTGATGTTATAGGAGCTGAAGTTCTCCCACGGCCCCTGCCCGAACAGGGTGAACAACTGCCGGCCGCTGCTTCCCCAACCGCCAAGCGCAAAGACGTAGCGGCCGTGCATCAGGTTCATGGACACATCATAAGCCAGCCCCAGCTTGGAACCGCCGATGCCGGCGTTGATCCAGAAGGGATCGTTCGCGGGCGTTGCCATGTCCTGCGCCTGTTCCTGCGCGGGCAGCGCACCAAGACAGGCAAAACCCACCGCTGCAAGGGTCGTCCGCAGATGCATCGCTCTTAAAAGTTGCCCGTGTCCCAAATGTCGTCGCGTGCTTGAGCATGGGCACTGATGATCGTCATGCCTACGCCGTGTGATCCGGGCATGGCCATGTGCGCAGCCTGCGCCTGAACCTTCTTTGACGCAAGTGCCCCTGCCCAACCCATGATCCCACCCGGGGACCATGCGTTCATCGTTTCATTGTCGCGCCCGATCGATCGCATACAACATCCGTCGGCCACCGGCGCGCTGCTTCATTCACCTGCATGCGGCGCCCAAGGCCGTCCCGGGCATCGCGCGGCGGCGCTTACCTTCGGGCGGAATGCGCCTCCTGCCACTTTTCGCGCTCGTACCCGGCATCGCCGTGGCCCAGCCCATCGACCAGCAGCTCCAGGCCGTGGCCAATGCCAACGGACTGGTGGGCATGAGCGTGGTGACCACCTGCGGCGGCGCCGTGCAGGACGTGGTGCACACCGGCAGGCGCAACATCGCGCTCAACCTGGATGTGGACGACAGCACGCGCTACCGCATCGCCAGCATCAGCAAGCTCGTCACCGCCATCGGCCTCATGCGGCTGCACGAGCAGGGCGCCTTCGGGCTGGACGATGATGTGAGCACCACGCTCGGGTTCACCTTCCGCAATCCCGCCCACCCCGCCACGCCCATCACCTACCGCATGCTGCTGAGCCACACCAGCAGCTTCCAGGACGGCACCGGCTATGGGGACTTCCTCAGCGCCACCTATGGCGGCACCCCGCCGCCGCCCATCAGCGAACTGGCGGTGCCCGGCGGCGACTGGTACACCGCCAACATGTGGCGCACCGAGCCGCCCGGCACCTACTACGCATACAGCAACGCCAACTTCGGCATCGTCGGCACGCTCATCGAAGCCCTGAGCGGCCAGCGCTTCGATGCGTACATGCGGCAGCAGGTGCTGCTCCCGCTCGGCATCCACGGCAGCTACAACGTGCAGGACCTGCCCGGGGTGGGCGACCTGGCCGTGCTGTACCGCAACAGCAGCCCGCAGGTGGACAACTTCGGCGGGGTGATGCCGCCGGCGCCCGACCTCAGCCAGTACACCATCGGCACCAACGGCCTGTACTTCGCCCCACAGGGCGGGCTGCGGGTGAGCGCGCTGGAGCTGGCGCGCATCGCCATCCTGCTCGCCAACGAAGGCACGTGCAATGGCGTGTCCCTGCTGCAGCCCGCCACCGTGGCCCTGATGCTCGCCGACGAGTGGACCTGGAACGGCAGCAACGGCGACAACTACTTCGGCCTGTTCCGCTCATGGGGCCTTGGCGTGCACCGCATCACGGCGCAGGCCGGCGGCGATGTGGTGTTCCCGGGCACCGCGCTGTTCGGCCATGCCGGCGAGGCCTACGGGCTTATCAGCGACCTGTACGTGGACACGGCCACCGGCTTCGGGCTGGTATTCATCACCAACGGGTACACCCCGGGCAACGCCTACGGTTTCGGCAGCAACAGCGCCTTCTACAGCGTGGAGGAGGAGGTATACGCGGTGCTGCAGCAGTACGGCCTGCCGCCCTGCGCCACCACGGCCACCCCGGAGGCCACGGCCGCAAGGGACCTGCTCCTGCTGGGTGACCGCATCAGCTGGACGGGCACCGGCACCGCCCACCTGTCGCTGCACGATGTGAGCGGGCGGCTGGTGGAACGCTTCAGCCTGGGCCAGGGCGGCACGCGCACCGTGCGCCCCGGGGCGTACCTGGTGCACCTGGCCACCGCGGGGGGGCGCTCGGCGCGCATGTGGTGCGCGTGGTAGCGGCCCGAGGCTGGGCGAGGGGCCCCTCCTTGTCGCAAGTGTTCCCGCCCAACCCATGATCCCACAACTCAGGCGGGACCACTAGTGACCTCGACTGTCTCGCGGGAAGGCTCGTCGCGCAGTCTGCGACTGCGCCCTCACAGCTCTTCCAACTTCACCCCCCCTTGTCGCAAGTGTTCCCGCCCAACACATGATCCCACAACTCAGGCGGAGCCACTGGTGACCATCTGGGAGAAGCTCCGGCGTTGACCGGCACACGCCCGTCATCCCCTCGCCGCGGTCGTTCACCTGGTGGTAGCGCATGTCCAGGCGGCCCTCGGCATCCACCAAGGCGATCAACTGCCCGCTGACGATGCAGCCACCGGAATAGCGGCACGTGACGATACGGCCCGCCTGCCGGTAGTGGAACACCACTTCAGGCGAGACCTCGCCACTGGCGCTGTTGCTCAGAGGGATGAAGCGGCGGTCGTGGTAGTTGATCATGGGGTGTGGGCGGGCGGGTGAAGGTCCGATAACGAAGCGATAGATGCCTGCGAAAGGCTCAAAGGGACTTGGACAACTTGAGGTCACAATTTGTGACCTCAAGATCTAATTTGGAGCCATGAGCAAAGCGCTGGTCAAGATCCCGGACGAGATGGTGGCGCGCAGGATCTTCTCGATACGCGGCGAGAACGTAATGCTCGATAGCGACCTGGCGCAGCTCTACGGCGTGGAGACCAAGGTCCTCAAGCAACAGGTGAAGCGCAACATCCAGAGCTTTCCGGAGGACTTCATGTTCGAGCTCACAGCCGAGGAGTTCGAGCACTTGAGGTCACAGATCGTGACCTCAAGACACGGTGGTGCCCGCTACCTGCCGATGGCCTTCACGGAGCATGGCGTGCTCATGCTCTCCAGTGTGTTGAAGAGTCCGCGTGCCCGTGCCGTAAACATTCAGATCATGCGCCTATTCGTGAAGATGCGCGAACACCTGATCACGCATAAGGACGTGCTCCTGCAACTGGAGAAGCTGCGCGGCACCACGAAGGAACACGCGGGCAAGATCGCCGTGATCTTCAAGTATCTGAAGCAAATGGAACAACGCCAGCAGCAGACCGAACTGCTAGACGAGATCCGGCGCAGTAAGGCCAAGAACCCGATCGGCTTCAAGGCAGCGAAAGACCGAAGGACGGGGAAGAAGTGATCATGGCTCCGAGCCGCAGGGTCCCCGCCAAATGCGCGGGAGTCCGCTGCGGAGGTTCGGGAGGACACCCTGCGGTGGTCAAAAGAGCGCGACCAGTTCATGGTTCACGGCCAGCGCCGCCCTGAGCTGGGCAGCACGGATCCGCTCCTTCAACGCAGCAAGCAGTTCAGCGTAGCCCTTAGGCATGACCACCACGGCCTTTGTGCGTGCCTTGGATACGGGCTTGGTTCGCTTAACCACCTTGACGCTTTTGCGAGATGGAGACTTCTTCTTCGGCATGACCCGAAAGTAAACACCGGCCTCATTCCACTGCTTCCGCGAAACCGCCTGAGCAGCTACAGCCCTTTGCCAGTGCGGCTTCCGATGGAATGTGCACCCAATTTTGCAACAGGCTGTTGCAAAATTGCAGATAGCGGCCGGGTCAATTGTCCAACAGGCTGTTGGACAATTGGAGCCTCACGATCTGCTCAGGTACATCGAGCGCTCTCCGTACACCTGCCTCTGCCATGGCCCGCAAAGCCGGGCCTCGCAGTAACAGAACCCCATGTCTCCGCCTGCCTCTCCGGCAGGCAGGCGCGGGGCAGGCTCCTCCTTCAGGTCCTTGATAGTAGATCGCAGCCTACCCCTCACCGCCCCTCCTCCAACACCGATCTCCCGCTCGATCCATCACCGCTGGTCCAGCGCCATTCCTCGTGCAGGCGGATGCGCCCATCGGGGAGAAGCTCTGGCGTTGACCGGCACACGCCGGTCATCAGTTCGCCGCGGTCGTTCACCTGGTGGTAGCGCATGTCCAGGCGGCCCTCGGCATCCACCAAGGCGATCAGGTGCCCGCTGACGATGCGGCCACCGGAGTAGCTGCATGTGACGATACGGCCCGTCTGCTGGTAGTGGAACACCACTTCGGGCGAGACCTCGCCGTTCGCGCTGTTGCTCAGAGGGTTGAAGCGGCGGTCGTGATAGTTGATCATGGCGTGTGAGCGAGCGGGTGAAGGTCCGATATCACGGCGATGAATGCGCACGGACGGATGCCAGCCGCAAAGCGCCCGCTTAAAGCAGAACTCACTGCCAGCGAAGGTCCGGGTGGACATCCTTCCCGTTAGCCGATCGTATCTTAGCACAACAAGAGCCACGATCATGTCCGACGTCGAACTGAAGAAACGCCTCATCAGCCGCATCCAACGGTCGCGCAACCCGGCCCTGCTGCGCGAAGCGTTCAGGCTGCTGGGTACCGATGCCGCCGACCTGGAGCCGTACAAGCTCACCAAGGAGCAGCAGGCTTCCGTGAACCGCGGCAAAAAGGATGTGAAGGCAGGACGCACGCTCACCGAGCGTGAAGCCAACAAGGCCGTGGACGAATGGCTCGGCAAATAGTCTGGTCAGCCAATGCGCAACACGAACGGCTGGAGATCCTGAAGTACTGGGCCGATCGCAACGGCTCCACGCGCTACAGCGAGAAACTCGACGCACTGTTCCGCGCCTCGCTCAGACTGGTCGCAGCGCATCCCAAGATCGGGCGCACAACCACGGACCCTGACGTGCGGATGAAGAGCGTTGGCGACCACATGCTCTTCTATTCCTTCAATGCACAGGTGGTACACGTGCTCTCTGTGTGGCACGGCAAACGCGACCCGAAGGCAAGGCCGTTCTGAATAGCGGCTCCGAGCCCCTCCGCACCGCCCCCTTACCGCACCTCCTCCAACACCGAGCTCCCGCTCGACCTGTCACCACTGGTCCAGCGCCATGCCTCGTGCAGGCGGATGCGTCCATCGGGGAGAAGCTCCGGCGTTGACCGGCACACGCCGGTCATCAGCTCGCCGCGGTCGTTCACCTGGTGGTAACGCATGTCCAGACGGCCTTCGTCATCCACCAAGGCGATCAACTGCCCGCTGACAATGCGGCCACCGGAATAGCGGCACGTGACGATACGGCCCGTCCGCCTAGTGGAACACCACTTCGGGCGAGACCTCGCCATTGGCGCTGTTGCTCACGGGCACGAAGCGGCGGTCGTGGTAGTTGATCATGGGG
>JBEICT010000200.1:0-6167 GCA_040383865.1 Flavobacteriales bacterium | reverse complement strand
CGTGGACGGCCCCATGCGCTCCACGCTCACCACCTGGTCGAGCTGGCGCAGTTCCCCGGCGAGCGGTTCGTTCAGCGGCACCTCCACCACGCGCCGGTCCTGCCCTAGGTACACGGGTGGTAGTCCGAAGGTGCCCAGCAGGCTGTCAACAGGGCTGTCGGCGCGGAAGCGCACCAGGTAGCCGTGCGTGACATCGGGCCCGTCGGCCACGAGCTTCCCGTTCACGTAGGTGCGTCCATCACGCAGTTCCACCACATCGCCGGGCATGCCCACAATGCGCTTCACCAGCAGCGGTCGGCGCGAAGCGGCCCGGTCATCCTTCAGCGGGTCGCGGAACACCACGATGTCGTTGCGCTCCATGGCGCCCCAGGCCCGCCAGCGTTCCACCAGCACCAGGTCGCCGGGCCATAGCGTGGCGAACATGCTGGTGCTCTGCACGCTCACGAAGCGCAGCAGGAACAGGTGCACGAAGGTCAGCAGCACAACGGCCAGCAGGAAGGCGCGCAGCCAGTCGTTCAGTGCGGACCAGCGTTGCTTCAGCGTGCGTAGCAGCTTCATGGGCGCGCACAGTGGTCGGTCAGTGAGGGCACACGTCGGCCTTGTCCGTTGCGGTGTTCGGCGGGGTTCCTGGAGTGCCGTTCACCATGGACCCTACTTCACCCCGGAGAACAGGCGCTTCCAGCGGATACCGGTGTAAGGGTCCTTGGAGAACCACACCAGCACGGCCTTGCCCACGATGTGGTCCTGCGGCACGAAGCCCCAGAAGCGGCTGTCCTGCGAGCGGTGCCGGTTGTCACCCATCATCCAGTAGTAGTCCTGCTTGAAGGTGTAGGTGTTGGTGGCCTCGCCATTGATCCGGATGGTGCCGTCCTGTACCTCCAGCGTGTTGCCTTCATACACGCGGATGGCGCGGGCGTAGAGCGGCAGGTTGGCTGCGGTAAGGGTGATCTGCGCACCGGCCTTGGGGATCCAGAGGGGGCCGAAGTTGTCCTCGGTCCAGTGGAAGTTCGGGTGGTTGGGGAAGATGGGCCACACACCGAAGCTGTCGTAGTAGCCTTCCGGATGGTCCTGGCGGGTCATGCTCACCACGTTGTCGAACTTGGCCAACTGCTCGGCCGTGGTCGTGGATGTGGGGATGATCGCCATCTGTCCGTTGTCCTGCACATCGCTCTCGCTGATGTCGAAGCGCTTCTTCAGGTTGTCCTTGCGGAAGGAGGAGCGCAGCACGAACTCGTAGCTGTACTGGCCGGTGCTGGAGAGGGGGCTCTCCTGGCCGTTCACATACACTTTGCCGCTTACAATGCGGAGGCTGTCGCCGGCCACGGCCACGCAGCGTTTTATGTAGTTCTCGCGCTTGTCCACCGGTCGCACCAGCAGTCCGCCGGTGGGGATCAGCACAGGCCGGCCGGTCTCATCGTAGCTGCGCACCCTGAACTCGGGGTTGGCGAGCTTGGTGCGTGGGTATTGGCGGGCGAGTTGATAGTAGCTCTGGTTCTGCAGGTTGGCCACCACGGTATCGCCCTCGGGGAAGTTGAACACCACCGCATCGCCACGTTGGGGAGTACCAAAGCCTGGCAGGCGGCGGTAGTCATGCTTGAACCACTCCACGAAGGAGGGTGTGCTGGTGGTGAGGGGCAGGGTGTGGTGCGTGAAGGGGAAGGTGATGGGGGTCATCGGCATGCGCGGCCCATAGCTCAGCTTGCTCACGAAGAGGTAGTCGCCCACCAAAAGGCTTTTTTCCATGGACGGCGTGGGGATGGTGAAGGCCTCGAAGGTGTAGGTGCGGAACACGGTGGCCACGATCACGGCGAAGAGCACCGCATCGCCCCATTGGCCCAAGGTCCCGCGCTTGCGTTGCGCCACGGGGATGGGACCCACGTAGGCCTTGTCCGAGTAGCAGAGCTGCGGCACCTTCCACCAGGGCAGGAAGGTCATCAGCACGTGGTCCTTGAACTCGCGTTCGCCGAGCACGATGCTGATGTTCACGTTCATGATGATGAACATGAGCAGGTTCACGCCGGGCACAATGAACAGGAACACCCACCACCAGGGCTTGCCGGTGATCTGCAGCCAGACAAGGATGTTGTAACCGGGAACAAAGCCGGCCCACGCGGGCTTGCCTGCCTTCTGGAAGAGTTTCCACAGGCTGGCCATGACCACGGCGAAGTAGGCGAAGAGGAAGAGGTAGGGTATCAAGGCGGGAGGTTATATGGTAGCGGTTGTGTGTCCTCCGGCATCGTCGACCCTTCGGATCGACTTACCGGGTTTTCATGAGGGGTTCACGTCCAGCACATCGTCCATGGTGAAAAGGCCTTTGCGCGGGCCTGCCGTAGCTCCACCCAACAGCCATTCGGCGGCCACCACGGCGCCCGTGGCGAAACCGGTGCGACCGAAGGCCTCGTGGGTGATGGTGATGCGGTCGTCGGCACCGGCCCAGGTCACCGAGTGCTTGCCCGGCACTTCGCCGATGCGTTCGCTGTTGATGGGGACAGGGGAGGGCGTGGTCTTGGCGTCCGGCGTCAAGGCCCAGCCAGTGTATGCTTTGTGCCGAAGGTCGATGTCGCGCGCCAGGGTGATGGCCGTGCCGCTCGGTGCATCCAGCTTGTGCACGTGGTGGATCTCGTCGATGTGCACGCCATACTGCGGTTGCTGGTCCATCAGCGCGGCCAGTTGCCGGTTGATGCGGAAGAACAGGTTGACACCGATGCTGAAGTTGCTGGCCCAGAGCAGGGTGCCTTGGTGTTCCTGCACCAGCGCGCGCACCGCGTTCAAGTGGTCGTACCAGCCGGTGGTGCCCACCACCACGGGCACCTTGTGGGCGAGGCAGAGCTCCATGTTGGCCAGGGCCTGTTCGGGACGACTGAACTCAATGGCCACGTCGGCTCCAATGGGAGGGGTCCCGGCGTTCTCAGCGGCCACGCGCAACACCACCTCATGACCACGGGAGAGCGCCACGTGTTCAATGGCCTTGCCCATTTTGCCGTAGCCGTAAAGTGCGATGCGCATGGTGCGGGTGCCCTTCAGGGCGCGCCGAAGTTAACCGCCCAGAACGAGGCGTGCATGGGGTGATCAGGGCCAGCGGCCAGCGGACCGGACGAACGGCGGCTCAACGCCAGCGTTCCGCGGAAAATGAACACGCGGCTTTCCCAAGCACATCGCCGTTGGCCGATAAGCTCAGTCCGAAGGAACGAGCTTGAGAGGCCCGCCTGCTTCATAAGGAGTTCACGCCATGATGCTCTTGGCTCTTCGTCTTTCAACTTCGCTCTTCAATGCATTCGGTTCTTTCGGAGATATATTCAACTCTCCACCCGTTTTGAGCTTTATCGAAAGGACGTCCTTCGATAGACCAAAAACGCGAAGTCCATATTCCTGTGCTCTAATTTCCTTTATATCGTCGATGCTCACTGTGGTCCATCGGAATAATGCCATTCGAGCTGTCAACGTGTTCTGGTCGATCACGTAATAGGTAAAGTTCCAAGCAAGAAATGCGAACAGCCACAAAAAAAGGCTTCCAACGATCAACGGCAATGGTGTCGAAATGCCCCTGCCAAAGTTCAAACCGGAAACTTGTAAGACCGCAAGTGTCGTAAGGATCAATGCCGGTCCAAATAGCAGGCTTTTACCGAACCAGTCTTTCTTGGTCTCGAATCTGACCCGGTTCATTTCACATTAACGCCAGGTCAACGAAAGGCCTACACCCAGGCTGCCTTGGTAGGCCAGCGGCACGGCGGGGGATATCCCGAGGCTCAGGTCGCGCCCCACATCGAAGCGCACGAAGTTGGCGTCCACACCGGCATCCACCACGTTCAGGATGTACACGGCCGCCAGGGCCAGGTAGCTCAGGTCGCGCCAACGGCGGTAGGTGTCGGTCACGTCAAGCACGCTCTGCGCACTGAACGCCCCATTGAACTCGTCCACCGTGTTCGGATCGCCGTCCACCAAGGCGATGTAGGCGGTCTTGTAGCGCTGGTACTCGCTATTGTTCTCGCGGATGAAATACAGGCACGTGCCCAGTCCGGCCCACACGATGGGCGCTTTCCAGTACTTGCGGTTGTAGATCTGCCCGGCGCCTGGCAGCACGGCGCTGAGGAGGGAGGCCTTGCCCGGGGAGTGGTGGTAGCGCCAGTTGGTGCTGTCCACCGGCTGGCCTTGGGCGCAGGCCATGGCATGCACGCCCAGCAGCAGACCGGTCAGCATGGCACGGACCCCGTTCATGCCACAAAGGTGGGGACTCCTGTCCCTCCTTGTTGCTGGGCCCATCGGAGGCGGTGCACCTTCAGCGCATGGCGGAGCGCTTTCTTGTTGATGTCCAAGGACCCGATGTCCAGCTCCGATCGGTCGCCGCCGTGGTGCACCTCCAGCAGCTGCCGGGTGGAGCGGCCGGTGCCGCGTTGCACCATCTTGGTGCTGGAGATCTGTTCCCACGGGATGCGCCGACCATCGGCGAGCGTGATGCCTTCGCCATCGAGCACCAGCACCGGCCGGTCGCGCAGGAGCTTCCGCCCGCCATCCACGGAGACCCAAACGCCCAGGGCCGCGATCACCAGGGGCATCAACGGCGACCCTTCCGTGGTGAACAGGTAGGCCCCAAAGCCGATCATCCCCAGGCCCCATGTGAGGAGGAACCCCATCTGGACGCGCGAGTAGCGCACCACGGTCTCCGCCGGAATGGAGGGGTCGTCCTCCTGCTCATCCGGCGTGGCGAACCGCGCTTCGAGCTGCTGCAGCAGCTCCCGCTGGGCCTTGGTGCGCATCTCGGTGCGCTCGAAGAAGCTTCCCTTGGGCCAGATGAGCTTCTCGGCCACGGCCACCTCCATCAGCTCGTGGATGTTGCGTACATGCGTGTAGGCCCAGATGCGCCAGCGGGTAACGGCGAAGGACCACCACAACCAGCCAAGCACGAACCCACCGAGGAAGCCGGCGGCGAAGAGCAGGCCGATATGGACATCGACCACCTCGACCACCACGAACGGCATGACCATGCACAGCAGCATGATCGCGATGGGCACCATCTTCAGCTGTAGGTTGCCCCTACGCAGGGCGGCATCCACCGTCACCTGCTCCATGGCGATCAGCCCAGTGCGTTCACCAGGCGCTGCAGCTCCTCTTCGCTGCGGAAGCGGATCTCGATGCGCCCGGCGCCTTCGGAGGTCTGTTTCACCAACACGCGGCTGCCCAGCCGTTCGGCGAGGCGTTTGCCCAGCTCCTTGTTGGCGCGTGGCGCGATGGTGGTGGTCCGCTTGCCCTTCGGGCCGTGGTTGCGGGCCAGGTCCTCAACGGCCCGCACGCTCAGCTGGCTCTCCACGATCTTGTGGTACAGCTCCACTTGCCGCGCGGGGTCGCTGATGCTGATGAGGGCGCGGGCATGGCCCATGCCGATGGTGCGCTGGCGCAGCCCGAGCTGGATCTCCGCGGGCAGCTTCAACAGGCGCAGGTAGTTGGCCACGGTCGCGCGGTCCTTGCCCACCTTCTCGCTCAGCTGTTCCTGGGTCAGCTTCACCTCGTCGATAAGGCGCTGGAAACTGATGGCCACTTCGATGGCGTCGAGTTCCTCGCGCTGGATGTTCTCCACCAGGGCCATCTCCAGCATGGCCTCGTCGTTGGCGATGCGGATGTAGGCGGGCACTTCGTCCAGGCCGGCCAATTGTGAGGCCCGGAAACGACGTTCACCGCTGATGAGCTGGTAACGGTCGTAACCCACCTTGCGCACTGTAACGGGCTGGATAACGCCGAGTTCACTGATGCTCTGGGCCAGTTCGGCCAGGGCCTCGTCGCTGAAGTAAACGCGGGGCTGGAACGGGTTCGGTTCGATCTGCGCAACGGGAATGGTACCAATGGGACCCGCACTGCGCGGCGCGCCCACCGGTTCGTTGCGCGTGGTGATGTCCGTGGTGGGGTCTTCCAACAGGGCGCTCAAGCCGCGTCCCAGGCCTTTCTTCTTCGTCATTGTTCGTCGGGGATGGCCAGGGTACGCTCGCTATCGGGAATGCGCGTCAGGCTGTTCTTCTGCAGGATCTCACGCGCCAGGTTCAGGTAGTTGGTGGCACCCTTGCTGCTGGCATCGTGCATGATGATGGTCTGTCCGTGGCTGGGTGCCTCGCCCAGCGCCACGTTGCGGTGGATCACCGTGTCGAACACCAACTGTTGGAAGTGCGTCTTCACTTCTT
>JBEICT010000199.1:0-6197 GCA_040383865.1 Flavobacteriales bacterium | reverse complement strand
TGGGCTGATTCCGAGGCATCCGCGCCGATCCCGTGCAGCCCGATGCCCAGCCGTACCAGGTCGAACCGGGCCTCGGGGAAACGGCGAACCGCGGCCGAGTTGGCGATATGCCTGAACGGTCGGTAGCCGAGTGCGGCCTCAATCGCATCGGCCATGGCACTGAACTGCGCGATCTGCTGCCGGGTGAAGGCATCGTGCGCCGGATCCTCGCTGGCCGCAAGGTGCGAAAGCACGGAGGCGACACGTAAGTGGGGATGTTCCTTGAGAAGCTGCAGCAGGTTGGGGAGCTCTGCCGGCATGAACCCCAAACGATGCATGCCGGTATCGAGCTTGATGTGAACGGGGGGCGTACCCGGATGAAGTCGGGCATGGTCCGCTGCATCGAGCAGGGAGCGTTCATCGTACACTTCGGCCTCCAGCCGGTACCGGTCCAGCACTTCGAAGGGCACGGGCTCGGGGTTCATCACCAGAATGGGCAGTTGGATGCCCTGCTGGCGCAGTTCGATGCCTTCATCGGCATAGGCCACGCCCAGGTAGTGCACCTGCTCGTGAGCGAACAGCCGGGCCAGTTCGAGAGCGCCGCTGCCGTAGCCGAAGGCCTTCACCATGGCCATCACCCTGGTGCCCCCGGCAAGTTGTGCGCGATAGTGGTTGAGATTGTGGCGAATGGCCTCCAGGTCGATCTCCAGCACAGTGCCATGCACCTGGCGCTGCCAGCGGTGCACCACATGCTCCAAAGCGAAGCTGCGGGCACCTTTGATCAGCACGGCATGGCCCGCGAGGTCCATGGGGTCACACCTGCGAATGAGGTCGGCAGCATCGGTGTAATGGGCTGCCTGTCCGTTGAACATGGGTGAACGTTCGGCTAGCTCCGGCCCTACGGTAAGGATGCGGTCCACCCCTGCACGGCGCATGAGTGCTGCCATCCGCTGATACAAGGAGGTCCGTTCATCGCCGCTGCCCACAATGTCGCTGATCACCACCGCTTTCGGGCGCCCTCGTCCCACCACGTCCAAGTGCTCAAGGGCCACGGTGAGCGAGGCCAGGTCGTTGCTGTAGGCGTCGTTGATCAGTGTGATACCGTGCCTGCCTTCCAGCACCTCGAGGCGCATGGCCACGGGTTGCAGCAGGGGCATGCGCTCGGCAATGGTCCGGGTGTCCATGCCCAGATGCAGCAGCAGTGCTACGCAATGCAATGCATTCTCCACCGAAGCGTGGTCCGCAAAGGGGATCTCGAAGGTGAACTCCGCGTTGTCATTGATGCAGGTGATGCGCTTCCCGTGTGGGACCGGCTCTTCGCGCACTACGTGGAGCCATGCAGCGCGATCACGTGACCAGGCCCTAAGGGTAAGGCGTTGGTCCAGCTGGCACTTGTCGATGGCCTGTGCGATCACCTCGTGGTCAGCGCAATAGATCAAGACCTCGGCATCCTTGAACAGTTGGGCCTTTTCCAGCGCTTTCTCCAGGTCACTGACGAAGTTGGCACCGTGTGCAGGACCGATATTGGTGAACACGCCGATCGTTGGCCGCACCACGGCCTGCAGGCGGGCCATTTCGCCGGGCAGGCTGATCCCGGCCTCGAAGATGCCCAAGGTATGCTCGGGGCGTATCTCCCATGCGCTCAAGGGTACACCCACTTGCGAGTTCCAGCTGCCTGGGCTGCGCACAATGTGCTCATCGGCACGGAGCAACTGGTAAAGCCACTCCTTTACCACGGTCTTGCCGTTGCTGCCGGTGATGCCCACCACGGGCAGGTCGAAGTGGGCACGGTGCCAGCCGGCCAGTCGTTGCAGGGCATCCAGCGTGTCGGGTATGCACAGCGTGAGCGGCGCTGTGGCCTTGGCATCGCTCACCAAGGCACATTGAAGGCCTCGTTCCACCAGGTCGGGCAGATAGCGATGCCCGTCATGCCGATCGCCTTTGAGCGCAATGAACAGGGCGCCCTCTTCGGGCAGCGGCTTGCGCGAGTCGATCACCAGGTGTTCGATCACCGGGTCGTACCCATCGCCCTGGACGGTGGTGCCCAACGCACGGGCGATGGCCGATAGACGATGGCCGTGTGCCTTCATTCGCGACGTGCGTTGTCCGTGGCGGCTGCGGGTCCGACCGGGTTCCGTTGCGCATGGAAGCATGCACGGCACAGCGGCTGGTAGCTGTCGGTCTCGCCCAACAGGATCAGGTCCTGGCCGGCGGCCATGCGGTGGCTGAAGTTGGCCAGGTCGCCACAGCGCATGCAGATGGCGTGCACCTTGGTGACGTATTCCGCCATGGCCATCAAGCGCGGCATGGGACCGAAGGGTCGGCCTTGGTAATCCATGTCGAGGCCCGCGGTTATCACGCGGATGCCTTGGTCGGCGAGCTCTGCGCACACTTCAGGCAGTCCTTCATCGAAGAACTGGGCCTCATCAATGCCCACCACTTCGATGTCCGAAGCGAGCAGGAGCAGATTGCTGCTGTTGGGCACCGGCGTGCTGCGGATGCTGCTGGCATCGTGGCTCACCACTTCGGCCACGGCGTAGCGGGTATCCACGCTGGGCTTGAATATCTCCACCTGTTGCTTGGCGAACTCCGCCCGGCGGAGACGGCGGATCAGCTCCTCGGTCTTGCCGGAGAACATGCTTCCGCAGATCACTTCGATCGAGCCCTTGCGGTGGGTACGGCTGCCGGTGTGCTCGAGGAACATATGATCGTGGGAAACCCTGCGCGGCACGCGGCCGCCGGGCGACGCGAAAATAGGGAACTTCGCGTTGGACCTTTGGGTCTGCAAGCTGTTGCACATGGCCACCGACAAGGCATTCCGAACGATGAACGAACTGGTGTCCGCATTGGCCAAGGCCGAACGGGAACTGGGCCAGGGGGCCTTGGGGCTCGAAGGGCTGGAGCAGGCTTGTGGGGACGCTCGCGAGCTGTATGAACGGTTGGTGATCCTGCGCCACAAGGCCCGTGAAGCGGCCGTGCAGATGGCACCAGCACCAGCACCTCCCGCATCACCGAAGAAGGAGGAGGCACCGCCCGTAGCGGCCGAGCCGCCACCCATGCGCCTGGATACCCGGCCACCCGAGACCGCCCCGCGCCAGGTATCGCTGATCGAGGCCATCGAGGCCACGGAGCAGGTTCCCGAGGCTGCCGCTCCTGCCACGCTGCCATCTGTGGAGCCCCCGAAGGGTTCAATGCCAACAGACCCCGTCAGCGAGGTTCCAGCACGTTCTCCAACAAGTGCAACCACCTTGGCCGAGAAGCTGGAGAGGGCTTCCATCCTCGACCTGTCCAAGGCCATCAGCCTGAGCCATAAGTTCTGGTTCGTGGCGGAGCTGTTCAATGGCGATCGCATCAACTACGATAAGAC
Source organism: Flavobacteriales bacterium (assembly GCA_040383865.1). Lineage (GTDB taxonomy): Bacteria > Bacteroidota > Bacteroidia > Flavobacteriales_F > PHOS-HE28 > PHOS-HE28. The sequence goes on along the minus strand of JBEICT010000199.1, from coordinate 2,851 downwards.
CATTGATCGCCTGAACACCTTGGCGAGCCATGCCGAGGCCCAGGCCTATCTGCAGGCCGAGGTGCTCGGCAAGTTGAAGAAACCCGCCGACCCCGAGGCCCTCGCCACCTTTCAGGAACTCATCAAACGTCGATATGCATGAATCGCGGTAAGCTGGCCTTCCTCTGCCTGCTCGTGAGCGGTATGCTCCATGCGCAGGATCCCGCTGCCATTACAGCACAAGCGCGCAGTCACCTGAACACGCTCACATCGCCCGATTTCCATGGGCGCGGTTATGTCAGCAACGGCCAGGGCATCGCAGCGGAATGGATCGCGGCCCAGTTCGGTCGTCTTGGCCTCAAGCCGGTGAAACAGGACTTCTTCCAGCCGTTCGCCTTCAACGTGAACAGTTTTCCCGACAGCATGGGCGTTACGGTGGATGGCGAACGGCTGGTGCCGGGGACCGACTTCCTGGTGGATCCCGCCAGCGGAAGGTCCGAGGGCAGTTTTGCGCTGGTACACCTCGCTCCGTCCGATCTGTTCAGTCCGGAACGCAAGGCCATGTCATTGGGCGTTCTCAGTGGCAAGGCGGCCTGTGTCCATTGGCCTTCCACCACCAACAGGGATTCGCTGCAGCGCTTCCATGAACTGGAGCGCGAACTGATGCACTACGGTCCGGTGGTGAAGCCCGTGAGCGGCAAGCTGACGTGGTCCGTGGCACAGGAATCGTTGCCGTTCCCCTTGGTGGAGATCTCGTCCGCATATCTGACGGACAGCAGTGCCACGGTCGACCTGTACGTGCGCAATCGCATGTTGGTGCGCAACCCGGCTCGCAACGTCCTGGGCATGGTGAAGGGGCGCAGCAAGGATTGGGTGATCGTGAGCGCACACTACGACCACTTGGGCCGGATGGGTCCCGATGCGCTGTTCCCAGGTGCCAACGACAACGCGAGCGGAGTGGCCATGCTGCTGAGCCTTGCGGAGTGGTTCAGCAAGAACCCTCCGAAGCACAATATCCTGTTCGTGGCGTTCGCCGGCGAAGAGGCCGGACTGATCGGCTCCGAATGGTGCGCGCTTGACCGCCCGATCGATCTGGGCCGCGTGAAGCTGATGGTGAACCTCGACATCCTGGGCACCGGTGATGATGGCATCACGGTCGTGAACTCAACGGCACAGCAGGCCCACTTCGATCGCTTGGTAGAGATCAACACCCAGCACGGGCTGCTCAAGGAGGTGAAGCCGCGCGGACCGGCCTGCAACAGCGACCATTGTCCCTTCGTGAAACGAGGTATTCCTGCCATTTTCATTTACACCCTTGGTGGTGTTGCGCATTACCACGACGTGCTGGACAAAGCGGAGACGCTCCCGCTCACCGAGTTCGCTGACCTGCATGCCCTTTTGCGGGAGTTCATTGCCACCATCAAGTGAGCACTGCTGCAAAGGCCCGGCTGGTCCTGGTGCCCACACCCATCGGCAACCTCGACGATATCACGCTGCGCGCGGTTCAGGTGTTGCGTGAGGCGGATGCGGTGGTGGCCGAGGATACACGGGTCAGTGGTCGTTTAATGCAGCACCTGGGCATCGCCAAGCCGTTGGTGAGCTTCCATAGCAACAACGAGCACCGCACGGTGGACCAGCTCGTTCATCGGTTGTTGCAGGGTGAACGTTTTGCCCTTGTGAGCGATGCCGGTACGCCGGCCATCAGCGATCCCGGTTTTCTGCTGGTGCGCGCTGCCATCAAGGCCGGTGTGTCGGTGGAATGCCTTCCTGGTGCAACGGCGTTCGTGCCTGCCCTGGTGAACAGCGGATTGCCTTGCGATCGCTTCACGTTCGAGGGATTCCTCCCGGTGAAGAAGGGTAGGCAGACCCGTATCGCGGCGCTGGCCTCGGAAGAGCGCACGATGGTCCTCTATGAAAGTCCGCACCGGATCCTCCGCACCTTGCAGGAGCTCGCCCAGGTCTGGGGTGGCGAACGCCCCGCCAGTGTTTCACGTGAGCTGAGCAAGTTGCACGAAGAGACGGTCCGTGGGACCCTCGATGAATTGGCCGCGCACTTCACCACTCATGAACCGCGTGGCGAGTTCGTGCTGGTAGTGGGCGGTGCCGCATGAACGAAAAACCCCCTTCCCATGAACGCATGGACCCTTGTTTCCCACGATGGGCCCCGCGATGGCTTCGTGCTGTTGCAGCACCCTGACCCGGTCCCGGGTCCCTCCCAGGTGCGCATCGCCGTGGAAGGCTTTGGACTGAACTACGCCGATGTGATGGCCGCGCGCGGGCTTTACCGCGATGCGCCACCACTGCCCAGTGTGATCGGTTACGAGGTGGTGGGGCGCGTGGAGGCGTTCGGTGCTGATGTGCCGGCCGACATACTGGGCAAGCGCGTGGTGGCCATGACGCGTTTCGGAGGATACGCCCAGCAGGTGGTCACCGACCATCGTGCCTGTGCGGTGGTGCCCGAACCTATATCCTTGGGCGTGGCGGCCGCATTGGCCACCCAGGGGGCCACGGCCTGGTATGCCGCCCGTGTGCTTTGCCCATTGCTACCCGGTCAACGCGTTCTGGTGCATAGTGCGGCGGGCGGTGTGGGTCAATTGCTGGTGCAACTGGCGCTCGATGCCGGATGTGTGGTCTACGCGGTCGCCGGTGGAACGGAGAAGTGCGCGCACCTCGAGCACATGGGCGCCCAGCATGTGATCGACCGTCATGCCGGACCGTATGAGGAGGCGGTCTCCAGATTGTTGGGCAACGATCGGATCGATGTCAGTTTCAACGCGGTGGGTGGATCCACCTACAGGTCGGACATGCGACTGCTGGGAGCGGGCGGACGGCTGGTGCTGTTCGGTGGCGCAGAGCGCGGTGCGCTGGGCCT
>JBEICT010000198.1:0-6285 GCA_040383865.1 Flavobacteriales bacterium | reverse complement strand
TCGAAGTAGGTCTCCCCATTGCGTTGCACCTTCACGATCACGCTGTCCGCCATGCCTTTCTCGTAGACCCAAGCGCTCACCCACTGACGGTTGCGCATGTGGGCCTCTTCAATGACCTTGCCCGGCTTGATCCGGCGCAACTGCACCATGAGGCCGTTACGGATGTATGAATCGTACTCGGCCCTGCCCACCTCGAGACTGGGCATCACGCCCAGTTCCACCAACTTGGGGTCCATGACGAAGTACAAGGCCACCAGGTCGGCACGTCCTTCCTCCAAGGTACTGGCGTAGGTCTTCAGGGTTGCATCGGTCTCGCCTACTCCGGGCTCCAATTGACCACTGGCGTGGCCCACCACTTCATGCAGTGCGGTGTGCAACTTGCCGGCCAGACCTCCATGTTCCTTGGCACGGGCGATCTCCTCGGCATCGTGACAGAACACTTCCAGACTGCTCTGGCCGCTGCTCTTGTCATAGGCATCGCTGATATTGCCAAGGCTCACGCTCTTGCTGCCGTGCGCAGTACGGATCCAGTTGGCGTTGGGCAGGTTCACGCCGACCGGGGTGCTTGGCGCCGCATCACCTGCCTCGCCCACCGTGTTGATGAACCGGTAGGTGATGCCCACGACGTTCTTCTTCTTATGCTCTGGAAGCAACGGCGAATGATCCTCGAACCACTGCGCGTTCTCCATGATCACGGCCATGCTCTTGGTGGCCTCAGGATCATTCACTTGTACAATGGCCTCATAGCTTCCACGCTTTCCGATGGGGTCGTTGTACACCTCCACGAAACCAAGGATGTAGTCGACCGTGCTCTTGGTGTCCTTCACCCAGGCCACATTGAAGTCATCCCAGGTCTTTAGATCGCCGGTGCGGTAATACTGGATCAGCAGTTCCAGTGCGGTCCTTTGCTCGGGTGTTTCGGCAACGGCCACGGCCTTCTCCAACCACTTCACGCTTTCCGCCAATGCGGGGCCATAAAGACCTCCCACCTTATAGACCTGTTCCATCAGCTTGCCATCCTTGCCCCGCACCAGGCGGCTGTTCAGGCCATAGCTCAGCGGTTGGGGATCGTCCTTCTTCTCGATGGCGGCGTAGAACTTTTCCACTTCCTTCTGGCTGATGTCATCACCGTAGAAGTTGACCGCGCTGGCCAGTACCGGGTCCTTGTCCGCATCGAGGCTCACTTTCTTGGCATCGATGGTGGGGTCGAACATGGCGGCCAGTACCTCTGGGGCCAGTGAAGCACCGCTTTCCTTCAGAAGGGCCTCGAAGTAAGCCTGGCCGAACGCCGGGATGTGCTTGTCATTGCTATAGTGGTGGTGGATGCCATTGCTGAAGAAGACCTGCTTGGCATACAGCATGAAATTGTCCCAGTCGGCACCGCTTCGTTCACCTTTGTAGTTGGTGAGCACGGCCTCAAGGGCGCGACGGATCTTCAGATTGTACTTGTAGTTCTGGTCCCACATGATGTCCCTCCCTGCGAGACCGGCCATGTTGAGATAGTAGCAGAGCTGTTTCTGCTGAAGCGTGAGCTGGTCCCAGCCCGGGACCTGATAGCGGAGCACACGAACGTCGGCGAACTGTTCGGACTCCCATTGAAAGGTGTCGGCTACGGCAACAGTATCGGCCTTGGGCACGTCGTTGCCCTGATGATCGCCTCCGCAGGCAACGAACAAAGGTGTTGCGAGAAGGACAGAAAGAAGCTTGCGCATGGTAAGGTCTGGATGGGCCGCGAAGATAGATCGACGCTTCGCACCCCGACCTACGAAAGCCCTCTGTACCTCAGCGCCGTACGGTGGTCAGGGTCATATTGGCCTGGCCTCCTCCACCATCCTCTTCATGCGGTGATAGGCCGCCAGCTGCTTGTTGTACCGCTTCAGGTCCGATGGGTCCAATTGCTCCACGTGCAACAGGTCCATCTTATCGGCCAGGTCATGCAGCTTCACGCGTATGGCCAGGTTGTCCAGGACCACGCGATCGATGTATTGCTCATAGGTCTCTTCGGGCACCCTGGTAATGTGCTGCAAGGCCTTCAGGACCCGGGGGGAGAATCCCTTCTTCTCCAGATCGGTCATGGTGAGCTCGGACCGTTCCAGCACATCGTGCAAAGCGCCCAGGACCTGCTCATCGAAATCGTGTCCCCGCATCATGACCCTCATCACATGGAGAATGTAGGGTTTCCCGAAGCGGTCCGTTTGACCCTTATGGACCTTTGCTGCCAATCGAATGGCGGTCTCCAACAGGTATTCCATGGGGTTGACCGGGCTACTTATGCAAGGTAATACGCAGGTCGAGCGCCTTGGGGTCGCGTGCAATGACCCCCCAATCCGTATCAACGTTCACTTCGCGGGGCTTCGTGGCCGCATTGGAAAGTCCGTCGGCCAGCTCGGTGCGGTCGACATTGTTCGCGAACACGAAGTGGTACTTGTACTTCATCATGGAAAGCAGCGCACCCATGTTCAGGTCACCACCCTCCTCTCCTTCAAGCGCCTCCTCTTGCTGTCCGAGCCCGGCCCCCAGTTCCTGGGCATGGCGGTTATTCGTCCGCACCAGTGTACTGCCCTCCCAAGCGAAGAACCGGTGTGACTCACCACTACTATCCGGCAGAAGCACATTGAGCGCTGAGTTGAGCGCGTTAAGGTCGTTGAAGCGGAAGCTGATCCGCTGCACCCATTCCTGCTTCTGGAGCTTGACCTTGCTGATGCCAGGGATCGTGGAGAGCTGTTCGATATTGTCCTTCAGGTCAAGCATACCGAGGTCATCCTTGGGCTTGTCCTTATCCTCGGAGAGGGCGTCCAACCCTTTGATCATCTCACCCAGCTCGCTCATGTCGACCACGTATTCCATGGAGCCACTGCCGTTCTTCTTGAACGTGTAGTTCTCCTCGATGGTGAGGCAACCCGTGAGGGTGAACAGCAGGGAGATGGTGAGGATGAGTTTCTTGAGCATAGGGAGGGCGAAAGGTACGCGGCATTGCCCGGCCACCGAACAGGCCTGGAACAACGAAGCCCCCGGCGATCGGCCGGGGGCTTCTTACGAATGGTCCACTCCTCGGACTACCGGATCAGCGGCAGACGGAAGGTGGTTGCCTTATCGCCTTCTCTTGCAGTGATCATCCAGATACCCGTGGCCAGATCGCTGTGCGGAACGATGATGCGTGAAGGAACACCGGCTGCACGTTGGGTGGCATGTAACCTGCCGGCCGCATCGCGCAGCTCGATCACCACAGGCTCTCCGAAGTGTGCAATGTCCACCACGAACCCTTCCGGGGTCGCCCAGGCACGGATCCCTTCTACCCCTTCACCCGAGGCCGTACCCGTGGTGAGCTCCACTTCCACCTCGATGGTGGCCGTTGCCGTGCAGGCACCGAGGGTCAGGGTCTGCGTTACGATGTAGGTGCCAGGTACCGTGTAGGTGTGCTCGAACACGGGCTCGGTGCTTGTGGTGCCGTCACCCAGGTCCCAGAAGATGGCATCCAGGTCGTTGGCCGTGGTGCCGAACAGGATGGGCATGCCCAGGAGCACCACGGGTTGGTCCACAACGATATCGGTAACGGGTGCCGGCGCATTGCCTACCACCACAGTGCTTTCCACACTGCAACCGTTCGCGTCGGTCACCAACACCGTGTAGGTACCGGGGGCCGTGTTGATCGAACCACCGGTGGAACCGTTGCTCCAGGTGGCCGCATGCGGTGCAGTACCACCGAGCACCTCGAGCATCACCGATCCGTCGTTGGCATCGGGGCAGCTGGCATCCTGCACCGTCGGATGTACTTCCAATGCAAAGGGCTGGGTGAGGGTGAAGTCGCCCACGATAGCAGGGCATCCTTGCTGCACCGCCACGCTCACGCTGTAGTTGCCTGCTTCAAGCCCGGTCAGTGTAGCACTGCCGTTGCTCATGGTCTGCTGCGCGATCACCTGACCGAAAGCTGTCATCCAGGTCACTGTCTGGTCATTGCCACCAGGCAGGGTCACCGTTGCACTGCCATCCGCTGCACCATTACAGCTGACAGCTTCCACGGTGCGCTGCACAGGGGCCGTGGCATGCAACAACAAGCGGGGTTCGTTCTCATTATCGTTGGCCAATACCACGAAGCTGTAGCTGGCCCCCTCGGTGAGCGGCGTGATGGCGCCGGTCTGGAGGTCCTCGATGGTGATGCAGCTGACGCCGGCGATGCCTTCCAATTCGGTGGCGGTCACCGTGTAAGTCCCGTTCACGGCCACGTTGACCAGTACGGGGATGGTGATGGCATTGCTGAAGCCGCCGTACATGCTAATGGCCAGGTTCTGGTCATCGCTGCTGCGGGTGGCGATCTGCGGTGCCTGGGGGTGGCTGAAGACGAACTTGGCCACGTCGTTCGACTCGAACGCCGGGGTACCATCCTGGAACACCACCACCGTTTCGTCGCTGAACGTGTTCACCGTGCTGGACAGGCGCAGACGCACCATGGGCATGGGGTCCAGCTCAGAACCACCGAACACGCCTCCGGTATTACCGGCCACTTTGGCGCTCTCGTCCACCGTAGTGGTCACAGCAGGACCATCGGCCTTGAGCCAGAAGCCCTGGCTGCTCTGAATGACCCCATTGGCGCCGTTGGTACCTATGGTACCGTTCCAGGTGGCATTGTTGCCATTGGCCGGGTTGTAGATCCAGTAGAAGTCCTGCACGTCGGCGCCGCGGCTGATGGACGCGAAGTCGATCGGCGAAGGCAGCGGGTTGCTCACCAGGTTGTAGCCGTCGGCAGCAGGGTTGCCACTGTTGGTCCACGTAAGGGGAAGCGTGATGGGCGTATTGGCCACGTTGGGGGCACCAGTCACATCTACAAGGAAGGGATTGGTACCTCCGAGGTTATCACCGCTCCATACCGCATAGCCCAGGCCTGTGGCAAGAGCTTCGGTGGTGCCGGCCACACCGATCAACCCCTCATTGACATCCGCGTTGGCCACGGTCTCATCGTACTTACGCACGCTGGGCCACAGGATGCCACTGCCGGTGGGGCTGTAGAAATTGGGGTAGTGCGAACCGGGGAAGCCGGCCGTGAAGAAATCGTCCTTCCAGTCGTTCACGGTCTCGCCGGCAACAGGGGTACCCAACAGGCGCCAATTGGTGACACCACCGGGGATGTAACGCTGCACGGTCAGATCACCCGTATAGGAGGCCGACGGGTCTACAGGGCCCAGACGACCAGTGCGCGTTGCATCGCTGCGTAACTGGACCGTGGCCCCGCTAGCATTGAAGATGCCGGCGTTGAGCTGCAGGGTGCCGAAGATGCCCACACCTCCGCTGACCGTTGTTCCCGCCGAAGTGGTCACTGTGAGGTCATTGAAGTTCACCGTGCCGGTGATCGCCATGCTCACCGGTGATGCACTCACCAGCCGGACCTCACCCGCCAAGGGGGAAACGGTGAACTGGGCCAGGTTGACCTGATCACCATGCACGGTCAGCGTATGACCGGCAGTGATGATCATCCGGCCAGTGGCCTGTGCAGTGAGGTCATCGATCGCCGAGTTGGCGTTCACCGTGATGGTATCACCGGCTTGGATGATCAGGCTGGTGGTGCTGTTCCAGCTCACCGAGATGGGCGTGCCGACCGGGGCCGTGGCCCAGATGGGGCTGTTGATGTTGCCGCTACCCTGACTGTAGTAGGCGCAGCCGACGATGGTCACACTGGTGGAGGTGTTGAATGCCGCGCATCCACCCGCCGCTGCGATGTCATAGTTCACCGTGTAGGTGCCTGGGGTGCTGGCACCCGGATCCACTTGACCCGTGGTGGCGTTGATGCTGAGCCCGGCAGGTGTGGCCGAGAAGGCACCACCGGCCGTGCCTGTGATCGTTGCGCTGGCCGGGCCGGCGTTGCTGCAATAGGGCGAACCGGCATAACTGATCGTGGCACTGGGAGCGGCCGTGATGGTGATGGATGTCGTGGTCTGGAACAGGGCACAGCCACCCGATGCCGCGATGGTGTATGTCACTGTATAGGTACCTGCCGTACTCGCACCGAGGTTGACTTCGCCCGTGCTGGCGTTGATGCTCAGACCGGCCGCGCTGCTGTAGCTGCCACCGGCAGTACCCGTGCGGGTAACACTGGCCGTGCCACCCGTGCTGCAATAGGGCGAACCCGTGTAGCTGATGGTGGCGCTGGGGGCAGCGGTCACCGTAATGGATGCCGTGGTCTGGAACAGGGCGCAACCGCCCGAGGCTGCAATGGTGTAAGTCACCGTATAGGGTCCTGGTTTGCTGGCACCAAGGTCAACGGCACCAGTGCCGCTATTGATGCTGAGACCG
>JBEICT010000197.1:0-6293 GCA_040383865.1 Flavobacteriales bacterium | reverse complement strand
TAGCCTTGGTGAGCCGTTACCTCACCAACTAGCTAATCGTGCGCATGGTCATCCTTTACCGCCGGAGCTTTCAAATCAAGGTGATGCCACCTCGATTGTTATGGGGTATTAATCCGGATTTCTCCGGGCTATCCCCCAGTAAAGGGCAGATTCCATACGTGTTACGCACCCGTGCGCCGGTCGCCGGCGATGTATTGCTACACCCCGCTGCCCCTCGACTTGCATGTGTTAAGCCTGCCGCTAGCGTTCATCCTGAGCCAGGATCAAACTCTCCATTGTAAATGTTTGTTTGATCTGGTTCGTTGACGAGGTCTCTCATGTTGATCTGTCGATCACAAGGACACCTGCTGTTCTCAGATTGGACAATAAGTCAAAGAACTGTATCGGGTCGAGGCTTTCGCCTCTTTTCCGGTCTCGTTCAGTCTTTCAAGCGCCTCACTCCGGGGTCACCCCCGTCGTTTGGGACGGCAAAAGTAGTGGTCATTTCGATATCTGCAAGTGGTTGTTGAAAAACTTTTTCAGAACCCCTTTGCTTCACCCTCTCTACACCCCCTTACCGCGTCGCTTCAAAGAACGTTTTTCCGAAAGCGGCTGCAAATGTAGGGAGCCTTTCCACATCTGCAAACACTGGGGTAAGAAATTTTTCATGCAGCCCCCTCAAGGGGTGCCCACTGCCACTGGCAATACCTTGCCGTTGAAGAGCTTATGTCCGTTCAGAACGAATCCGGCCACGTAAGTGCCCATCGCCTCAGCACTGACCGGGGCCTGGAATCCGGGGAACGCGGCACGCAGCATATCGGTATCCACGGCACCCAGGGCGAGGCAATTGCTCCGTATTCCCTGGTGCTTGAACTCCTCGGCCAGGCATTGCGCCATGCAGGCCAGCGCGGCCTTGCTCGCACTGTAGGCCACCAGGCCCGGGAACTTGGCACTGTCCTGAAAGCCGCCCATGCTCCCGATATGGACAATATGTCCGGGCGGGTCGCCCGCGAGCTCCGGTACCAGGGCTTGCGATAGTTCCAGTGGCGCCAGTACGTTCACAGCGTAGAGCTGTTCCAGGTCCGCGCGCTTGTGCTGCCCCATGGGCCGGTGGTGGAGCAGCCCGGCATTGTGTATCAAGCCCCGCACCCTTCGGCCGGCCACCTTCCGCTTCACCTGTTCAGCCGCACCGGGAGCAGCGATGTCCAAGACAAGCCCCTCGACACGGCCCTCCCCTTCTTCCATTAACCGATCGAGCGCATCCTCGTCCCGGGCAATGGCCATGACCGGCACCTGGTGCGCCCGGCATAGCGCCAACACCGTTTCGCGCCCCACCCCGCGGCTAGCTCCCGTTACGATCACCATCCCGTCTTCCATGCTCTTCATCTCCATGCCCTTTCCACGTGATCCTACCTTTGGCCTCAGCTTGACCAGCAGGGACACAATGCACGATCCGTGGTCATGCCAAATGTACCGGCATGGGTGGAACGATCCTACATACGTTGATCTGGAACAATAGCATTGAACAGTGGATGCTCGCCTTCGCGTGGGCCGGTGGGGCCTGGGTAGTGGGCAAATTGCTTTACTGGGCCTCTTCCACCGTGCTCCGCAGACTGGCGGCCCGCACGGAAACCCGCTTGGACGATATCCTGATCACGGCATTGCGAGGCCCTATCGTAGTGCTGGTCACCGTGATCGGCCTCTACCTGGCCTACCACCAGCTGGACACTCCGGAGCGACTGGACCGCTGGTCCGACCGCCTATTCAAAGTGGCCTCTGTGCTTACCCTGACCTGGGTGGTGGCGCGGATGCTGGATGCCCTGGTGGAGGAGTACCTCATTCCAAAGGCCAAGCGCGAAGAGACCACCGTGATCAAGAGCCAGTTGGTGCCCGTGGTGCGCAGTGCCACGAAGGCACTGGTCTGGGCCATGGGCATCGTGCTGGCATTGAACAATGCAGGATACAACGTGGGCGCGCTGCTTGCAGGCATAGGCATTGGTGGTCTGGCGATGGCCATGGCGGCGAAGGATACAGTGGCCAATATCTTCGGTGGGATCACGGTGTTCGCTGACAAGCCGTTCCAGACCGGCGACCGGGTGCGGGTGGCCGGCTACGATGGCGTGGTGCAGGAGGTGGGCATCCGCAGTACACGGATACGCACATTGGACGGCCCCATCGTGGTGGTGCCCAACTTCAAGTTCACGGACAGTGTGCTGGAGAACGTGACCAATGAACCTGCGCGCCGGATACGCCACGAACTCGGGCTGGTCTATGAAACACCGCCTGAAAAGATCGAGGAGGCCCTGGCCCTTTTGAACAAGTTGGTGGACGACCACCAGGATGTTCTGGAACATGACCGTGTGGTCTCCTTCCACGCGTTCAAGGACTATTCATTAAGCATCCTGTTCGCCTACCACATCCGTAAAAGTGCGGACATCATGCACACCCAATCCCTTGTTCACTTGGAACTGCTGCGCCGGTTCCATGCCGCTGGACTGGAATTCGCGTACCCCACGGCGGTGGAAATACCCGGCGAATTCAAACGGTGAATCCGTTCACCTTGCCTTCTTCCGGCGACGTGCCTCACGTTCCGCTTTGCGCCTTTCCTCCTTTTCGATCTTCTCCTCGCGCTTACGTCTGACCTCGGGATCGAGCACGTCGCCGATGTTGGCCATCTGGCGCACCACCCACTGCTGGCGGCTGCGGATGTAGCCTGAGGGACTGGTGCAGCTGAACCGCCGTGGGGCCGGCAACGTGGCCGTGATAAGCCCCGCCTGCGATGCCGTGAGCTTGGAGGCCGACCGGTCGAAGCAATGACGGGCAGCCGCCTCCACGCCGAAGACCCCCTTGCCCATTTCCGCCACGTTCAGGTACACTTCCAAGATCCGCTCCTTGGTCCAGAGCAGCTCGATGAGCACCGTGAACCAGGCCTCGAGCCCCTTGCGCACATAGGTGCGTCCCGGCCAGAGGAACACGTTCTTGGCGGTCTGCTGGCTGATGGTGCTGCCGCCGCGGATGCGCTTGCCTTTCTTGTTGCGCTCCATGGCCTTGCGCATGGCCTCCCAGGAGAACCCGCTGTGGAACATGAACCGTTGATCCTCGGATGCCATTACCGCCAAAGGCATGTTCCTGGAGATCGCCGTCCAATCGACCACGGAGCGTTCGATCGCCCCTTGCTCGTGCTTCTGCTGCAGCATGACCCACGTGACCGGTGGTTCCACAATGCCCAGCAGACCGGCCCAGAGCACGGAGACCAGCAGGAACCAAAAGAGCCCGGCACCGATCCATCGGAACACATGGGTAATGATGCGGCGCATTAGATATGCCTGTTGGCGTGCTAATTGGCCGCGAAAGTAGGCGCCGCCCCAATGCCACGGAACAACAAGGGCCGGTCCCTATGGACCAGCCCCTGTTCACGACCGCCTCCGAAATTCAACCCTGTTGCTTGCGGCCGAAGAAGGTGTAGAAGAGCACCAAGGCCAGCCCGCCGAAGATGGCCATGCCCACGAAGAAAGGCATCGGGTTGTCATCAACAACGGGCATGGTGGCGCGCTGGAAGAGGTGACCGGCCACACAACCCAGGCCGAGGCCGATGAGCAGAAGCCCGTTCTTCAAGGTGCGCAAGTGATCGGCCATCGGGCGGTGAAGTCCTGGCGCGAGACCCTTGTCGATCATGTTCATCCGTTCGCGATGGCGCGTGGTGAAGTAGATGTAGGTCAATCCGAAGATGGTGGAGAAGACCATGACGATAGCGATGGTGGCTGTGATGTCCATGATGCGTGTTGGGTTCGTGGTGCACTTGATGGCCCGTTGCCTCGGTCCTTGTCCATCTGACGCAACCGATCGCACACCGGTTACGATCCGCTCATCCGCATCCATGGCAGGTCCGCAAGACGTTCACGCGCCGGTCGTACCAGTTGGCTTGGCCGAGGCGATCAGTGCCTATCACTTTGTAACCGACCACCACCCTACCAGCGTCCAATCCGCCACACGCCCGTGGACCACAGCACGATCATCCAACGCATTCTGGCCGGCGACAGCAGGGCCTACGCGGAGCTGGTGCGGCACTACCAGCGGATGGTGTACACCGTTTGCTACCGCGTGCTGAGGAACGCCGAAGATGCCGAGGAGGCCACGCAGGACAGTTTTGTGAAAGCCTATCAACACTTGGCAGGTTTCGGAGGCAACGCCAAGTTCAGCACCTGGTTGTACAGCATTGCCTACCGAACAGCCATCAGCCAAGGACGGAAACGACGGAACGAGGAGACCTCGGTGGATGAACTGCCGCACCACCCGGCCAGCGCCCCGGATACCACTGGCCACCGCAACGAGCTGAGGCAGCTCCTGGACAGTGCATTGGCACGATTGGACCCTGAGGACGCGTCCATCCTGAGCTTTTACCATCTGGAGGAACTGAGCGTGGAAGAGATCGTAACCATCACCGGACTGGGCGCGTCGAATGTGAAAGTGCGCCTGCACCGTGCCCGCAAGAAATTGCTGGACGTGATCCAGGCCACCCACGGTACCGAAGCACAACGCTTAATTTTGGAACATGCCTGACCCCAAGGACGAACTCCACCACCTGTTCCAGGCAGCGGGTCATTCCGGGCCGGACAGGGACCTTACGGACCGCATCATGGCCCGGGTGGCCGTTACTCCCATCCTTCGGCCCACACCGGTCAAACCCATCCTTGGGCGCGCCGCATGGGTGGCCTTTGGTGCTCTCGCTGCCGTGTTGATGGTGATCGCTGTCGTGATCGGACAAGGACAAGAGAGCAAAGGCCTGTACACTACCGACCTGTTCAACAATCTCTCCGCTTCGCTGCCCGCAACCAACACCTGGGCCATCTGGCTGGCCGGGCTTTCCGCCAGCCTGCTGGTGCTCGCAGCCGTGGACCGTGCATTGGCGGGCCGCCATCGCTCGGCCTGAAGCGATCCACTTCAACGCGAACGCCCGCCCTGGAGAACCAGCGCGGGCGTTCCTCGTTCTGTTCAGGATCAGAGCAGACCCTTGGCCGTGTTCAGTGCAGCATCGTAGTCGGGTTCGCTGCCCAGTTCGGGGGTGAGCTCGTGGTAGCGGATCACACCCTCCTTGTCGATGACCCATACCGCGCGACAGGTGATGGCCTGCATGGGTCCTTCGGCGATGGCCGCGCCCCACTTCTCGCTCAGGTCGCGATAGCGGAAATCGCTGCCGGTGTGCACGTTGGTGATGCCCTCGGTGTCGCAGAACCGCTTCATGGCGAAGGGCAGGTCCATGCTCACCACGAGCACATGGGCACCAAGCCCTGCGGCCTTCTGGTTGAAGGTGCGCGTTTCGGTGGCGCATACGCCGGTATCGAGGCTGGACACAGACAGCACCACCACCACGTTGCCCTTGAGGGAGGCAAGGTCGGCGTCGGTGCGGTCCTGCTTTACGAAGCGCAATTGCGGTGCGGTGGCGCCCACGCCGGGGAGGGTGCCAAGGGTACGGGGTTGAGCCATTTCTGTGTTGTGAGTGTTCGGTACTGTGAAGGAACAGCGGTAGGGACCTACTGTTCGTTCATGATCTTGGGGATGGCCTCTTCGTAGACCTTCCGGGCTTCGTCGATGGTGCCGAAACGCTGGTCGTCCACCACCAATTTGCCCTGAGTCACGTGGCCTAGGAGCATGCTGGGCACACGGCTCTGGGCCATCAGATCCAGGAACTCATCCTCGTTATCCTGGTCCACCGTTACGATGGCGCGGCCCTGTGCCTCACCGAAGAGGAAGGCATCCTCGCGCACCTCGCTGTCGGTGACCACATCGAATCCGAGCCCGCGGGGCAGGGCCATTTCCACCAGGGTGGTCCACACGCCGCCATCGCTCACATCGTGCGCGGCGTTGATGAGGCCCTGACGGATGAGCATGAGCAGCATGGTGTGCAGGCGCTTTTCCTCATCGAGGTTGAAGTACGGCGCGGGTGAGCGCTCCACACCGTGGATGCGCGTGAGGTATTCGCTGCTCGCGATGTCGTCCACCACCTTACCGATCAGGAAAATGAGATCGCCCTTCTGTTTGAAGTCGAGGCTCATGCGCTTGCTCACGTCGGGCACAATGCCCACCATGCCGATCGTAGGCGTGGGGAAATGAGGTCGAGCAGAGCGGCGACGATCTTCTGGCGCGTCACCCGACTGCGCTCCATCCGCCCATCTAGTTCCGGGGGCGGCGTACGCCTTGTGCGTGGCGGTGTCGGCTGGGCCGTGTCCGAGGTCATGACGTGCGGATAGGAGTTGAAGCGAAGCGAGGCAAGCTGATCCCGCTGTATGGGTGCGAGTCGCATGCGGAACGTCTTG
>JBEICT010000196.1:0-6296 GCA_040383865.1 Flavobacteriales bacterium | reverse complement strand
TCATGAGGAAATGATGCAGCAACAAAAGACCCGTCACAACGGTCAGGACCGTTTTGCCACTGGAGGAAAGCTCGGGGAAGAGCTTTTGGTTGTTCATCGCGATGATCGGCAACGGGACAGTGGCCAGCAAGAATGTAATGGCCAGAGTACGAAAAAGCACGACATTGTCCATCACGCCGAAGAACAAATGCGCGTAATAGAACAAGAACCCGATGAAGGACAACAAGCCCAATCGTATGAAGAGGCGCGACTCGGTGATCATTTTCTCCTTGGTATCCATGGTAGTAGACGCGCTCCTTTAACGGAGTTGCGTGTCCTGCGGTTTCAATCCGGAAGGATCGCAGCCCTTTCGGGTATGCCCCCGACTGAGCGCAGCAACCTGACGAGCGCAGCCAGTCCAGCAACGAACCCGATGAAGAACCACTCCCAATTAAAGGGACCGGGCATATAGTTGTCAATGACCGAGGACATGGACGAACCTGTCCCTGCTTCCATATGAACGAACGAATCCATGCGAACACCCTGCTCGAACGGGTCCATCATGAAGGAGATCAGGAACGCACAGACCGAACACCCCAATAGCCACCAATTCAGTGCACCGACCTTCCAAGTTCGATCCCTGGCTCTTGCGGCGTTGATCACCAGACCGAACCCGATAAGGCCGAAGGAAATAAGACATGGTGCCCAGACCGGTCCGACCCATGGAAGAGGCAACATGAAAAGAAGGTCGGTCTCTGAGATCAAGGTGGGCCAATCAAGCAGCACTTTCAGCCAGGCGTAATAACCCAGGTCCCAGATGCCGAACCCAAAACAGAACCAGGCAAAACGCTCCAATGCCGTTCGAGCGAGCAAGGCCGCGACGGTCCAGAGCATCACCATGGTGGCCACTTCGCGAAGCACTTCGGTCATTACGACCGTGGCATTCATCGGCACCAGCGGAAAGCGGAACCCTTCGGGATAGTAGAGCTCGCGTAGATAAACCACCACGGCGCTTTCCAACAAGGACATGGCCACGAAGAACACCGAAGCGGTGACCAAACGCTCTCTCAACGAACCATTCATACCGGCACGTCCTGATCTGTTCGATGCATCCGGTCAGCATATGACATGGAGGGACGCCCTGACCTCCATCCGACGAATACGTCTCAGGACCGCCCACAAGGGGACGGCCCCGAAAACGCCAAAGGAGGCGTCGACACAACGCCAGAAGAAGGGGATATCCCGGACCGGGGCCCAGAGGAACGCGAGGAGCGGCACACAGGCGCAACACAAAAGCCCCCATTCCACGACCCATTTGTTACGCAGCGGATCGCGGTACGGACCGATAAAGGCCATGGCGATGACCACATGAGCGAATGCAAGCCAATCGGTCCCGTAGAACAACAATGGGTAGTTCGCATCCACTGCGGCCACTGCATCAGCGGCCTGCTGAGCCCAAGCGGATAAAGACCCACCAAAGGGAAGCACAAGATCAGCGAACACGGTGGTAAGCCACACCAGCGGAACAGCGGTAAGACCACTGACGACCAAGGCCAACATGAATGTGATCAGCCAACGACGTATGTAGGTCAAGTCGCTCATGACCGGGTGTTATCAGGAAGGAAATACCGCAAGGTCCTGGTATCAGCGAGGTTCCATTCCTGCCAACGTGCCAACGAGCGGCGCCGCAGGAAACGATCGCGTTTGGCGTCCAATGAGGCCCGGAACGTCCGCGGTTCCAGCGTCTCCACCCATCTTACACGGTTGTTCCTGTGCCGTGCCATTTGCATCTCCACGACCTCCAGGTTCTCATAGAGCAAGGGCAGGACCTTGTCGCCCATGGCGAGGTAGTTGTCAATATCGATCTCGCCGGGATTGTCGTGACGCAGATTGTACCGGACAATGACCATGTCCCAATCCACTGTGGAAAGCCCGACCAGTAGGAGGAATAGAGCCCACGTGTTCAACCTGATCAGGTAGAAAAAACTCTTCCGCTGCTTTACCTTGAAGAACAGGGTGATCAAGCCCACCAGTACCAGCGCGAGGAAAACGATGACCCCGATACGCTTGTAGGCCAGACCGTGGAAGGAGATATAGTGGTAGTTGCGGAGAAAGACCGAGATGCCGAGAATGAAGTTCTGACATACCCAAAGGAGGGCAAGCTGCTTCAGGAGATCACCTCTGGAGTAGAAATTCTGGCTGCCCCGGAACAGATGCAGCAATATGACCATACTGAGCAGTATGCTGACGATCAGCGCCCAGGTGCCTTCGTGAACGAACTGCTTCAAGCTGAAGTCCTGTGGCACCTCGAACCCGAACCAGACCCAGGAGATGTCAATAGCATTGACCACAGCGAGCAGGACATTGACCAATACCAATAGCACCACGCCCATCCGTCGCTCGCGCTCCAGCAGGTTCATTCCCGTAGGCGCCATCCAGTGAGGGCGTCGCATTCGTACGCGCATCAGCGTGTCGGTCCATCGCTGCTCCCATTGAAGGACCACGGGCGGTGCGTGCCGGTACAACAACACACCTGCGACGAACATGGCGAACAGGAAGAACAGGGCATGCGGCGTGAAGATGCTCGTGAGCAGGTCGGCGATCAGCGTCCACAGACCATCGAGAAAACCGGCCGTTAGCGCTTCGAACCTGGGGTTGCCCACACGGTATATCTGGAAGAACACGAGCCCGACGATGAGCGGCAGCACGATGATACCGCCCAGGCTCCAACCCTTTCGTGGTGACCGTGCGGAATGGATCAGCTCGCCGGCCCCATCCCAAGCTGATGCCGGAAGCATGATGGCATTAGCGACCGCCTGTTGGAGCCCATAGAAGAGACTGCGCAGCTGAGGCTCATGGGCCAATGCACTACCCAACACAAGCCCCATGATGGCAGCGACCATGGACAGGACGCTGTTATGGACCACCACCATGACCGCACTGAGCAAAGCCCCACCCAATGCTACACGCGCAGGGAGTGAAAGTCCGCTCCAACCGAGGCGTATAACATGTACACCGATGACCACTATGTTGAACAGGAGCAGATTGATACCCAGGTCCATCAGGTGGAACAGACGATCGAAGATGATCGCGGTGAGCGTGATGGACAGGATAGGCAGCCAGCGGCGCAGGCGTTGATCGATCATGTTATCCGGGTTAGACCTCCTGACGAGGAATGAGCTTTTCTATGGCATCCAAATGCTGACGGAACGCACGCCCCCCAGCCGCTGTTGTCTTGTAACTGGTATTGGGCCGTTTGCCCACAAAACGCTTCCGGACCACCACATAGTTGAGCGCTTCCAAGGCGGCCAGGTGACTGGCGAGATTACCATCGGTAACGCCCAGCAGTTCCCTCAACCGGGCATGGTCCACCCATTCATTCACCATCAGCACGGCCATGATGCCGAGGCGAACGCGACTCTCGAACGCTTTATTGAGATGCTCGATCATGGTAGATCACGAGAAGCAGGACCACGCTCGTACCTGAAGTACATCACTGCGCCGTAGAAGATGTGTAGCACGCCGAACCCAATGGTCCAGATCAGCAAGGCGGCATCCACCCAAATGAGCGCGATCAGGCCCAGCACCAGTTCACTGAGCCCCAACCATCGGATCTCGTCCAGTGTGAACTTGCTCGCATGGAAAAGGGCCAGACCGTAGAAGATCAATGTGGCAGCAGGTACCAGCCAGGGCAAGTGGTAGAGGAACAAGGCAAGACAGAACACACCGCCGGACACGAGCGGGACCGCGATATTGACGACCAAGCGCCTGGCGCTGGCATCCCAGATACCCTGACCAGTTCTGAGACCGCGGCGCCAAGTGAACCAAAGCGCCCCCGATATCGCCACCAGGAGAACCACAGCGCCATCGACCAGTAGGAACCACGAATGCTCGTTCCAGCCACTGGCAATGTCCAGCGATGGCGCGAGCGCTGAGCGCTGAACGCGATCCTCCCAGAACAGCGCGAGGTAGTGCTCTTTGGCCAATAAAGCCCCCATAATGGCGGCGATGCCGGCGATCACACCGCTGAGGCCGCTCAAGCTCAGGAACCGGGTGCTCCGGTCCATGAGCCCGCGTATGTGGGCGAGGTCATTGAATTGATCACGGGTTGTCATTAGCAAAGTACTTTGTACTGCAAAGTAACGTACCGACACGCAGAACATTGTGCTATAGTCTGAAAAAAGATCAATGCATGGTCACGGCACCCAACGCAGCTCCGACCAGTACTGCGGCGAAGCGCTGCGCATTGAAGCGATGCTCCGGAGCGCTCTCGAAGATGATGGTCGTACTGATGTGCAGCAACATACCGATGGCCAAGGCCAGCATCCGGTCAAGGAAATGTCCTCCATCGCCGCTATCGACCAAATGACCGGCCATGATACCCATCGGAGCGGCCAAGGCAAACACCACCAACAAGGTCCACGTACGCCCCACCCCGGAATTCGAGCGCTGCAGGACCGTGGCCAACGCCACCGCCATGGGCATCTTGTGCAGCAGCACCCCGGCCAGGAAGGGCATGTTCCCGGCCACCTCGGCATCGGCGAAGGGCATGCCCTCCGCGAACGAGTGCAGGCACAGGCTGGCAAGGGTGATAAAGGGCAACGCCTTCCCAGGTGTGGCGTGCATATGGCCATGCTCGATGCCATGGCTGAAGAACTCAAGCACCACCTGCAACAGGAATCCCCCCAGTATCCACAAGCCGATGCCGTGGCCTACCTCCTCATACAGCTCAGGTAGCATATGCAAAAAGACCACGGCCAGAAGGAATGCCCCACTGAAGGAAAGAAGCAGGCGCATCCATCGCGCATCCGGACGCAACCATTGGACCATGGCTCCGGAAAGGAGCGGCACGACCATGAAAGCAAGGGCTACAGCGAACATCATGACAAGGGCCTGGTCAGCCAAAGAACATAACGGTCGGACCGCAACGGATCAAAGGTCTTGGCAACAGGCCCATCGGTGCGGCCGGTGATGGAGAACCCGGCCGCACGCGCCATTTCCTCCAACTGGTCTGGCCGCAGCGCCTTCACCCGCTCTTGGAACCGCTCTTCCACGGGACCTTCCTTGACGGTAATGTGCTTCACAATGACGTCGTTCTCCACCTCCCGATGAATGGTGAACAGTATGCCTTCGCGTTCCAGCTCCTCCACGGGTACCAGCTCATCGATCACACGGTCCGTATTCATGAAATCCACCACGAAATGGCCGCCGGGACGCAGTGCAGCATAGGCTGCATCGAATACGCGTTGTTCATCCTTCAGGTCATCGAAATACCCGATGCTCGTGAAGAGACAACAGACCAGGTCGAACGCCCCCTGATCGACAGGTTCCCGCATATCATGCACCTTGAAGTCCCCCCCTGGCAGGTTGGCTTGAGCTTCCGTAATGCTCGATGGATCGATATCCACACCACTAACGTGAAGACCCGCATGGATGAACCATCGGGCGTGTCTTCCTCTACCACAGGCAAGGTCAAGTACCGAGCTTCCCTTGTGAATGTCAAGGCGTTCCAGGATCATGTCCACCCACGCTCTGGCATCACGTTCATCACGATGGCCATAGAGCAATGCGTAGTATCGAGTGCCGAACCAATTGCGGTACCAGGCCATGAGGGATCCCGGACCTACCGGGTCCGCGAATGTAACCCTGCCCGTCGGGTTGACAATTCCGTGGATAACTCGGCCGGTCCTGGGGTGATCGCAAGCACCCTTGGACCCTTGCTTTGCATAGAAAGGGATGTCATCATCCCGTTGAACAAGCATGCTGGACCGCATCCACGACCTGTACGATGAGCTCGAACGCCAGAAGGTCATGCTTTCCTTCAAGGGAAGTCTGACCGAGGACCTGATCACGGCCTTGCTTGGTCTTGTGGAACGGAAGATGATCGCCATTGAGCCCGATGCAAGGGCCCGCAAGCGGGTTTTCAATGTGGTGACGGAATGCCTCCAGAACCTGTTCCACCACAATGCCCATTTGAAGCTGGCCGAAGGGCACACAGTGCCGACCGCTGATCCGCATGGCGTGGTGATGATCGCGCACGCCGACAGCGGTTATTCCGTGCTGACGGGCAATTTCATGGCAGCTGGCGACGTGGGCCGGTTAAAGTCCCACCTGGACCGGATCAATACACTGGGACCGGACCAACTCCGGGAACTGCACCGCGACACGCTTGCCGATGGCCAATTCAGTCCACATGGTGGTGGAGGACTTGGCATGATCGACATTGCCCGAAAGAGCGGCGGCAAGCTCGAATACGGATTCGTACCCTATGACAAGGACAACGCCTTCTTCAGCCTTAACGTAAACGTGACCCCCTA
>JBEICT010000195.1:0-6303 GCA_040383865.1 Flavobacteriales bacterium | reverse complement strand
CATGAAGATCTACCACCTCAGCAACTGCGGCACCTGCCAGCGCATCCTCGGCGAGATCCCCAAGATCAAACGTTTCCAGTTGCAGGACATCAAGGCGGAACCCATCACCGCCAAACAGCTCGATGAACTGAAGGAACTGGCCGGCAGCTACGAGGCGCTCTTCAGCAAGATCGCCATGAAGTACCGCAGCATGGGGCTGAACGAGATGAAGCTGACGGAGAAGGACTACCGCAAATACATCCTGGAGGAATACACCTTCCTGAAGCGCCCCACCATCGTCATCGGCAAGCAGGTCTTTGTGGGCAGCGCACCCAAGACGGTGAAGGCGATGCTGGAGGCGTGCGCTGGAGCGAAGTAGTTCACTCCTTCAACAGGCGCACCGCCGCATTGCCAACTCGCACCACATAGGGGCCGGGTGCCCAGTCGCCCGCATCGAGCTCGATCCGCTCTTGCGCGGTCTGTGCCTCATGCACCAAGTGGCCCTGCATATCGAGCACGAGGATCTGTCCAAGCGGGGCTTTGCCTGAAACAATGAATCTTTGGATGGCTGGGTTCGGGAAAATGGCCAACCCATTTCCCGCCGTTCCTACATCCATCATCCCGGTCCAACCAGAGCCAAGTCGTGCTATCCGATTCCGGGGCACTCCCGCCAGACCGGTGAATTCCCCGCCAACGAGGATAGACCCGTCGGCTTGCAAGACTAATTCGTTCACCCTGCTACTGGATGCAGCAGATGAGAAGAAATCACTATCGCGGGTTCCGTCAGAATTCAACCTCACCACCGGCCATGTGGCAGCTCCATTGTAGAACAGGAACGAACCGACCAGAACGATCCGGCCCAAGAGGTCCACAGCATCCGCTCCAAGGCTGGCGCCGAACCCAACCGCTTGGTTGAAGGCGATATCCAGAGCGCCGGATGGCTCGATCCGAGCAACTCGTCCGGCTGGCACACCATTGAAGCTACTGAAGCCTCCTGCTATCAGGATACGGCCATCGGGCTGAAGCGCAACGCCGCGCACATCACCTCCGGCAGGACCAGTGCCCGTATCAAAGCTCATATCGCGTGAACCATCGGGGTAAAGGCGCACAATGCCACGTCCTGGTGCGCCATTCCAAGTATGGAATTGGCCGACAACCAGGATCCTCCCGTCCGGTTGCTGCACGATCATCCGAGGAGGCAGGGTGTTAATAACGGTACCCGCATCGAACGATTGGTCCACTGCGCCGTTGGGATGAATCCTGAGCACCGGTCTTACGACCGTATCGCCGTATACCTGTAGCGACCCGCCGATCAAGATCCGTCCGTCTGGCATGATATGCGCACAACTCACATGACCGATGAACTGGGTCTGGAACGAGGCATCCAGCTCGCCTGTTGGAGAAAGTATCGCGATCCTGCTCCGCCCTACATTCTGGATGCGATTGAAATGCCCGGTCAAGAGAACTCGGCCATCAGCCAGAACGGAGATCGACTCCACGGAGCCATCGGCCCCAAGCCCGGGATCGAATGACAGGTCCAATGCACCAGTGGGCTCCAACCTGGCGATGCGGCCCCGCGGAATGCCGTTGTAGCGCGTAAAATCTCCCCCGATCAAGATCCTGCCATCGGATTGAACAGCGAGCGCCCCCAAGCGACCATTGGCGCCTGTGCAGGAGTTGAAGGAAAGGTCAATGGAGCCGTCCGGCATCAAGGCCTCCATGTACCTGCACGGCTCTTCCAGCCAACGATTCACGTACCCTGCGATGATGATCCGCTCTCCGGGTCGATAAACCACATCCGTGATATCGCCAGAGGTGCCACTACCGGTCCCCACAAAATGCAACGGTGCTCCATTCGAGGACAGCACAACCATGCCATCGCAAGCCACACCTTGATAGTGGATGAAGCCACCTTCGATCAGCAGGCTTCCATCCGATCCGCTACGGATATTCACTGCTGGATAATCTATGCTTTGACCGGGGTCGAACGTTTCATCAAGCACGCCTGAAGGAAGTACCTTGGCCAATCTGGTTCGCGGCATCCCGCCATAAGCGAAGAAGTCGCCCGAGATGAAGATGGCGCCGTCCGTGGCGATCTCAAGTGCGGTCACAGGTCCACTGGGGCCGCCACTGGTCGCAAACGATGTATCTAGCTGACCATCCGGATGGTAACGAGCTAATCGCTTGATCGGCCGACCCTGCACCGATGTGAAACTCCCGGCAACCACCAGTGCCCCGTTGGTATCGTACATCGCGCAGGCAATGGTTCCATTCATGTCGGCGCCCAGATCAAGGCTGGTAAGCATGCCATCCGCTGCGAAATGCGCCCATCGATTCCGAACAGAATCCCCGACCATGGCGAAATCGTCTTGAACAAGCACAGATCCATCCGGTGCAGCCACAACGCTGGTCACGTAACCACCATTGCATACGGCGGGGGCGAACGACGGGTCGTAAGAGCCACTATTCGTCAGCTTAATGACGTTTGCCAATGACTGGTTGACCGTGGATGTGAACGAGCCGCCAACAAAGAAGCCCCCTTGTGGGACCCTGGCAACGGAAGAGTACAACCCACTCGTGAGGGCGGGTCCCCAGGACCCATCGACCAAGGCACCGGAATGGGTTATTCGTATTAGCCCAGGCGCGTACTGTCCATTGTAGTAAGGTCCGCCACCCAGAAGCAAGTACCCCGCCTCTCCGAGGTCGAAAACCCTTGCCACGGAATTGATAGGACCGCTTCCATCGCCATACAGCCCGACATCATCGGGATTGAAGTTGATGTCAATATGGCCGTCCTGCCCATGAACGCCAAGGACATAGAAGCTGAATACCAAAAAGGCCATCGAAGCACTCCTCATAGCACCGGGGTATGTTGTCCTCTAAATTGACTTGATCCACTGGAGCCACCAAGTGCAAGTTCATCATGGGCTTGCTCAAGCAAGGCAAAGGACCATCCCGCGCAGACAACGGACTTCGTGCAGCGCTGCTCTTACACGCCGTAGTACCCGTGCCGGGCCATTCCAAAAGCCTAGCCCGCAGCAGTTCCAGCTCCTGAAGATTCTGAAGACGCGAACAATGACGATGGAGGAGCGCGTCCAACCATAGCATGACGAGAACCCCGTGTTATAATACCAGTAAGAGGAAGAGCGAAGAATAGCCAGCGATCAAGACTTCTTCCCCTCCGCCAGCACTTGCGGGCGCATGCACGAGATAACCCGCGCTTCGTTGCCCAGCTGCACCACGTTGAGGAACGCGGCGCGCTTCAACTGCGGATGCACCGCTTCCAACTCCTTCGCCAGGCGCTCGAAGTAGGCCCGGTTGAACATTTCCTTCAGCGGCTCTGCCATGGGACGAAGTTCTCCATTGCATCTCCTACATCATGGTGCGGCGCCCACCGCGCCCCGTATTTTTGCCCCGCAATGCTCAAACAAGGCCTTTTCCAGAAGCTTCAGCAGAAGCTCTCCCCGCAGCAGATCCAATTGATGAAACTGCTGCAGGTGCCCACCGTGGAGCTGGAGCAGCGCATCAAGCAGGAGATCGAGGAGAACCCGGCGCTGGAGGAGGGTGATGACCAGCCGGACGAGGATGTGCCCACCGAGGAGCAGGCCATTGCGGAAAGCTCCGAAATGGAGGGGAACGAGGAGAACGAGCGCGACGATGTGGACCTGAGCGACTATTTCCAGGACGATGACACGCCGGACTATAAGCTGAGCGTGAAGAATACCGGCCCGGACGAGGAGGAGCGTGACATGCCCCTGGCAGGAGGCACCACCTTCCAGGACAATATGCGCTCCCAGTTGGGCCTTCGGGATATCGACGAACGAACCCAGCTGCTGGCCGAGCACCTGATCGGCAACCTGGACGAGGACGGCTACCTGCGTCGCGAACTGGACGCCATTGTGAACGACCTGGCCTTCACCCAGAACGTGATGGCCACCAAGGAGGAACTGGAAAAGGCCCTGCATGAAGTGCAATCGCTGGACCCTGCCGGCGTGGGTGCCCGTGACCTGCGTGAATGCCTGCTCCTGCAGGTGCGCCGAATGCCGCACAGCCTGGAGCAACGCATTGCCGAGGCCATCCTGAACAAGCACTTCGAGGCCTTCAGCAAAAAGCACTACGAGCGCATTATCGACAGGCTGGAGATCGATGAGGAGGCCCTCAGGGGCGCCATCGAACTGATCGTCCGGCTGAACCCCAAACCGGGGAACACCATGCGCGAAACGGATAAACCCGCGCAGGAGATCATTCCTGATTTCTCGGTGATGGCCATCGACGGAGCGCTTGAGCTCTCGCTGAACAGCCGCAACGCACCCGAACTGCGCGTAAGCCGCACTTACCGCGACATGATGCAGGAGTACGCGCGGAACAAGAAGGATAAGGACGCGAAGGAGGCCCTCCAGTTCATCAAACAAAAGCTGGACAACGCCAAGTGGTTCATCGATGCCATCAAGCAACGGCAGCACACCCTGCTGGTGACCATGGAAGCGATCATGGAGCACCAACGCGACTTTTTCCTGACGGGTGATGAGACCAAGATGAAGCCGATGATCCTGAAGGATATCGCCGAACGCGTAGGCCTGGACATCAGCACTGTGAGCCGCGTGGCCAACAGCAAATACGTGCAGACCAATTACGGCACGTTCCTGCTCAAGTTCTTCTTCAGCGAGAGCCTCAGCACCGACAGCGGCGAGGAAGTGAGCACCCGCGAGGTGAAGAAGATCCTGAAGGACGCCATTGAGGCCGAGGACAAACGCAAGCCACTGACGGACGATGAACTGACCGCCCTGCTCAAGGACAAAGGGTACAACATAGCACGTCGCACGGTGGCCAAGTACCGCGAGCAATTGAACCTCCCCGTGGCGCGTTTGCGGAAAGAGCTGTAGCCGACCAACGCTTCCCTTTCGCTTGCACGCCATCGCCCGCTTTCTGTCCATCGTGCTGCATCCGTTGCTGATGCCCACGTACACCCTGTGGCTTGCGCTGCACGTGGACCCACGCTTGGGGTACTTTTTGGGGGACCAAGGCATGCTCGTACTGCTCGGCATGGTGGCGCTGATGACCGTTGCCTTCCCGCTCACCAGCACCTTGCTACTGTTGCGGGCCGGCTTGATCAGCAGCTTGGAAATGCCCGACCGTAGCGAACGCATCGCTCCCTATGTGATGTCACTGCTCTACTATGGCATGACGTGGTACCTACTGTCCCGAACGCCCTTGCACCCGGCCGCTGTTCTGCTGATACCGGGCGCACTGATCGCGCTCCTCCTCACCACGCTCATCACCCTGCGCTGGAAGATCAGCGCGCACATGGTGGGCATCGGAGGAGGCATCGGCGCGTTGGCGGCCCTATGGTATCTGCACCGCTGTCCAGTGCTTGAGCCCTTGAGCATACTGCTCGTGCTGGCCGGAGCGTTGGGCTCGGCTCGCCTCATCACCAGCGACCACACCCCAGCACAAGTTTATGCGGGTGCCGCGCTCGGGTTCGTCAGCGTGTTCGCCACATTGCTTCTGCGACCCGCACTGCCGTTCTGAACCGCAGGAACAAAAAAACCGCACGACCCTTCCGCGGCTGATATCGCTCGTCGTACGATCATGCAAAGGGAAGGATACGATGTAGCAAATCCGGCGCAGCGTTCGGGCGAGCACCCGTATTCACACGCACACTCACTGCAGTCCTTCGCCACCACAGGTGCGCCTGCAGAAGGAACATGGTTCGATGTGCACTTTGGTTACCTTGGTTCGCATGCTGCGTAACCTATTGGCCCCCATCCTCATCACGTGTTCCATCCAGGCCTTTGCTCAGGCCCCGTATGTCGCGCCCACCGACACAGCCGTGGCCGCCAAGCTCGAGCAATGGAAGGACCTGAAGTTCGGCCTGCTTATGCATTGGGGACCCTACAGCCAGTGGGGCGTGGTGGAGAGCTGGAGCATCTGCCCGGAGGATGAGGACTGGTGCCGCCGCAAGCCGGAACACGGCGCCACCTACACCGAGTACGTGAAGAACTACGAGGCCCTGCAGACCACCTTCAACCCGGTGAAGTTCGACCCGGACAAGTGGGCCAAGGCCGCGAAAGGCGCCGGCATGAAGTACGTGGTCTTCACCACCAAGCACCACGACGGCTTCTGCATGTTCGACACCAAGCTCACGGACTACCGCGTTACCGACCCGAAGTGCCCCTTCCACGATGACCCGCGCGCCAACCTCGCCAAGGGGGTCTTCGATGCGTTCCGGAACGAAGGCCTGTGGACCGGTGCCTACTTCAGCAAGCCCGACTGGCACAGCCCCTACTACTGGTGGCCCTACTTCCCGCCGAAGGACCGCAACGT
>JBEICT010000194.1:0-6359 GCA_040383865.1 Flavobacteriales bacterium | reverse complement strand
TGCTCGACGAGATCGAGAAGCGGGCCCTGGGAGCAGGCCGCGTGATCGATGTGTTGCTCCAAGTGCATATTGCACAGGAGGAAACGAAGCACGGCCTTTCGCCGGACGAACTTCGGAACGCGGTGCGCACCTGGCCTTGGCACAGCTGGCCCCACGTGCGGGTGCGCGGCCTCATGGGCATGGCCACGATGACCGGCGACCGCGAACAGGTCAGATCGGAATTCCGGACGCTGCATGCGCTTTGGAGCGAGGTGCGCGGCACGGGGGTGTTCCCTGATGCGGAGTTCAGCGAACTGAGCATGGGGATGAGCGGCGATGCCGACGTGGCCGTGCAAGAAGGCAGCACCATGGTGCGCATTGGCACGGCCATTTTCGGTGATCGCAGCAGCTGAAGGATCCCCAGCGAGCGTTGGCGAACGGCAGGCAACCCTGATCGAAAAAGACGTCTATTCACTATATCTTTCGGAAGCCCGGACCGATCGCCCATGCGTTTCTCTACACTGCTCCTCTCCTCCTCGCTCCTGATCGCCCTTCCGCTCGCCGCCCAGCGCAATTTGGAAGTGGGCGTTGCGGTGGGTGCCACCAACTACCAAGGCGACCTGGGCAACTACGGCGGTGCCGTGCAATGGAATGCCTTCCGGCCGGGCGTGCAGGTCTCGGTCCGCGACTTCCTGAACAACCCGAAGCGCTACGTGACCCGTTCGCTCACCACCGAGGTACGGGCAGGCTGGTACCGCGTAGGGTATGAGGAGACCGACATGATCAAGGGGATGGACGTGAGCGAACTGCGCAACTACAAGCGCGGCCTCGGCTTCCGTACCGACCTTTATGGTGCATCGGGCCACTTGGTGCTCAACGCCTACCGGGAGCCCTACCAGCCGCTGTTCCAGCAGCGCTTCTTCATGTTCTTCCAAGTGGGCCTGGGGGTGTACTACGGGCGCCCCAAGGCCGACCTGTTCACCGGCGACATCGACATCAGCAACCGATACCACTTCTGGGCCGATGGCACCGTGCGTAATGGCCCTCGCGAGGACCAGAACGCACAAGTGATCCAGCGCGACGGCACGTACGAGACCGACCTGTACTCCTGGGTCACCGAGGGATCGGGCACGGTGAGCGACGTGAGCAAATTGAGCCGCCCATCGCCCTGGCATGTGGCCATGCCCATGGGCTTTGGACTGCGCTACATGTTGACCAAAAAGCTGAGCATTGGCATGGAGTTCAGCTACATGATGTTCTTCGACGACATGCTGGACAACGTGAGCGAGCGATACGCCACCTATGCCGAGATCGACACCTACTACGCCAACGACCCCACCCGCCAGGAGCTGGCGCGGTACATCAGCGACCCCACCGGCTGGGGCACCGATGGCACGGTGAGCCGCATCACCAGCCGCAGGGGCAATCCCGGCCTGCTGGACAACTTCAGCTACCTCAGCTTCGAGGTGAGCTACAAGTTCAGGCGGCGTCCCGGACGGCGCAGCACCATGAGCCTGCGGATCTGACGGCGAGCTGAGAGCCTGTTCAAGATCTCTTGCGCGATGGACCTCGAGACTACGTTGAGGTCAGGCGAGACCGAAAAAATTCTGCGTAGCGTTGCCTACGGGGAATTTTTTCGGCGAAGCATGGGCTCAAAGGAGGCCGAGGGACGCGTGTGAAGAGATCTTGAACAGGCTCTGAGACGATACCCCCACCGCTTCGTGCATTGCCCCATCGGTGCGACCTTTGCGCCATGAGCGACGCAGCCCCGAAAAAGAGCAAACTGGACCAGGCCTTCGCGGCCCTGTTGAGCGACGATGATGCACAGGTGCTGACCGCGCTGGCACGCGTGGAGGACCAGGGCGATGCGCTCGCCATCCGCCCCCTGCTCACCGCACTGGCCAGGAGCCGCGATGCCAAGGTGCAGCAGCGCATCACGGGCATGCTCTACCAGATCAAGGTGAAGGACGCCGTGCCCAAACTGATGGCCTCGCTCAAGGACCCCACCCTTCTCGACGTGCGCCGCACCATCCTGGCCACCTTCTGGAACGCGGGCCTCGATGTGCGCGACCATTTGGAGCGCTTCGTGGAACTGGCCGTGGAAGGCGATGCCGAAGAGTGCTTCGAGTGCCTCACCGTGATCGAGAACCAGGAGATCTGGCCCGAAAAAGCCGCCCGATCGGGCCTCGCCAAGGCCCGCAAGGCCGCAGCGGCCGAGACCGATGCCTACAAAGGAGCCCTATTGAACGACCTGGTGGCCGTGCTCGAGGAGCGCCTTGGTGCGGAGTGACCCTCGCGAACCATTGGGCGGCCTCAGGCGTCACATACCTTTAGCCACCGACCTCTTCCCCATGATGCGGATCACCCTGCTCGCCCTCCTGCTGGCGACCCTCAGCGCCTGCACCGAACCCGAACGGATCGTATACGAGAGCGGCCCCATTCCCATGGTGGCCACCGGACCGCTCTTCGAGGGCACCAACACCGCCCAAGGGGAATGGACCACCGGCCTGGAGGCCTTCCTGAAGGCGCAGGGCCATGCCCTGAAGGACCTGCGCGAAGCGCGCCTTACGAGCGCCAGCCTTTCCGGAGCCGACAGCACCGGGCTCCAGGGCATCCGGAGCGCCAGCGTGCAGTGGGTGGGCGGCGATCAGGGCATGCAACAGGTGGCCGTGCGCAATCCGCTGCCTGCGGAACCCGGCACCGTTGCGCTCACCGTGGCCACCGAGCAGCCCGACCTGGCCGCACTGCTCCGCGCCGGCACCCTCACCGTGGTGGCCGACCTGGACCTCGATGCCGACAGCGAAGCAGATCGGCACGTGATCGGCAGCTTCACCCTCGAACTCACCGTTACACCATGAGAACCTCCCTCCTGTTCATCGCCCTGCTGCTGCTCCCCCTGACCCGTGTTCACGCCCAGGCGCCACCCGAGCCCGGCGACCGCCTCATCGGTGTGTGGGAGCCCAGCAATGGCAAGGCCCGCGTGAAGATCGAGAAGATCGGCGGCAAGTACTACGGCAAGATCGTGTGGCTGCGCGAGCCCAACGACCCCGCCACCAACGCGCCCAAGGTGGACAAGAACAACCCCGATGAGGCCCTGCGCACCGTGCCCCTGCGCGGCTACCGGTTGTTGAAGGACTTCATCTACTCGGGCAACAACGAATGGGCCGAGGGCACCATCTACGACCCGGAGAACGGCAGCACCTACAGCTGCGTGATCATCCTGAAGGACGACAACACCCTCGACATCCGTGGTTTCATCGGGGTGAAGGCCCTGGGCCGCACCGATGTGTGGAAGCGTCTCCAAGCCAAGTGATGCATGCCAGCACGCGCGCTCCTTTTCCTGGCCCTGCTGGTTCCGGTCTGCCTAAAGGCCCAGCCGGACACCATTCCCGCTGCTGACGAGGAGGACTACAGCCAATACGACGACCTCGGCTTCGCGGACGAGAAGGCCAAGCGCTACGCCCATCCCAAGGTGCTCGACCTGAGCCCGCAGCGCTTCATCTCGGTGCTTTGGGACGCGCAGGGGGCCTACACCATGCAGAGCTCGCCCTTGGGCTCCTGGCCCGAGGAGGCCGATGCCCCGGTGGCCGAGGAATCCCGCGCCCTTTACACCGGAGGCCTCCGCGTGCAGGCCAACATCCCGGTGGTGTCGCGCAACAGCATTGTGTGGCAGATGCAGGCCAACTACTGGGACGTGCGCTACGACCTGTCGCCCACCTTCATCACCGCCTCCTCCGCCGGGCTGCTCCGCACGCTGGGCGACCGCGGCCTGCGCACCACCGGCCTGGGCACCACCGTGTTCAAACCGCTCAGGGAGACCGCCTTCCTGATCGTGCAGGCCAGCGCCGACCTCAGCGGAGACTACTACCTGGACGACCCGCAGAGCCTGGAATACCTGCGCTACAGCGGCGCCGTGATCTGGGGCAAACGCCCGCACGATCGCCTGCAATGGGGCGTGGGCCTTAGCCGCACCTACCGCGTGGGGGCCATCAACTACATCCCTGTGCTGATGTACAACTTCACCGCTGCGAACCGCAAGTGGGGCACGGAGATCCTTTTCCCCGCGCGGGCCCACTACCGCCGCACCTTCAGCCCGCGCAGCCTATTGCTCACCGGCTACGAGCTGGAAGGCCAGAGCTACCGCATCCAGGGCCTCAGCACCGACGCCAACAGCTTCGAGGTGCGCCGGGGCGAGCTGCGCCTGCGGGCCGAGTACCAGCGCCAGCTGAAGGGCTTCGTGTGGCTGAGCCTGCAGGCCGGCTACCGCCACGACTGGAGCTTCAACGCCGATGAACTGCCCGGGGGGAACGAGTTCTTCCGCGGCCTCTTCGGCGACCAGCCCTTTGCCATGCTCAACAACCTGGGCGGTGCGCCCTATGCGCAGGTGGGCATCCACCTGGTGAGCCCGTAACGGCACGTATCACCCACGCCCGGAACGCCCCATGTTCCAAGAGACCCAACGCTTCGACCAATGGTGGCTACGGGGGCTTTTCGTGGGCATCAACGGCCTCTTCGCCTTCGCGGTGTGGCGGCAGCTGGGCCAGGGTGTGCCGGTGGGTGATACCTCCATGCCCAACGGTGTGTTGCTCGCGGTGTGGCTGTCGATGGGTGTGTTCACCCTGCTCTTCCTCCGCACGCAGCTGATCACGCGCGTTGATGCCACCGGTGTACACGTGCGGTTCGCGCCCTGGCAACGCACAGGTCGGCACATCCCTTGGGCGAAGGTGCTGGCTTGTCGCGTGCGCCGCTACCGCCCACTTGTTGACTTTGGAGGCTGGGGCCTACGCAGCTCCTACGGCGGGCGGATGGAAGGCTATACCACCCGCGGCGACCAGGCCCTGGAACTGGACCTCGGCGACCGGCGCAGCCTACTGATCGGCACGCAACGGCCGGAGGAATTGGCCGCGGTGCTGCGGGCGTTGGGCAAAGGCTGACCTGCGCTCCGGAATAGCGCCCCACGGTTCGATCCATTACGGAACGGCCCAGAGCGAATACAGGCCCGATCGGGAAGAAGTGGGTAGTGCGCAATACACCGCCCCGATAGCTAAATTGGGCGGGACCACATGGACAAAAAAGTCGTCGAGCGCGAACGGGCCGTGAAGCTGGAGCACTTGGTACACAAGGCCCAGCGGTGCATTGCCTTGCACTTCGCCTACGATGCTGAGCTCGTGCATGCCGCCAGGCAGGCCGGTGCCACTTGGAGCGCGTCCCATCGCTGTTGGTGGACACCGAACGCTCCGGAACACCTGCAGGCCATCTTCGCCGCGTTCAAGGGCAAGGCCTGGGTGGACATGAACGGCCTGCGCAAGAAAGCCGATGAAGTGCCAGCGGTACCGAAGGCACCTGTGAACCCCGTGAACAAGGCAACGGCGAGCAAGGCAACGAAGCCGACCGTTCAGCGACCGGCGCGCAAGGAGCCACAAGCGGAGCCCCTTACACCGGAGCACGAGAACGCCTTGGCCGCGATGCGGAAGAAGCTGGAGATCGCGCGGTACAGCCCGAACACCATCGACACCTACCTGAACGCCACCAAGCAGTTCTTCGGGCGGTTCGCGGCAAAGCACCCGAACGACATCCGCACGGAGGACATTGAGACCTACCAGCACGAACTGGCGCGGACCGGCAAGAGCAACAGCTACCTGAACCAGGTGGTGAACGCGGTGCGCTACTACTACAAGGATGTGCTGGGAGACGCCTACCGCGTGAAGTTCATCGAGCGGCCGCGCGGAGAGCGGAAGCTGCCCAAGGTGCTGAGCGAACAGGAGGTGGCGGCCATCCTGAAAGCGCCGACCAATTTGAAGCACCGCTGCATCCTAATGCTCATCTATTCGGCAGGATTGCGCCTTGGTGAATTGATCGCCCTGGAACGCACGGACATCATCCCCGAGCGCAAACAAGTGTTGATCCGCGGGGCCAAAGGAGGAAAGGACCGTGTATCCCTGTTGAGCGATAAGCTATTGACGCTCTTACAGGAATACCTGAAAACCTACGGCCCACGCCACTATCTGTTCGAGGGCCCACAGGGTGCTAAATACTCGGACACAAGCGTTCAACAGATCTTCAAGCAGGCGAAGCAGAAAGCCGGGATCACGGCTCCGGCCACCGTGCATACGTTGCGGCATTCCTTTGCCACCCATCTCTCTTGGAGAACGGCACCGACCTGCGCTATATTCAAACCCTGTTAGGGCACAGTTCGTCCAAAACGACCGAGATCTACACGCATGTCAGTACCAAGGCCATTGGCAAGATCCGTAGTCCATTGGACAACCTGGACCTCTGATCCGCTATGTGGTTTTACCCTCCCCAATAGTGAAATAACACACACTCCCTGGGTCCGCATGAAGCGGAAATAAACCATATAGTGCCAACCGACTAGTTAG
>JBEICT010000193.1:0-6380 GCA_040383865.1 Flavobacteriales bacterium | reverse complement strand
CTGGGGCGGATGGTCGCCAACCGGTGAGATGCCTGATGAGCCGGGGCATTCCGGCTGATCGTGGCCTCTATCTTTGCCCGGCTGGTCCCGCCTGCGCTGCACGATGCCCATGTGCGGTGATCGGTGAGAAATACGCGACACGATCCGATGCAGCGCATCCTGCTCATCTCCCACGAGGTATCGCGTACCGGCGCACCGATGGTGGTCCTGCATTTTGCGCGATGGTTGAGGCGCGAACATCCGGCTGTTGGTATTGATGTGCTGGCGGTGAAGGGTGGTGCCCTGGCGGATGAGTTCCGCGCTGTGGCCGATCGGTACACCGAATGGACCGTACCCATGCCAGCATCGCGGAGCATCCTTATGCGTATTGTCCGCAAGGTGATGCGGAGCCTTGGACTGAACCGTGAGCCATCAGCCGCCGAGGCCAAAGATTCTATGCTGGTCGAGATAGCTGGCCGCAACTACGATGTGGTCCTAGCCAACAGCCTGGCCAGTATCCCGGTGGGTGTGCGTGTGAAGTCATTGTCCCTAGTCGCACCTGTGCTGATCGCATTCGTTCACGAACTGGCCATGGTGACACGACAAGTTTTGCCCGATCTGGCCGCGCATGCTCAGCATGTGGATCGGTTCTGGGCTGCATCACAATTAGTGCAACAAGTACTTGTTGAGCAGTGTGGTATTTCTAAGGATCACATCGACGTCCAGTACGAATGTGCCCGCTTGCAGGATATGAGCAACGGATCACTGCTAGGTCCTGATCCGGACATTCTACATGTGGGAGGTGCCGGTTCAGTGGTCCTGCGGAAGGGCTATGACCTGTTCATCCAAGTGGCTCGATGGGTGAAGGTGAACCACCCAGAGCTGAAGGTGTGCTTCACCTGGGTGGGAAAGGTGAGCGCGTATGATCAGCCGCTGATCGAGCACGACCTCGAACACGCCGGTTTGAAGGAGATGGTCGAGTTCATCGGTGAACGGAGCGACCCGGCGCCGATCTATGGGTCGTTCGACGTGTTTCTGCTGCCCTCCCGAGAGGACCCGTTCCCGCTGGTGTGCATTGAAGTGGGGGCCATGGGCAAGCCCATCGTGTGTTTTGAGGGCGCTACGGGAACGGCCGAGGTGCTGCGCCAGGGTGGCGGCATGATCGTGCCCTACCTGGATGTGGAGGCCATGGGACGCGCTGTGGTGGACTATGCCCGCGACCCGGAGCGCAGGGCCAAGGATGGTGAGCTCAACCGGGTGCAATTCGCCAACTTCGGCCCGGACCAACAATGCCCCCTGATGTGGCAGCGCATCACGGCGGCCTGGGAGGCCTCGAAGCCATGAACGTCACCGCCGTCGTCGTCACCTACAACGGCATGCAGTGGTTGGACCGCTGCCTTGGGAGCGTGCGCGCGAGCGAGCTGCCGGTGCGCACCATTGTGGTGGACAACTGTTCCACCGACGGCACGCCCGAACACATCGAGCGCCATTTCCCGGAGGTGGAGCTGATCCGCACCGGCCGGAACCTGGGCTTCGGGCAGGCCAACAACAAGGGGATCCGCATCGCCCTTGACCGCAACGACGACTTCGTGTTCCTGCTCAATCAGGACTCGTACGTACAGCCCAACACCATCGGACGTTTGGTGGAGTTCTCTGAAGCGCACCCGGAATACGGCATCCTCAGTCCGCTGCACCTCAATGGGAAAGGCGATGCGCTGGATTGGGAGTTCTCCCACTTCATCGTACCGCCCCGCTGCCCGAACATCTATTCGGACCTGTCGCTGCGCCGTGCCGATGGCAAGCTCTACGATGCCGAGTTCGTGAACGCGGCGGCCTGGCTGATCACCCGGCGCTGTCTGCTCAGCGTGGGGGGCTTCAACCCCACCTTCTTCCACTATTCCGAGGACGACAATTACCTGCATCGCCTGCACTACCACGGGTTCAGGTCCGGCATCGTGCCCGAGGTGTTCATGCACCATGACCGCGAGCACCGTACCAGCAATCCGTATTTCGACGACCTGCGGGTCTGGCGCATCCGCAAGCTGAAGCTGCGCTTTGCCGATCCAGGCAAGGACCATGACCCCGGCCAGGAGCGCCGCAAGCTGTGGTTCGATCTGTTGCGTGGCCTCTTGGCGCTGCGGGTGGGTGAGGTGCGTGTGGCCCGCGACCACATGAAGATGCATCGCGAAGCGGACCTGCAGGCGGTGGTCCGCAACCGCGACCTTTCCCGGGCACAGGGTCCCACCTTCCTCTAATGGTGCAGGGCCATCCTCCTACTTTCGCCACCGCCATGGACCTGCGCATTGCGGTGATCATACCGGTCTACAACGCCGGCCGGTTCGTGGAGAAGGCCGTGGCCTCGGCGCTGGCCTTTCCCGAGGTAAAGGAGGTGGTGCTGGCTGAGGATGCATCGCCCGATGACAGCCTGGCCGTGTGCCAGCGGTTGGTGGGCACCGATCCACGCATCCGGCTGGTGCGGCATCCCGATGGTGGCAACCACGGCGCCGGTGCCTCGCGGAACCTGGGCTACCGCCATTCCACCAGCCCGTTCGTGGTCTTCCTCGATGCCGACGACCGCTTCCTGCCCAACCGGTTCGATGCCGAACGCAGGATCTTCGCCGAGCATCCGGATGCCGATGGCGTTTATGGGGGCACCGGTGTGGAGTACCATGATCCCGAAGGCCGTGAGCGCTTCGAGCGCTTCGTGGGCCATGAGCTCACCACGGTCACCCAACGCGTCCCGCCCGAACGCGTGTTCAGCGGCCTCTTGGGCAGCATCAAGGGCTTCGGCTACTTCCACCTCGATGCGTTCACCATCCGTCGCAGCACCGTTGACCGGCTGGGGCTGTCCTTTCCACCGCGCAGCGAGGTGTGGCATGAGGATACCGAGTTCGTGCTGAAGCTCGCGTACGCCGGTCGCCTCTATGCCGGCGAACTGGTAGCCCCGGTGGCCTTGCGCGGCGTGCATGACCAGAACCGCTACACCGCCATCGAGGACATTGCGGCCACACGGCATGTGTTGTACCGCAGACTGGAGGCATGGTCGCGAACGGTGACCATGGATCGCACGGATCGCCGCATGCTCATCGCCAAGCGCGTGTACTACGGCATCTTCCTGTGCCGCACGTTCTGGCAGCGTATCGCCTTCCTGCGCCATTTCCTGGCCCACCCGTGGCTGCTGGGCTGGGTGCAGGTACGCGAGACGTGGACCGACGCGTTCTTCGGCAAGGGAACGCGCATGGCCCGGTGGTCACGATCGCTGGCGTGGCACCTGTTCCCGCGCAACACCACTTCGGTGGAGTAAGGCCTGGCGCAAGCGCGAACGATAACTTGCCGCCCGTATGACGTCCCCCACGCTTCCGCGGATCGCGATCGTTTCACCGAGGGCCGATGGCTACAGCGAGACCTTCATTGCCGCGCACATCCGCCATCTGCCCGGTGTGGAGCGTGTGCTGGTGGACGGCAACCTGCCGCGACAGGTGATGAACGGACCGCGGTTGATCAGGTCAGGGCGTTCGGGCCGGGCCATGGACATGGCCGAAGCGGTGGCTCGTGGCACCACGGTAGAGGGCCTGATCGCCCGGCGCGTGGCACAAGTGCTTCGTCGGGACCGCATTGACGTGGTGCTGGCCGAGTATGGCGACACCGGCGAGGCCATGGTGGCGTCCTGCCGGCGCGCAGGCTGCGCTCTGGTGGTCCATTTCCACGGTTTCGATGCGCACCGGGGCGATGTGATCGCCGCCCAGGGCAACTACCGGCGGATCTTCGAGCATGCCTCGGCGCTGGTGGTGGTGAGCCGCGCCATGGAAGAACAATTGCTGCGCCTGGGCGCTCCGCGGGAAAAGGTGGTCTACAACTGCTATGGCGTGGATGTCGAACGGTTCTCGGCCGGTGCTCCGGCCTTGGCGCCGCCGCATTTCCTGGCGGTGGGCCGTTTCGTGAACAAGAAGGCGCCCCACATCACCCTCGAGGCGTTCCGCCAGGTATTGGCCCAACGACCGGAGGCCCACCTTACCATGGCCGGTACCGGTCCGCTGTGGGAGAGCTGCGCCTCGCTGGTGAAGGCCCTCGGAATTGGAGGGCAGGTACACCTGGCCGGCGTGCTGAAGCCGGAGGCCATTGCCGACCTGTTGCGTGGGAGCAGGGCCTTCGTGCAGCACAGCGTGGTGGCGCACAATGGCGACAGCGAAGGCACGCCACTGGCGGTGCTCGAGGCCATGGCCACGGGGGTGCCGGTAGTGGCCACGTCCCATGCGGGCATTGCCGATGTCGTGGTTCACGAACGATTCGGGTTCCTGTGTGCGGAACACGATGTGGCCTCCATGGCCGCACACATGATCTCCTTGATCGATGACGCTGAGCGGGCGGGTGCCATGGGCCGTGCGGCACGCGCGCACATGGAGGCGGAGCATCGCCTGGACATGTCCATCGCCGCCCTGCACGAGGTATTGGTGAGGGCCTCAGCCAAGCATTGACCGGCCATGCGTGTGGCGTTCATTACTCACTATGCCGATCTGCTGGGGGCCAATCGTTCCCTCTTGGAACTGGTGAAGGGGCTGCGTGATCGGCACGGCGTGCATCCCTTGGTGATCGTGCCCTGCGAAGGCGACCTCACGGCCGCATTGCGTGCACTGGGCATTGCCGTTCATCCGTTCCCCTTTGAACCGTGGATGACCGAGCGCTGGTACGGTGGCGGTCCGCACCACCGGTTGATGCAATATTGGCGCGAGGAACGCGCCGCAAGTGCCAGGTATCAGAAGAACAAGGTCTTGCTTCCCGCGATGGCGGCGCTGCTGCGTGCGCAAGGGGTGCGACTGGTGCATGCCAACAGTGCGGTGGCAGGCATTGCCCCCATGCTGGCGGTGGAGACCGGGCTGCCCCTGGTGTGGCATGTACGCGAAATGCCTGAGCAGCACTATGGCATGCATCTCGATGCAGGCAGGCGCGGTTACGGCAGGGCGCTCTCCAAGGCCGATCGGGTGATCGCCATTTCGCATGCCGTGGAGGCGGATGTACGACGGTATGGGCCGATGTCCAAGGTACAGGTCATCTATAATGGGGTGCTGGCCGAGCACCGTTTCGCCGAGCTGGCCTTGCGCTGTGAAGAGCGTTGGCGGGCGGACTCACCGTTCACCTTCGCCATGGTGGGGCTCATCCATCCGGGCAAACACCAGGTGGAGGCCGTGGAGGCCTTGCGCAGCCTGCTCGACCGCGGTCTTGTGGCGTGCTTGATGATCGTGGGGTCGGGGCGTGATGCACCGGTGCGGCAGCGCATTTCGGAGCTGGGCCTCGCCGCGCACGTGGAATTGACCGGTTACCTCGAGCAGCCGTTCGACGTGCTGTTCCGATCGCACGCCTTGTTGATGTGTTCGCGCCATGAGGCCATGGGTCGCGCCACGGTGGAGGCCATGGCCTGTGGTCTGCCGGTGATCGGTCATGCGTCGGGAGGCACACCGGAACTGGTGCAGGACGGTATATCGGGTCTGCTGTATCCAGGCGGTGCTGAGGCATTGGCCGAACGAATGGCGCTGCTTGCCGGCGACAGGCAATTGGCGCGCAGGCTGGGCGAGCAGGCACGGCATGATGCCGCGGCACGGTTCTCGGTGGAGCGCTGTTGTGCCGAAGTGCATGCGGTGTACACCGAAGTGCTTCAAGGCCGATAGGTCCTTCGGTCGGTTCTCCTTCGGAACAGCGACCTTTGACGGGCCAATTCAACAACCTGCCTTTCTGAACGATGGCAGGTCGCAGCCGTCCATGCTCCCGCGCATCACCATCATCACACCCAGCTACCAACAGGCCCCTTACCTGGAGGAATGCATCCGCTCATTGCACGATCAGGGCTACCCGGACCTTGAGCACATCATCGTGGACGGAGGCAGTACCGATGGTTCCAAGGAGATCATTGAACGGTATGCGGACAAGCTGGCCTGGTGGTGCTGCAAGAAGGACAAGGGCCAGAGCGATGCCATCAACAAGGGACTGGCGCATGCCACGGGGCATGTGTTCGGCTGGCTCAACAGCGACGACCTGCTGCTGCCTGGTTCGTTGCAGGCCGTGGGTGAGGCTTTCGAGGAGCACCCCGACATGACCGTGTTCACCGGTGTCCGCATCGAACGCGCCGCCGATGGCACCGAACGGGCCTTGGCGCAGGACGATCCCGGGGATCCGGACGGGTACTTCGTTCATCCGCGGATCAACCAGCAATCCACCTTCATGCGTATGGACCACGTGAAGGCCTTGCGCGGCGTGGACGAGAAGCTGCACTACGTGATGGACTACGAGCTGTGGTTGCAGCTGATGTTCCGAGCGGGTACCGATGGCGTATGGGTGGACCCGCGGCCGCTCTCGATCTTCCGCCTGCACCCGGTAAGCAAGACCAGTACGGTGCACCATCGCTTCCT
>JBEICT010000192.1:0-6426 GCA_040383865.1 Flavobacteriales bacterium | reverse complement strand
GGGCCGACCTCTTCATCCTGGCCGGCAACGTGGCGTTGGAGAGCATGGGCTTCAAGACCTTCGGCTTCGGCGGCGGCCGCGCGGACATCTGGGCACCCGAGGAGGACATCTACTGGGGCGCCGAGCGCGAATGGCTGGGCGACCACCGCTACAGTGGCGAGCGCGACCTGGAGAACCCGCTCGCGGCCGTGCA
This sequence comes from Flavobacteriales bacterium, assembly GCA_040383865.1. GTDB lineage: Bacteria > Bacteroidota > Bacteroidia > Flavobacteriales_F > PHOS-HE28 > PHOS-HE28. The sequence continues at coordinate 6,233 of JBEICT010000192.1, read as the reverse complement.
GATGGGCCTGATCTACGTGAACCCGCAGGGCCCCAACGGCAACCCCGACCCCGTGGCCAGCGGCCGCGATGTACGCGAGACCTTCAAGCGCATGGCCATGAACGACGAGGAGACCGTGGCCCTGGTGGCCGGCGGGCACACCTTCGGCAAGGCCCACGGCGCCGGTGATGCGGCCCTGGTGGGCGTGGAGCCCGAGGGCGCGCCCATCGAGGCGCAGGGCTTCGGCTGGATCAACCGGCACGGCAGCGGCAAGGGCGGAGACACCATCACCAGCGGCATTGAGGGCGCGTGGAAGCCGAACCCCACGAAGTGGGACAACGGCTACTTCGACATGCTCTTCGGCTACGAGTGGGAGCTCACCAAGAGCCCCGCCGGCGCGCACCAGTGGGTGGCGAAGAACTGCAAGCCGGAGCACATGATCCCCGACGCGCACGACCCCAACAAGAAGCACCCGCCGATGATGACCACGGCGGACCTTTCGCTGCGCTTCGATCCCGCGTACGAGAAGGTGAGCCGCCGGTTCCATCAGGACCCGCAGGCCTTTGCCGATGCCTTCGCCCGGGCGTGGTTCAAGCTCACGCACCGCGACATGGGTCCCAAGCGCCTGTACCTCGGCCCCGAGGTGCCCAAGGAGGACCTCATCTGGCAGGACCCCGTGCCCGCCGGCAGCACCATCAGCGCTGCGGACGTCACTGCGCTGAAGGCGGAGATCCTCGCGACCGGCCTCAGCGTGGCCGAGCTCGTCTCCGCGGCGTGGGCAAGCGCGAGCACCTTCCGCGGCAGCGACAAGCGCGGGGGCGCCAACGGCGCGCGCGTGCGCCTGGCCCCGCAGAAGTTCTGGGAGGTGAACGATCCCGCGCTGCTCGGCAAGGTGCTGGGCGAGCTGGAGAAGGTGCAGGCCGCGTTCAACGCCGGCGGCGGCAAGGTCTCGATGGCCGACCTCATCGTGCTCGGCGGTTGCGCCGCGGTGGAGAAGGCCGCACAGGATGCGGGCGTGACGGTCACGGTGCCCTTCACCAGCGGCCGCGGCGATGCCACGCAGGAGCACACCGACGTGGAGAGCTTCTCGGTGATGGAGCCCCAGGCCGACGGCTTCCGCAACTACCAGAAAAAGATGATGAGCGTACCCGCCGAGGAGATGCTCGTGGACCGGGCGCAACTGCTCACCCTGAGCGCGCCGGAGATGACCGTGCTCGTGGGCGGCCTGCGTGTGCTGGGCGCCAACACGGGTGGCAGCAAGCATGGCGTGTTCACCAAGCGCGCCGGCCAGCTCACCAACGACTTCTTCGTGAACCTGCTCGACATGGGCACCGCGTGGACCGCGCTCAGCAACGGCCACACCGGCACCTACGAGGGCCGCGACCGCAGGAGCGGCGAGCTGAAGTGGACCGGCACCCGCGTGGACCTCATCTTCGGCAGCAACTCGCAGCTGCGCGCCATCGCCGAGGTGTACGCCCAAAGCGACAGCAGGGAGAAGTTCGTGAAGGACTTCGTGCAGGCCTGGGCGAAGGTGATGGAGCTGGACCGCTTCGACCTGAAGAAGTAAGCGCTACCGATAGCTACAAGTGAAGAAGGCGGTCCGGAAGGGCCGCCTTCTTTGTTGTGGGAAATTCAACCGTGAATGGACTTGGTTGGACGATAGTACAGTCTCGTACGGTGGCTCTTTAGGCTACCGCACAAGTTAGGCCTGACACTGCATTTGTTTCCGAAGATCCTTGGTATTTCAGGGTTTTGGGTCGGCTGGGGGCATTCCTTCGCATGAAAGGGGTGGTACTTTGAACCTTGATGACAAAGAGGTGTACCTCACAACCGCAATATGCCATTGAAATAGTGCGTTTCGACCGCACCTTTACTGATCAGATCGAACATGCGTTACCCCGGAACCTTACTTGTAGGTGTTGCTTTCATTCTATGTGTCATAGGTTGTGGCGATAGCTTGGAGCGGACGGATGTTACACTTGATGATACGCGATCATCGGAGTTTGTCGAAGGCTTCAACTCACTATTGGATACCAACTCAAATGGGGCGGTGACAGAACGTCCCGCTAAGCCGGAACCAGGGATAATGAGTTCCAGCGCGGCGCGTACAACTGATGATACGCTACGTCGGTTTATTCGCAGCGCTGACCTGAAGTTCCGTGTGAAGGATGTGGTGCAGGCCACTTATGCCATCGAGGACATTACCGTCGGTTTCGGGGGGCATGTGGAGAACACCCAGCTTACCTCTCGTGTGGACCAGCGTTTCACCACGCCGATCAGTTCGGACAGTTTGTTGGAGACAACCAAGTTCACTGTGATCAACACAGCAACCCTGCGCGTGCCTGTTGAGAAGCTGGATACGATGTTGAAATCCCTCGCCCAATTTGTCGACTTCTTGGATCATCGTACAGTAAAGGCGGATGATGTTCAACTGCTCCTATATGCAAATAGACTGGCGGAGAAGCGCATTGAGCGTAGTCAGCAGCGCATGACCGATGCGGTCGATGAGCAAGGCAAGAAGTTGCGTGAGACGACAGTGGCGGAGGATCGTTTACTTGAACGACAAGCGCAGGCCGATGGGGTGAAGCTTAGCAGCGTGGGGCTTGAGGACAAGATCGCATTCAGTACCATCACAATTCATGTCTACCAGCGCCAGGAACTACGCTACGATGTGCTGGCGAACGAACGTAGTGTCGACCGGTATCGCCCCGGGTTCTTTAGTGAGTTGGCTTCGGCTCTTGGCATAGGCTGGCAGATCTTGGTAAACCTTGTATTGTTTCTCGCTCGTTCGTGGAGTGTGATACTTCTCTTCGCCGCGATCGGCCTTCTGCTTTGGAAAGTGAACAAGGTCAAGGCAAGCAAATAGACAACACGCTTGACCTCGCTCACCGGATTTGCACAGTCTATCCCTACAAGCTCTTCCGCGCCTCCGCCATTGCCTCCAGGATCACATCGCGCTCGCGGAGCATCTCGCTCTTCCGCTCCTTGGGCACTACGAATTGGAAGCGAAGCACCCGTGCGAAACGCTGGAGCTCGGTCCAATACCACATGGCCGTGTAGCCCGCGATAGGCAAGGCGAGCAGGAAGAGCATTGCCGTCCAAGGGCGCGGGTCGATGAAGTGGTGGAAAGCCCACACCTCCAGGCCATGGAGCAGCGGGAAACAGATCAGCCCCACGACCATCTGTACAGGGGCCTTGTATTCCACCTCCATGCGCGATGCCTTGAACACGAGCGAGGGGAGGATATAGGGCAGGTAGTTGGTGACCAGGCCGAAGAGGTAGAGGGGGGCTAGCAGGACAAGCTCCGCCAGGTATCCGAGGCACAGGAGCGCAAAGCTCTTTTGCCGGTAGGCATCGGTGTGGAAGCCCGGGGTGATACGGTCCGCATGTAGCGCCTCGAAGAACTGAAGGAGCTTCGCGCTGGTGCGTGCATAGAGTTCCGGCTGCGTGTCTTGCAGGTAATGCAATGCATCTGCGAGTTGCTTACGCACCAAGAGCGAACGCTTGGGGTTCTCGTGCAGGTCGGCTTCGGGCGCTGCATATGCGGTGTAGAAGGTATGTGCCTTGATCAGCAGGTCCTCCTGGTCCTTACCGGTGGTCCACGGCAGCTTCTTCGCCAGCGCCTTGCGGATATCGTCGGTCAAGGCATCCACGGCCTCGGCTTCGTTCCGTTGCTGGTCCTCCTTGTAGGTCGAGGCCATGATCGGCTTTCCTATCGTAACACGCACCATGCTGCGGAACTGGATCGCATCCGAGTAGTCGAGCGCCACGGGTATGATCTGTACATCACCCGGACCTGGGTAGCTCAAGGCGATGCGCGCGGTACCGGTCTTGATCTCGCGCAGATTGATCTCGTAGAGGCTGCTGCCCTCGGGGAAGATGAGGAAGGTGCCACGCTGTTGGAGGTAGGCATGGCATTGCGCGAAGGCTTGTTCGTTGTTGGGCTTTTCGCCGGGTGCCACATCCTTTTTCCGGAAGATCGGGATCACGTGGAAGTAGCGGAAGAAGGCCACAAGGAAGCTGTTGCTGAAGAGGCCTGCGTTGGCCACGAACCCGATCCGCTGTTCGGCCAACAGGGCCACCAGCAAGGGGTCCATCAGCGTGTTCGGGTGGTTGGCCACGATGATCGCCGGGCCGCGCTCGGGCATGTACGCTCGGCCCACCACCACGATCCTCTTGAAGAAGATGGCGGTGCTGATCCGGACGAGGACCTTGATGAACGCGTAGATCATGGCCCCGAAAGTTGGCGATAAGCCACGGACCATCGGCGGGAGGGTGGTCTTGTGCGCATGCCTCCAAGCCGACAGACAGGGTGGTCGGGATGCGTGCTTCAGTTCCCGTCGGGTCCCTACTTTCACCCGATGCTTCACATTGCCGTGTTCTGCGGGGCCAGTAGCGGCCACGATCCCATACATGTGGCCACCGCACGCGAGGTGGGCCGCGCCATTGCCCAACGCGGACTGGGTGTTGTTTATGGCGGTGGTCATGTGGGCCTGATGGGCGCTGTGGCCGATGCCGCCATGGAGGCCGGTGGCCGCGTGGTGGGCGTGATACCCGGCTTTATGACGGAGCGCGAATTGGCCCACGACCGCGTCTCCGAACTGGTCATCGTGCGTGACATGCACGAACGCAAGCTGGTGATGCATGAGCGCAGCCAGGCCGTGATCGCGCTGCCCGGTGGCTTCGGTACCATGGACGAGCTGTTCGAGCTGCTCACCTGGCGCCAGCTCGGTCTGCATGCCAAGCCGATGGGCCTGTTGAACGTGAACGGGTTCTATAATGGGCTACTTGCCCAAATGGCCCACATGGAGCAGGAGGGATTCCTGCATGGCGATACCCGCGTGTTGTTCGCTGATAACGTGGATGCGCTGATCGATCGGTTGCTGGCCTCCATTGTACGTGTTTGAACGATGTACTTGGTTTGATCCACATGGAGCGCGTAGTCGTACATCCCTGGCTTGCGCCCTTGGTCGTGACCTTCGGTCAGCACGCCAATGCGGAGAACGCAGCGGCCATGTGCACCTACATGAAGGACCACTTTCCGTTCTTCGGCATCAAGGCCCCGATTCGGCGTCAATTGATGAAGGAGCATATCGCGCTGTACGGTGCCCCGGACCTGGCCGAACTGCCCTCCATTGTCCGGTCGGCCTTTGCATTGCCACAGCGCGAGCTGCACCAAGTGGCCGTGGACCTACTGATCAGGCATGCGCGGGAACTGACGCCTGACCACCTGCCTTTATTGGAAGAGCTGATCACGACCAAGAGCTGGTGGGACAGCGTGGATACCCTCGCCATACATGTGGTGGGCGTTGTGCTGATGCGGCATCCGAAGGAGATCGCCAAGTGGAATAAGCGCTGGGTCACGAGCAAGGACCTCTGGCTCAACCGCACGGCCATCCTTTTTCAGAACCGATGGAAGGAGGATACCGACCGCACCCTGCTCTTCGCCAATATGGACCGGCACGCCGCGCATACCGACTTCTTCATCCGCAAGGCCATCGGTTGGGCGCTGCGCGAACTGGCAGCCACCGATCCGAAGGCGGTGAAGGACTATGTCGGCTCAAGGAAGCTCGCGCCACTGAGCGTGCGTGAGGCCTTGCGGAAGTTGTAGTGCCCTGCCGCCCAATGGTCGGCATTCCAATGGGGGCATGATGCGTCACGGGGCAGGTGCCATGGACACATGTTCCCCGTGGAGCCGTCGATCAATGATCCCTGATGATCAGTCGCGCTGTTTGCGGGGGAACTTGGGTTTGGGTTCGTAGAAGCCCTCCTTCTTCTGGAAGCCTCCACGGTCCTCACGACCGCGATACCCACCACCGCTTTGGGGGCGATCACCACGGTCGCTACCGCCTTTGTAACCGCCGCCGCCCTTATAACCGCCGCTGCTCCTTGCCGGAGCCCCGGAACGTTCGCCACCACCGCCCTTGTAACCGCCACCGTTGCCGGGGCGAGGAGCACCTTTGCCAGTGCCGCCGGCCTCATCCACGCGGACGCTGCGGCCCTTGTAGTTGGCGTTGTTGAAGGCGTTCCGCACTTGCTCGAAGTGGTCGGGTTCAATGTCGATGAAGGAGTAGACGTCCTTGATCAGCATGCGTCCGATCAGCTCGCCGCTGATGCCGCTCACGCCGCAGATGTAGCCGAGCATCTTGCCTTTGTCGAATCCATCGGCAGTGCCGAGGTTGATGAACATCTGACGGCCTGTGCTGAAGCGCTCCAACGAGGAAGGACGTTCGGCACGGGCACTGTGGTCCTTG
>JBEICT010000191.1:0-6560 GCA_040383865.1 Flavobacteriales bacterium | reverse complement strand
TGGCATGGCGGCCGCTGGTCTGCTCCGCTCCATGGCTGCGGAAAGCGCAGCCGTGAACAAGGGCTGACGATCAAGCTCAAGCTCGCCTTCCGCAACGTCGCCGGAGCCTGCTGGCGGGCCCTTCAGAACGAAAGTTCGAAGGAGTTCCGTGGACGCTCACCGGGTTTGCGCACCATGGACCTGGAAACCCTTCGTGAACCCACGTACCACGCGCGGTCAACCGCGATGGGCGTGCGTTTGTTGACCCGACGGTCCATGGCGGTCCATTGCCTGGTACAGTTCACGGTGGCGGGCGTCCCGTCCACGTTGAGGCGCACGGGCATGCTCAGGCTGTCGTTGCAATTGGTCCAGCGCACCCACAATCGTTTCTTTTTCACGGCGTGTTCCAGCACGGGTATGCGGATATCGCGCAGATATTGGTCGAAGAGGCTGGCGTGAAGGCGTTCGCGCGTTCGCGCATCGAAGCCGATCATCAGGTCCTCCACCTGGGCGCTGGTGACCACGCTGTGCTTGAAGGAGGCGTTCATCTCCAGCAGCATCGCCTTGAAGGTGGTGTCGCCCACGATGTGCCGGATCATATGGATGAGGTTGGCGCCCTTGTAGTACATGTCGCCACTGCCTTCCTGGTTCACACCATAAGGGCCGATGATCGGCCGGTCGTTGCGGATGTTCTTGCGCAGGCCGACCAGGTAGTCCTCTGCCGCTTCCTTGCCTTGCTGGCACTCGGTGAAGATGGTCTCCGTGTAGTCGGTGAAGCCCTCGTGCACCCACATGTCGGCGATGTCGACCGTGGTGATGCTGTTGCCATACCACTCGTGCCCGCTCTCGTGGATGATGATGTAATCCCACTTCAGGCCATGCCCCGAACCGCTCAGGTCAGTGCCGCGGTAGCCGTTCACGAAGCCGTTGCCGTAAGCGATCGCGCTCTGGTGTTCCATGCCCAGGTGCGGGGACTCCACCAACTTGTAGCCGTCACCGTAGAAGGGGTAGGGGCCCAGCCATTCCTCAAAGCAACGTAGCATCTCGGGCACCTGCTTGAACTGTTCACGTGCCTTGGCCTCGTTGCTGGCGAGCACCCAGTAGTCGCATTGGAGCGGGCCATCGGCACCGGCGTACACCTCGTTCCAATGGGCGTATTTGCCGATGTAGGGGATGAGGTTGTACGTGTTGATGGGACTGCTCACCTGCCATTCCCAGGTGGTGGTGCCATCGCCGTTGGGCCAGGTGCCGCGCAGACGTCCGTTGCCGATGCCCTGCAGGCTGTCCGGCGCGATAATGCGCAGGTTGGCACCCTCCTCCGGTTCATCGCTCTGGTGGTCCTTGCAGGGGTACCAAACACTGGCGCCCAGGCCTTGGCAGGCCACGCTCACCCACGGGTTGCCCTGCGCGTCCTTTTTCCAGATCCAGCCGCCGTCCCACGGTGGGTTCCTGGCCGCGCGCGGCACGCCGTGGTAATGGATCGTCAGGACACTACCCTGATAGGCCTCCATGCGTTCGGGCAGGTCCACCCAGATCACATCGCCGTCCCGCTCGAAGGCCACCGGGACCTTCAAGGAGGTCACCCCCACGAACCGGCCATCCGGCATGGGGATCGGGGCCTCGATCAGGGTGGTGATGCTGTCCACCACCAACGGCTCTTGCAGATCGATCTGCATGCGCTGTCCATCGGAAAAGGCTCCGAAAGTGATGGTCGTGCTCCCTTGAATGCTGCGCTCCACCAGGTTCGGCCGTACGGTCACCGCATAGGCGCTCACATTCCACCACGACCGGTAGGGGCCGATGCTTCCGCGCAATGAGTCCGCCCGGGAAAAGGTGCTGCGGTCCTCGCCAAGCTGGGCCTGTGCCAAGGCTGTACTGCACAATAGAAAGGCCACCAGCAACGGTCGCATCATGCTGCGCAAGGTAGTCGGGTGGCGAATGTGGCGCGGTGTTCAGTGATGGTCCGCAGGAACGGTGATGGCCGGATCCTTGGGCTTTTCCAGCATCACCACTTGCAGCTTGCGCATACCGTATTTGGCCAACAACGTCCGGCGGCTCTCCTCGCCCTCCTCCGGTGTGCCGAAGAGCAGTACGTCCAGGTCGCTGGTCGGTATGTCTTTCAGTTCCGGGAACTCGGCCCTGTAACGTTCCAACAGCTGCGCCTTGGTCATGGCCTCAGAGGCCTCGATCAGCGGTGTGATGTACACCACGGGCCCATTGCGCCAGTTGCCGATGGCGTGGCTGTAGATGGTGTTCTGTGCGGCGGATGAAAGGCCGCAAAGCAGGAGGACGGTGATCAGCAGGTGCTTCATGACGTTCAGGCGATGAAAGATCATACCTACCGCACTTCGATCTCGTCCAGGAACAACCACGCCGGAAAGCCCGCGCCGGGGAAGCCCTCGGGGATCTTGCCGATGTGCTGCACGGTGATGCGAATGTACCGTGTGCGTGCACCGAGCTCGTAGGTATATGCGTTGCGGCCAGGCTTGGGCCCAGCCTTGGCGGAGCCGTGAAGTTGGAAGGTTACGCCATCGGTGCTTGTACTGTAATCGATTTTTTCGGGCAAATGGATCCAGCTGTGCGTCTCGTTCAACGCGCCGATGCTCACGGTGCGCACGTCCTGCACGCTGCCCAGGTCCACCGTGATGGTGACGCCCTCCTTCCAGCCGAGCCACTCGGTGCTGACGCGTTTCTCCTGCGCGGTGATGCCATCGACCAAAGTGAACGCACCGCCTTCGCTGTAGCGCTCGTTGGGTTGCGCGCTGAGGGTGATCGGGTGGGCGGTGACCTTGTTGAAGTGGAATTTCCTCACAGCAACGGGATAGCTCTTGCGTTGTGCTTTTGTCTCAGTTTGAATCCGCGCTTCGATCGTGCAGGAGCGACCAATGACGATGGTATCTGTGGAGACTCCACCCCCCAGGGCCAGCCCATTCTCATTGTAGATCCTCCAGATAATGTCAGTGTGTTGGCCATCTAGGGCAGCTATTGCGTCGATGTGGATCAAGCCAACACTATCTCCCTGAGACGGAACAATTCGCACTTGGTACAAGCTTTTGCTCGCGTTCACCTGCATCGCCTCCAGCTTCGGGAACTCGTTCTCCAATCGCCGGATGAAGTCCGCTTCGTTGCGCTTCGCCTTCGGCGTCCACAGTACTTCCGCCAGCGCCAGCATGCGCGGCACGGCCATGTACTCCACGTGCTCGGGCGTCAGGATGTACTCCGTCCACACGTTGCCCTGCGCGCCGAGGATGTACTTCTGCTCCTCGGGCTTCAGCTCCGCCGGGATCGGCTCGTAGCTGTACACCTTCTGCACGGTAGTGTAGCCACCGAAGGCCAGCGGTTCGTTCGCGGGGTCGCCCTGGTAGTGGTCGAAGTAGCAGTGGCTGCCGGGGCTCATCACGGCGTAATGCCCGCTGCGCGCCGCCGCAATGCCGCCTTCCGTTCCGCGCCAGCTCATCACGGCCGCATTGGGCGCCAATCCGCCTTCAAGGATCTCGTCCCAGCCGATGATCTTCCGGCCCTTCGCATTCACGAACTTCTCGATCCGCTGGATGAAGTAGCTCTGCAGTTCGTGCTCGTCCTTCAAACCCTCGGCCTTCATGCGGCGTTGGCACTTCGCGCACTCCTTCCACGCATCCTTGGGGCATTCATCCCCGCCGATGTGGATGGTCTCGCTGGGGAAGAGGTCCATCACCTCGGAGAGCACATCCTCGAGCATGGTGAACACGCTGTCATTGCCCGCGCAGAACACGTCCTCGAACACGCCCCAGCCGCGCTGCACTTCATAGGGCCCACCCGTGCAGCCCAAGTGCGGATAGGCCGCCAGCGCCGCCATGGCATGCCCGGGCATCTCGATCTCCGGCACCACATTGATATGCCGCGCCTTCGCGTAGGCCACCACCTCGCGGATCTGCTCTTGCGTGTAGAAGCCGCCATAAGGAATGGTGTCGTACTCGAGCCTGGCGTAGGGCCCCAACTGGCTGCCCTTCCGCCACGCGCCCACCTCGGTGAGCTTGGGGTACTTCTTGATCTCGATGCGCCAGCCCTGGTCCTCGGTGAGGTGCCAGTGGAAGCTGTTCATCTTGTAACGCGCCAGCAGGTCGATGTACTTCTTGGTGAACTCCACCGACCAGAAGTGGCGGCAGGCATCGAGGTGCATGCCCCGCCATTGGAAACGCGGCTGGTCAGTGATGCTGAGGCAGGGGAGGGTGCCGGTCTCGCTGCCCTGTTCCAGCAATTGGATCAGCGTGCGGCTACCCCGGAATAGCCCGGCCTCGGTGGTGGCCGAGATCACGATACCGTCCGTCATCACGCCCAAGGCATACCATTCCGGGGGCAGTAGTGTGTCGGGTGTGATCACCTGCATGGCAATGGTCAAGGGTACCAGGCAGTTCACGCCCGATGACGGGTGCAGTGGCGCGATCTCTTGTTCGATCAGCTCGGCCAGCGGTCGGTAGCGCTCGTTGCTCACTTCCACTTTCCAGGGACAACCCAGGTCCAGCGTTCCTTTGTCCAGCTGGTATTGCGCTGGCAGCGGAATAAGGTCGGGGAGCCGCACTTCTTGTGCGGTGGAACAACTGGCCAGTAGGAAGGCAAGGGGCAGGAGTGAACGCATCGCCGCTAAGTTCGCCGTTACCGTGGTTTGCAGGCCGGTAGGTGGAAAGCTTGGCCGTTCGGGGATAGTTCCTCATATTTGCACCCCCAATTCCGGGACAACCAACTCAAACCGCGACATGCCAACTCGCATCCGCCTTCAGCGTAAAGGCAAAAAAGGCCGGCCTTACTACCACCTGGTGGTGGCCGATTCCCGTGCACCCCGCGACGGGAAATACATCGAACGGATCGGTGCTTACGATCCCAACCAGAACCCCGCGTTCATTGAGATCGACAACGACAAGTGTCTCGACTGGCTCCAGAAAGGTGCCCAGCCCAGCGACACCTGCCGCGCGATCCTGAGCTACACCGGTGTGGTGTACAGGAACCACCTCCTCAACGGGGTGAAGAAGGGCGCCTTCAGCCAGGAAGAGGCCGAGCGTCGTTTCGACATCTGGAAGAACGAGAAGACGACCAAGATCGAGGCCAAGCGCAGCAAGCTCGCCGAAGGCAAGACCGACGCCGAGAAGGCCCGGATCGCTGCCGAGAACAAGAAGGCCGCCGAGAAGGCCGCTGCGATCAGCGCCAAGCTGGCCGCTGCTTCCGCTCCGCCCGCTGAAGCCGCCACCGAAGAGGCCCCGGCCGCTGAAGGTGAGGCTCCTGCCGCTGAGTAGATCGACCGAACTCCCTGAAAAGCCCGTACCGTTTGGTGCGGGCTTTTTCTTTGCGCACGGGCATCACCCTAACTTGCGGCCATGGACCTGGAGAGCCTTCATCGCATCGGCAAGCTCGGCAAGCCTTGGGGGCACAGGGGTGAACTGACCGTGCACCTCGAGGATTGCGACCTGGACGATCTGGTCCATGCTGGATGCCTGTTCGTGGATATCGAGGGCCAGAAAGTGCCCTTCTTCTTCAGTCAGTTGCACGACAAGGGGCGCGATGTGCTGGTGAAGTTCGATGATTTTACCGATCCGCAGAGCGCTTCCATACTGGTGGGACGTGACATTTATGCACCGCCCGGCCTGCTTGCGGACGGTAGCGATGAGAGCTGGGACCCGGAGGAGTTCATTGGAATGATCGTGCGTGACGAGGAGCATGGCGACCTGGGCGAGGTGACCGGTATAGAAGGGACCGCGAAGAACCCCGTGCTGGTGATGCTCCATGGCGAACAGGAGGTGATGGTGCCCCTGGCCGAAGAGATGATCCTGGGCATTGATCCCGAGACCCGGTCGCTGCTGGTGCGCACGCCACCCGGCCTGATCGACCTGTATCGCGGCCAGTGACCGAATGCCAAAGCCATCTTTCCGCTTCAAGCAGTTCACCATCCAGCAGGACCGATGTGCCCTGAAGGTGGGCACGGACGGTGTGCTCTTCGGAGCCTGGGTGGACCATCGGGGGGCGAAGCGCATCCTGGACATCGGCACAGGCACGGGTGTGTTGGCGTTGATCGCCGCACAGCGGAACGCAACAGCCACCGTGGATGCCGTGGAGATCGACGATGATTCCGCGGCGCAGGCGGCAGAGAACGCTGCTGACAGTCCTTGGGCCGCGCGAGTACGCGTACATCGCATGGATGTGCGACGCATGAGCACCAGTGAGCCGTTCGACCTGATCATCTGCAATCCGCCCTACTACGCGGGCTATTCCGCATCACCGGATTCGCGCATCGGCCTGGCCAAGCACAGCGATGAACTGTTGTTCCCCGAGCTGGTCGAAGCGGTGGACAGGCTGCTCGCCGGCGATGGCCGGTTCGCAGTGATCATCCCCTTGAACCGGGAGAAGGAGTTCGTTCGTGAGTCTGCGCGTATCGGTCTGGCCCCCGTGCGGCGCTGCGAAGTGCGGTACGTGACGCATCGTCCCCCAAAGCGGGTGCTATTGGAGTTGGATAGGAGCGGTACGGCGGTCCAGGAGGAGGAACTGACCATTGAGGCCACCGGCCCCTTCGACTACACGCCGGAGTACCGCGCGCTGATCAGCGACCTGATGCT
>JBEICT010000190.1:0-6583 GCA_040383865.1 Flavobacteriales bacterium | reverse complement strand
GGTACCGTGAAGAACATCACCAGCTACGGCGTGTTCGTGGACCTCGGCGGTGTCGATGGTCTGATCCACATCACCGACCTGAGCTGGGGCCGCGTAAGCCACCCCGAGGAAGTGGTGAAGCTGGACGAGAAGATCAACGTGGTGATCCTGGACTTCGACGACGAGAAGCGTCGCATCGCCCTCGGTCTGAAGCAGCTGCAGGCGCACCCTTGGGATGCCCTGAGCGCCGAAATGAACGCTGGCGACAAGGTGAAGGGCAAAGTGATGGTGATCACCGACTACGGCGCGTTCGTGGAGGTGGCCGCCGGCGTGGAAGGCCTGCTGCACGTAAGCGAAATGAGCTGGAGCCAGCACCTGCGCAGCCCGAAGGACTTCCTGAAGGAAGGTCAGGAGATCGAGTGCGTGATCCTGAACATCGACCGCGAAGAGCGCAAGATGAGCCTCGGCATGAAGCAGCTGAGCACCGATCCCTGGGCCGACATCGAGTTCAAGTACCCTGTGCGCAGTAAGCACAGCGCCAAGGTTCGCAACTTCACCCACTTCGGCATTTTCGCCGAGCTGGAGGAGGGTGTGGACGGCCTCATCCACATCAGCGACCTCAGCTGGACCAAGCGCATCAAGCACCCCAGCGAGTTCTGCAACATCGGTGATGACATCGAGGTGATGGTGCTGGAAGTGGACAAGGAGAACCGCCGCCTGAGCCTCGGCCACAAGCAAGTGGAAGAGAACCCTTGGGAGGTGTTCGCCACGGTGTTCACCCCGGGCAGCGTGCACGAGGGAACGATCACCGGCCGCGCCGGACAGAACTTCGTGGTCAGCCTGCCCTACGGTGTGGAAGGCACGGTGACCGCCAAGAGCCTCAAGAAGGCCGACGGTTCCAAGGCCGAGCTCGAAGAGAAGCTTCCGTTCATGGTGCTGGAGTTCAACGGCGATGCCCGTCGCATTGTCCTGAGCCACACCCGCACCTTCGAGGAGGGCGAGGAGCCCATCGAAGCAGCTCCCGCCAAGCGCGGTGCACGCAAAGAGGCCGGAGCCCCTGGTGCATCGTCCGCCTCGGTGAAGAGCGTGAACGAGAAGGTGGAGAAGAGCACCCTGGGTGACCTGAGCGTGCTGAGCGACCTGAAGAGCGCCATGGAGAACAAGGAGCGCGCTACCAAGGGCAAGAAGAACAAAGAGGAGGACGCCGAGTAAGCGTCATTCCTGGACAAAGCAAGAAGCCCGGTCCCTGCCTTTCGGCGGTGGACCGGGCTTCGGCTTCTGGTGGGATCCGTTTCAGGCCAGCAGTTCCTCCATGTTGCGGCCGATCATCACGGAGATCCGCTCCATCGGCAGGTCGTTGCCATCCTTTCCGAAGGGGTCCTCGATCTCCTCGGCGATGAGTTCCAGACTGGCCAGCACATAGAAGATGAACATCACCACGGGGATGGCGATGTAGCCCAGTGTGAACACGAACCCCATGGGCAGCGTGATCACATAGATGACGATGAACTTCTTGATGAAGCTGCTGTAGGAATAGGGGATGGGCGTGTTCTTGATCCGTTCGCAGGCCCCGCAGATGTCCATGAACTGGATCAGGTCGCCGTTCAGTGCAAGCAACTGTTCGTGGTTGATGTGGCCGTCGCGATGCAGGCGCATCACACGATGATGCATCAGGGCCGAGACCTGTGCGGGCACATGCTTGCCACGGTCGAAGTCGGGGATCTCCGGATGAGGCAGGGCATCCAGTTCCAGCCGGGTCTTTTCCGATCGCAGGTGTTGTTTGAGCTCGAATGAGAAAATGCCGATGACCCGGGCAAAGAAGCTCCGCGTGGCTTTGTCCTCGGGTAGGTAGGCTGCCAATTTGATCGCCAGGTTGCGGCTCACGTTCACGAGCTGGCCCCAGAGCTTTCGGCCCTCCCACCAACGGTCGTAGGCCGTATTGGTGCGGAACACCAGCAGCATGCTGATCGCAAAGCCCAGCAGACTGTGCATCACGGGCAGATTGCTCACGAAGCTGCTCTGGTTCAGCTTCAGGTGGTTCACCTCCACGTAGCCCACTGCGGCCGTGAACAGGCCCAACAGGGCCAGCCACGGCCACAGCTTCCGGAACGTGTCCGAACGGTGAAAGGCCAGGGCCTTGAACCAGTTCGAGGGGTCATAGGTGGTCATGGACACGTTCGCTATTCGTAATGCTTTCGCACCATGCGCTCGAACATGCGGCCGGGAAGGAGCTTCTTCAGCAGCACGCTCAGTTTCTGTATCCCCTGGGCCACACGATAGACCGTGGCAGGTCGCTGCTCAGTGATGATCCTCGCGATCACGCGTGCCAGTTCGTCGGGATCCCGGCTGTAGTGCATGCTGCCACCCAACACCTCCATGGCCTTCTCATAGCCGGGTCGGTTGGCCTCATTGATCACCTCCGGCCGCAGCCGTGATCCGGCGATATTGGTGTTGAACTCGCCCGGCTGCACGGATACCACCGTTATTCCGAACCGGTCCACCTCGGTGCTCAAGGCCTCGCTGTAGCGGTCCAATGCCGCCTTGCTGGCACTGTAGAAGCTCCGGTAGGGCAGTCCGAAGTTGGCGGCAATACTGCTGATGTTGATGATCAGGCCCTTCCGCTGGGCGCGCATGTGGGGGATGACCGCCCGGCAAACGCGATGGGGCCCCAGCACATTGGTGTCGATCAACTGCTGCGCCAAGGCCGGGGTGATATCCTCCGCCGCACCCTGGATACCGAGCCCGGCATTGTTCACCACCACATCGATGCGTCCTTCGCGACCGATCACTTCCGCCACGGCCGCGGCCACGCTCGCCTCGTCGGTCACGTCCATGGTGACCAGGTGGTGTGCGCCATGGACCTCCACACCCTGGGTTCGCCGGCTGGTGCCATAGACCTTGTGGCCCATGGCCGAGAGCCGCTCACAAATGCTCTTACCCAAGCCGCTGGACCCTCCGGTCACCAGCACTACCCGAACATATTCCGCCATGGCGGCAAGGTACTCAGCAGCATGCCGTCCATCGTTCGGCCGACAAGGATGTGCCGGCCCTGTCCAGGAAAAAAATGGGCAAAAAAAGTGGGGCAAGCGACCCGTATCGCACCGCTACAACCGCCTACCCTTGCTTCCTTCCGGACCTGGGGGATTCAGCGGGAGCTGGTCGTACAGGACTTGCCCCGGCACAAAGGTAATTGATCCTGTGCTCGCTCCCGTTCAGCTTCAACTTCCCCGGCGTAATCTTGCAGCATGGACCTGTCCATCGTAGTCCCGCTGCTCAACGAGCATGAGTCGCTACCGATCCTCGTGGAGCGGTTGCATAAGGTCATCGGTGACATGGGGGTGACCTACGAGGTCATCCTGGTGGACGATGGCAGCACCGATGGTTCATGGCCGGTGATCCGAGGCCTTTCGGAGGCGGATGCCCGGGTGAAAGGGATCCGTTTCGGCCGCAATTACGGCAAGAGCCCTGCGCTCAATGAGGGCTTCCGGGCTGCCCAAGGCGGGGTGGTGATCACCATGGATGCCGACCTGCAGGATGATCCGGACGAGATCCCGTCGCTTTACCGGATGATCACCGAGGAAGGGTTCGACCTGGTGAGCGGCTGGAAGAAGAAACGCTACGACCCCCTGTCGAAGACCCTGCCCACCAAGCTGTTCAATTGGACCACACGACGGGTGAGCGGTGTGATGTTGCACGATTTCAACTGTGGCCTCAAGGCTTATCGGGGAGAAGTGGTGAAGAGCATCGAGGTGTTCGGCGAGATGCACCGCTACATCCCGTTCATCGCCAAGAAGGAGGGCTTCCGGAAGATCGGCGAGAAAGTGGTGAAGCATCATCCACGCCAGTACGGTCGCACCAAGTTCGGGTTCGACCGGTTCATCAACGGCTTCCTGGACCTGCTCACCATCACCTTCGTTTTCCGCTTTGGGCGCAAGCCCATGCACTTCTTTGGGGCCGTGGGCACGTTCATGTTCGTGGTCGGTTTCCTTTCAGCCGCTTGGGTGGTGGGGGAAAAGCTCTGGCATCTGTATGTGCTCCATGAATTGGCGCCCAAGGTCTCCGATCAGGGGCTGTTCTTCGTTGCCCTTACCGCCATGGTGATCGGGGTTCAGTTGTTCACCATGGGCTTCGTGGCCGAACTGGTGAGCCGGAGCGCACCCGAACGCAACCACTACCGGGTGAAGGAGCGCCTCGGTGTTTGATCTTAAGGTCCTCTGAACGGGCCGCTATGTCGCAACGCACGGCGCATATCCTCCTGGCGGTCCTGCTGATGCTGGCCTTGGGGCGCTATGTGTTGGTGAGCCATTACGTGCATCCCTTTGCCGATGATTGGAGTTACACCGTTGCCGGCATGGAGAGCCCGCTTTTCAAGCGCTTGGTACAGGAGCATAGGTCCTGGAACGGCCGCTGGTTCTCGAATATCCTTGTGCTGATCAACCCCATGGTGCTGGGGCTGGGGCCGGGTCTGTTCATCTATCGTCTGGTCCCGCTCTTCTTGCTTGGAGTCACGTTCCTTGGTGCGCTTGCGCTCTGGCACGAGTTGTTCCGGCGGACCGCAGAAAGGTCGCATGGCGTGGTGGCCGCTTCCCTTTTCCTGTTGCTCTACCTTCAGTTGATGCCCGATCTGTCCGAGGGCATTTACTGGTACACGGGCGCTGTGTCGTACCAACTGCCGAGCGCGCTGCTTCTTCTGTTGGCGGCTTCGTGGTCGCGGTTCTTTCGGGAAGAGAGCACCGTGACAAAGGGCATCCTGTTGTTTGCGAACGGCCTGCTCACCGCAATGATCGCTGGCTGCAGCGAGACTCACATGGTGCTTACAGTGCTGTTGTACGGTGGCCTTTTCGTGTGGAAGTGGCGTTCGAACGGTGCGGTGCCAACCGTTCTGTTGGTCTTTTTCCTGTTCGCGATCGGGCTCGGTCTGTTCATGTTCCTGGCCCCAGGCAACGAGGTGCGGGCGGCCAATTTCCCGGACAGGGGCCGTGTGTTGCATACGTTGATCTATGCCACCTTGCATACCGGTCGCTTCGTGCTCACCTGGGCGCTTTCTCCTGCGCTGTTGGCCGCATCGCTGGTCTGGTCGCACCATGTGCGTCGTGCGGGCATCACCGTTGGGAAGGGCCTTTCACCGGTGCTGGTGTTGCTGGTCACTGGTATGGTCATCTTCCTGCTCATGGCCCTGCCTTTCTGGGCCACCGGTATCCTTGGCCAGCACCGCACGGTCAATGTGGCCTGTCTTCTATTCCTCTTGGGCTGGTCGTTCTTCGTGGCCACAATGGCCCGGCATACGGTTGTGGAACGCTTGCTCACCATGGTCTCGGAACCGGGGAGGCAACGCATGGTATGGGCCGTGTTTTTCGTCGCGCTGTTCTTCACGGGAAATGGGTTCCGTGTAGGTGATGACCTGCAGGAAGGACGACTGGCCCACTACGACCGTGGCGTAAGTGCCCGTTACGAAGCGATACGGACCGCGGTGGCTTCCGGCGCCGCCGAGCTTCGCTTGGAAGCCATCGACCCCATGCCTTGCAGCCTGCGCATCCTGGATGCCGGACCCGATCCCGGGCATTGGGGCAACAGCCAATTGGTGCGCTACTTCGGGGGGAGCGACCTCCGGCTGATCGTGGGCGCGGACAGCGTTACTGGCCCGTTACAGCGTCCGCATTGAGCGCGGGTGTGGGCACTTCCGGGGTGAACAGTTCGTTGCTGAGGCGAAGGTCCAGACCGTAGACGTCATCCCTGAAGTTCAATCGCCCATCCTGGTCCACCCAGGCCGTGAAGTAGCCAATGGTGACCGGTCGCTTCTCTTTCAGTTTCACGAAGGTCTCCTTCCCATCGTACATGGCCTTGTGGATCTTTGCTGTCGTCCACGCGCTGTCGTTGCGCAGCAGGTATTCCGCCAGTTCCTTGGGCTGGCTGACGCGGATGCAGCCATGGCTGAACGCCCGTTGTTCCCGCGCGAAAAAGCTCTTCGAGGGCGTGTCGTGCAGATAGATGCTGTAGCTGTTCGGGAACAGGAACTTCACCCGTCCCAAGGCGTTGCTGGCACCCGGTTTCTGTCGGATGATGGGGTTCTTCGCGCTTCCACCGATCTTCTCCATCCCTTTCTTCCTAAGGTAGTTGGGGTCCTTGGCCATTGCCGGGAGGATCTCGCTGCGCACAATGCTCATGGGCACGGTCCAGGTCGGGCTGAAGACGATGGTGGAAAGGGTATCACTGAAAATGACCGTGCGCGTGGCCGTTGCACCGACCACCACGTCCATGCTCAGCACCTCCGAGCCACCCTCGAATACATGCAACCTGAACTCCGGAATGTTCACGAGCAGCAGGTCCGGGGCCACCACTTCGGGTACCCAGCGCAGCCGTTCCATGTTCACCAGCAGCGTGCGCAGTCGTTGTTGGGGCGTGGTGTTGATCGCGTTGAGGAAGCCTTGCCCGATGACCGCGTCAGGATGTAGTCCGTGCCTGGTCTGGAAACGCTTCACGGCCTTCACCAGCGTCGTGTCGAAACGTTCGGCGTTCGAAGAGTGGGGCTGGATGCTGTCCAGGTCGCCCAAGAGCTCGAGACGTCTGCGGATCTCCGGTATGATGGGGTGGACATTACCCGGCT
>JBEICT010000189.1:0-6636 GCA_040383865.1 Flavobacteriales bacterium | reverse complement strand
TTCCAGCTGCGCCGCTTCAAGCGGATCGATTTCACCAACGTGCGATTGCTCGCCGAGGTCTCCCAGCAGACCCGTGCCCGCAAGAAAGTGCAGCATTGGCTGGTGTTATTGGCCCGGATGCTGGCCCTCGCCTGCCTGGTGCTCGCCTTCGCCCAGCCCTATCTGCCGCAGGCGGACAGTGCCGTTCGGGCCGGACAACGGGCCGTATCGCTCTACATCGACGACAGCTACAGCCTCGACGGCACCAACCCCGAAGGCCGCCTGCTGGACCAGGCCCGCAAGGGCGCGCAGGACGCCGTGATGGCCTACAGCGCCCCCGATCGGTTCCAAGTGCTGACGGGACGGTTCGAGGGAAGGCAGCAAATGCTCCTGGGCCGCGACCAGGCCTTGGAGGCCGCTGCACAAGTGAACGTGGGGCCCTACTCACGTCCGCTCTCGAAAGTGCTGGTGCGCCAGCGCGAAGCACTGGCCGATAGCGATGCGCCTGTGAAACGCACCATTCTGTTCACCGACCTGCAACGGAGCATCACCGACGTGGATGCCTGGACCAACGACACGCTGGTGCCTACGCTGATCGTGCCCTTGGAGCCTTCCAGCGCCGACAACCTGAGCCTCGACTCCGCCTGGTTCGAAAGCCCGGTGCGCCGCGCCTACCAGAAGGAGGCCTTGCATGTGCGTATCCGCAACCACGGTGAACAGGAACTGGTGAACGTGCCGCTGCGCGTGGCCATTGATGGAAAACAACGGGCACTGGCCACCTTCAGCGTGGCGGGTGGTGCCGTGGTGGATACCGTGCTGCGATTCGCGGGCGAGCGAACCGGCAGGCATTGGGGCGACGTATCACTGAACGACCGACCGGTGACCTTCGACGACCGTCTGCACTTCGGGTTCACCGTGACCGAACATCTACGCGTGCTGTTGGTGAGCGGCAATGATGCACCAACGGACCGGGCCATCGAAGCCGTGTTCAGCGGGGACAGCCTGCACCGCTTCACGCAACAAAGCGCCCAAATGCTGGACCTGTCGGCCCTGGCCACGCAGGACCTTGTCGTGCTCAATGCCCTGCCCACCATCGCCAGCGGAACACTGGATGCCTTGGATGCCTTCGTGAAAGCAGGTGGCAGCCTGGCCATCTTCTCTCCCACCAGGGTCGATGCTTCGGCGTACCAGCCGCTCTTCCAACGCTTCGGCGGCACAGCGTCCATCCGCCAGGACACGGCGCGCATGAAGGTGGACCGTATCGACCTGGACCTCCCGTTCTACCGCGATGTTTTCCAGACCATGCCCCGCAACGTGGACCTGCCCTGGAGCCGCGAACGATGGACCATGGCGCCGAAAGCGGGAAGTGATGTGCTGCTGCGCCTACAGGACGGTTCACCCTTCCTGGCACGCACGCAGGCCGGGCGCGGCTCCGTGTACCTCTGTGCCACACCGCTCACTACTTCGGCCGGCAACCTCACCCAGCACGCCCTCTTCGCCACATCGCTGTTGCGCATGGCCGAACTGAGCCGTCCCATGGGGCCGCTCTACCACGCCATTGGTGCCGAGGCCATGATCCCGCTGGACGGGTTGGAACTGACCGGTGAAACGCCGCCACACCTGCGCGGTCCCGAAGGCATCGACCTGGTACCCGAACTGCGGCGCACCCCGGTCGGCGCCCAACTGGTGCTGCACGATCTGGACATGCCCGCAGGCGCCTATGCACTTACGGCCGGAGCGGACACCTTGCTGATGCTGGGCCTCAACACCCCACGCAGCGAGAGCGACCTGACCTGCCTGACCCCGGCCGCCCTGAAGGAACAGCTGGAGCAGCGTGGCCTCAACACCTTCACCGTGCTGGAGGATGGGGCCGGCGATCTTTCGCTACGTTTGAACGAACTGGACCAAGGACGCAAGCTGTGGAAGTGGTTCATCCTGCTGGCACTGCTGTTCCTGGCCGCCGAGGTCTTCCTGATCCGACACCTGCGATGAACGACCTGATCCTGCGCCAAGTGAAGGTGACCGACCCGGGAGGGCCGCACCACGATAGTGTAGTGGACCTGTTGATCCGCGACGGCCGCATCGTGAAAGTGGGCCAGCGCATCCCGAAGGGCGAGGCCACCGAGGTGCGCCACGCCGGCATGCACGTGAGCCCGGGGTGGATCGATCTGCGCGCCCATTTCCGGGACCCCGGTCAGGAATGGAAACAGGGGATCGCGAACGGCTTGGAGGCCGCCGCTGCGGGCGGTTTCACGGCAGTCTGCGTGCTACCCAGCACCGATCCGCCCATGGACGGCCGCGCCGAGGTGGACTACCTGCTGCACCGTGCCCAGGGTCATGCCGTGCGCATGCTGCCCATCGGGGCCATCACCAAGGAACTGAAAGGCCAGCAACTGGCCGAACTGCACGACCTGCGCCAGGCCGGTGCCGTGGCCTACAGCGACGACCAGCACACCGTGCGCAACACGCGCCTGATGCTACTGGCATTGCAGTATGTGCGCGGACTACCAGGTAGCGGGGCGCCCGTGATGGTGTTCCCCAATGATCCGGACCTGAGCGCAAAAGGCATGATGCACGAAGGGCCGATGAGCACACGCCTCGGCCTGCGCGGCATTCCCCCGATGGCCGAGACCATCCAATTGGCGCGCGACATCTCGCTGTTGGATTACACCGGAGGGCACCTGCATGCGGCCACCATCTCCACCGCCGGCAGCGTTGAACTGATCCGCCAGGCCAAGGCCCGCAAGCTGCGCGTGACCGCCTCGGTGGCGGCCCACAACCTGCTGCTGGACGATGGCTGCCTGCGCGGTTTCGAGACCTGCTACAAGGTGATGCCGCCCCTTCGCGACAGCCACCACATCGATGCCTTGCGCGAAGGCGTGAAGGACGGCACCATCGACGCCATTGTAAGCGACCACCGGCCCGAGGACCGCGAGAACAAGGTGTTGGAGTTCGGTCCTGCGGCCTTCGGCATCATCGGACTGGAGACCAGCTTCGCGGTGGCGAACACCGCCTTGAAAGGCCACATGAGCCTGCGCCGCATCATTGAGCGCTACACCCACGGCCCACGGTCCGTGCTTGGCATGCCTGTGCTGCACATCGCCGAGGGTGTCGAGGCCGACCTCACGCTGTTCGACCCCGAACTGGATTGGACGTGTGAAGAGGCCGATCTGGTAAGCCGCTCGCACAACACACCCTTCCTGGGCCAGCGCCTGGCAGGGCGTCCCATGGGCATTGTGTCCAACGGAAAATGGGTGCCGGGCCGTCCGCTGCGCGAAACGGTCGTGGCCTGAGCACGGTCAGTTGGCCTTCGCCTCGCTTTCCTGCTGCTGTTGCATCTGCTCGAAACGCTGGATCAGCTCCTCGTCAGTGTATTGCAGGTTCTCTATCATGGCCTTGGCATCTTTCGCGAACGGGTGATCGGGATAGCGGTTGATCACCTCCTTGTAGGCCCGCTCGGCCTCCCCTTTGCGGTCCTGGTCGCTGTCGATGGTGAAGGCCTTCAGGTAGTACACATCGGGCAGACGATACCAGCTGGGATAGTCGGTGATGATCCGATCGTAGAGAAAGATGCTCTGTGCTGGATCGCGCATCGACTTTGAAAGACCGGCAGCGCGGAACAGGTACTCCGGCGCCATGCTATCCAACGGGTGTGTGGTGGCAAAGGCCTTGTAGACATCAAGGAGCGACTGGGCCTTGCGCTGATCGTAGCTCGTGGCATTGAACAGCGAATCCTCCATGGCCTTGATGCGTCCGGCCAGCTCCGCGCTCGGAGATGCGGCCTTCTCTCCACCTCCACAAGCCGTGAACAGGGCTAGCAATAGGGCGAACAGGCTGAGTTGTTTCATGGCGTTCTTCATTTCAGCACAGGGAAACGCATCTTGTAGCGGGCATCGGTGCGTCCTTTGGAGATATCGCGCAGCTTGCCTTGGAGCAATCGCTTGCGCAAGGGGTTGAGATGGTCGGTGAAGAGCACACCGTCCAAATGGTCGTGCTCATGCTGGATCACCCGTGCAGCGAATCCGTCGAACTCCTCCTCGAACTCGTTGAAGTGCTCGTCCTGGTATTGCAGCACGATCCGCGGCATGCGGAAAACCTCCTCGCGGATGTTCGGAATGCTCAGGCAGCCTTCCTCGAAGCCCCACTCCTCACCTTCCTCCTCCACGATATAGGGATTGATGAAGACCTTCTTGAAATCCTTCAAATGGGCCTCCTCGGTGGGCTCGCCGTCCTCGTCCTCGGCAAAGGGGGAGGCATCCACGATGAACAGCCGGAGGCTCTGCCCGATCTGCGGGGCGGCAAGGCCCACACCACTGGCGGCGTACATGGTCTCGAACATGTCGGCGATGAGCTGCTCCAGACCGGGATGGCCAGGCTCGATGTCCTGTGCCACTTTCTTGAGCACCGGGTCGCCATAAGCACGAATGGGAAGGATCATGGGAAAAAGTGCCGCAAATGTACAGCGCACGCCCACCGGCCGACGCCAGCCTCCCTAGCCTTTCTGCTCCATCCAGCCTTGCAGGATGATCGTGGCGCTGATGCGGTCGATGGCGCCTTTGTCGCGCCGGGCCATGCGGCCTTTGCCACTGTTGAGCATCACTTGCTGGGCCATGCGACTGGTGAACCGCTCGTCCACCGTCTCCACCCATTTGCCTGGGAAGGCCTTCTTCAGGTGCCCGATGAACTCCAGCACGTGGGGCGTGGCATCGGTGGGTTTCCCGTCCAGGTGCATGGGGAGTCCCACCACGAAGCCGTCCACCTCTTCGCGGGCCACGTAGGCCTTGAGGTAGGCGAAGAGCTCGGTGGTGGGCACGGTGTCCAGCGCGGTGGCGATGATGCGCAGGGGATCGGTGACGGCCAGACCGGTCCGCTTCAACCCGTGATCGATGGCGATGACGCGCGGCATGGGGTGCGAAGGTCGGGCAAGGCGCCCATCTTTGCACCATGCATGAACTGATCGAAAAAGCGTGGAACGACCGCAGCATGCTGCGTGATGAGGAGGTGGTGCTGGCCATTGAGGGTGTGATCGAACGGCTGGACCGGGGTGAGCTACGCGTGGCCGAGCCTGCAGGGGACGGATGGAAGGTGAACGAATGGGTGAAGAAGGCCGTGCTGATGTACTTCCCCATCAAGCAGATGCACACCTACGAGGTGGGCCCGCTGGAGTTCCACGACAAGATCCCGCTGAAGAAACACTATGCCTCGCTGGGTGTTCGGGTGGTGCCCCATGCCATTGCCCGTCATGGCAGCTATCTGGCGCCGGGCGTGATCCTGATGCCCAGCTACGTGAACATCGGCGCTTACGTGGATGCCGGCACCATGGTGGACACCTGGGCCACGGTGGGCAGCTGCGCACAGATCGGCAAGGACGTGCATCTGAGCGGTGGTGTGGGTATCGGCGGCGTGCTTGAGCCTGTGCAGGCCGCACCGGTGATCATCGAGGACGGCTGCTTCATCGGATCCCGGGCCATCGTCGTCGAGGGCGTACGTGTGGGTAAGGAAGCCGTGCTCGGAGCGAACGTCGTGCTCACTGCTAGTACCCGCATCATCGACATCACCGGCCCCGATCCGAAGGAGATGAAGGGCTACGTGCCGCCCCGCTCGGTGGTGATCCCCGGCACGGTGCCGAAGAAATTCCCGGCGGGCGAGTATGGTGTGCCCTGCGCGCTGATCATCGGCCAGCGCAAGGAGAGCACGGACAAGAAGACCAGCCTGAACGACGCGCTGCGCGAGCACAGCGTGGCCGTGTAACCACCATGCGCCTCTCCCGGATCCTTCCCTTTGCCCTGTTGCTGCTGCTGGCCAGCGGCTGCACACTGGGCCGTTTCGTGAAGTGGAACTTCGCGGATATCCGGGACTACCGGAAATTCCCGTCGCGGCCGCTGCCCGCCTCGCCTGAGCCGTTCCACTATGCCGAAGCAGCCACGGATCTGGCCCCCAAAGCGCATGTGGAGGGTGACCGGTCCACCCCTTTCGATTCCTGGCTCGCAGACCACAAGACCGTTGCCTTCCTCATCATCCGCCGCGACACCATCCTGTACGAACGCTACTTCAAGGGCTACGACAGCACGCAGGTGCATCCCTCCTTCTCCATGGCCAAGTCCGTGGTGAGCATGCTGATCGGCACCGCCATCGCCGACGGCCTGATCAGCGACGTGCAGCAGCCGATCACCGACTTCATCCCCGAGCTGAAGGCCAACGGTTTCGGGGCGGTCACCATCGAACACGTGCTGCAGATGACCAGCGGCATCGATTTCAAGGAGAGCTACGTGAACCCCTTCGGCACCGTGGCCAAGTTCTACTACGGCCGCCAGCTCACGAAGTATACCTTGGACCTGAAGGTGAAGTACCCGCCAGGCACCAAGTATGAATACGTGAGCGGCGACACGCAACTGCTCGGCCTGTTGCTGGAGCGGGCCTTGCGCGCCAAGGGGGATCAGCGCACGCTGACGCAGTACTTGAGCGATCGCCTGTGGACCCCGCTCGGCATGGAGCACAGTTCGTCGTGGAGCATCGACCACAAGGGCGACGGCATCGAGAAGGCCTTCTGCTGCATCAACGCGCCGGCCCGCGACTTCGCGAAGCTCGGTTCGCTCTACCTGAAGAAAGGCCAATGGCGCGGGCAGCAGCTGGTGCCGCAGGAATGGGTGGAGACCA